>JAWOGN010000086.1:0-5074 GCA_046496815.1 Desulfatiglandaceae bacterium
CAATCTAGGGGACAATCCCAAGAGGGCCATGGAGACGGCCAACGAATTGGCCGAGCTTTTTGATTGGGATGAATCAAGAAAGAAGGCTGAAATCAAGCGCCTGAAAGACGCTTTTCCTTTTTACAAAAACGGAGCTATACCACTCAGATAAATTGATACACTTTCGCTCAGATAAATTCATACGTTCATCCACAGCGATGAGGACAATAAGTAGGTTTAACGCTAACCCGTCTAGTCGTAAGCGCAAGGTGAGCCCGCAGGTTTTTACCCCGTGTTTCCTTCATGGAAAGTGACCCAGCCGTGGAAACTGCTAGTTATGCTGAAGGGCGTGAATGATGGTTTTGAGTTGTTTTATTTGCTGGGCCAGGGATTGGATCTCCAACTCAAGCTTGGCAATGGTGTTGGTCAGGGGCAAGGATTCGGCTTTATTCCGAGTGTTTGGATTTTGCTTACATAGGGGAGCTAAGATATCTCCGATAGGGACCAAGTCTTTCCCATGGTGGAAGCTGCGGGGTGAGTTGTGTTGAGGAAGGCGGCAGGTGTGTTGGCCGAGGACAGCATGTCGTTTTCCATCAAAGGAGCTTCGTTGGAACATTTCCAGGAAGTTTACGCTTTCGGTAAAGCCGGTGTTTCTGACCGCCATAACCATGTCGATGGGGTTGAAGTTTTTTTCACACGAAAAACATCTTGCCAGGTTGGTTCGGGGGTTGATCGCAGTGTCAAATTCCCTGCACAGGGGACAGCAAAAGCGCAAGATGCCGCGAGTGATTTTGCAAGGGACCTGCAAGCATTCTTCCATTACTTTTCCGATGGGAACGTTGTTGCGGATGGTGCGCAGGTGTTGAGCAGAAAAGCGAGGTTTCATGTTCCTTTCCTGTCCTCATTGTGTTTGGCCGAGTTTTGGCCTTAAACTGATGCAGTTTTTCATGTTGATCACGTGGCTGTTTTCGGTCAACCGATCGATCAAGGCTGCGCTGAGGTGGTCGTTTTTCAGAAACGATGTCCATTGTGAAAACCCGAGGTTGGATGTAATGAGCGTGGTTTTTTCCTTGTGTCTTTTGTGCATGAGGGTAAAAAACAGTCCTACCTGCACGGGCTCAACCTCTACGTAGCCGATCTCATCGATGAGAAGGCAGTCGTAGGAGACAAACTGTTTCATGAGTTTTGCCTCGGAGCGATCGGCCAAGGATTTATAAAGGGTCTCGATGAGTTCGGGAAACAAGATAAATCGCCCGCTGTGTCCGTGATTGATGGCTTGGAGCAAAAAGGCGGTGGCCAGGCCGGTCTTGCCGGTGCCGGTGGGACCAATGAAGATGAGGTTCTGCCTTTTTGCCATGTAGGTAAAGGAATCGTATAATTCGAGCATCTTTGATTTGTTGAGCTTCGGCTGCCTGTCAAAGGGGAATGTTTCCATCCCTAAGATCTCGGGAATCTTTGCCCGTTTAAGTCTTAGCTTCCTGGAGCTCTCCATTTTGATGCGATGTTCTTCTTCCACCACATATTTGAGCAGCTGAAGGTGGGAGAAGCTTTTCTTTTCAGCCATCTCGATGTAATGCTCCCAGTTTGAAGCGAGTCCGTAAAGACGGAGATATTTGAGCATCTTTAGAAACTTCTCATCCATCCTCTTCCTCCATCATCCGGTCATACATGGACAGATCGACCGAATCGCTGAAGCAGCCTTCACGATAGGAGTCTCGATCGTGCAAATTCTCATCGATTTCCACCAAGGGCAGCTGATAATGGGCCGCGTTGATCTGCAACAAGGCGATCCGCTCCACGGTTTTCATGTCGGTGATGTGATACTTCAAGGCCCGTTTGATCGTTTTGACAAACAGGGGCAGGGTCGTCTTTTGATACAGACCGTAGAGGGCTCGGATAGACTGGTGCCATTGAACCCCCTTTTGGGTTTTTAAAAAGGCCAAATAGCCATCCACTTCACCGGCAAGTGCTCGCAGCTTTTTTTCTTCCTCAGTGGCGGGCTTTTTCCGATATTTGGGTTGTTGGGGCGGATTGGGATAGCCCTTCGGGACAAACACCTGGTTTCTGACCCCGTCGGGGGGCAAGTCAAAATCTGCCAGTAATTCTCGGCGATGATAAATATCTATCCGATCAGCGTATTGAAGCACGCTCACGTCATAGCGCGACTGTCCGGGGAGCCAATAAAAATTGCCGTCGAACAATACATACCCGTACTGGTCTGTCCCTCTTTTGTGGAAAAGATAGGGCGGGGTTAACACGGGGGGAAGCTTCCTCAGATAGGGTTTTTCAGATTCAAAGGCTTTTGTCGGAATCAAGCCGGTTTTCCCGGTGGGTCTGTTTGCCATTCTCACGGTGGCCCACTCAAAGGCTTGACGGTTCATGTCTTCCAGGCTTTCAAATTTGCGGCCGGGAAAAAAATTGGTCTCTACTGTAAAAAATCCCCTCTCATTGCCGGCTTTGCGATCACTATGCCCTTTTTCATGACAGACAAATTCGAACCCGTACTGCTTGGCAAACGCCTCCATCTCAGGACCAATAACCGCGTTTTTCCCTGTTCCCCGAAGCCGGGCCAGATTGGTGTTGTCAATGATGCACACCCCGGCCCCATACCCCCAAAAGCTCAGCGCCTCATGAAAAAAACACTTCATCTTAAAACGATTAAAGGAACGATAAAATTTCAGATACCGCACTTTGCAGTAGCGAAAATATAAAAGGCTTCCGATCACTTTCACCATCTTCTCTGCGATCTTGACCCGGTAGTCGGAGGTATCGTGTTGCATCTCGGCGCCGGGCTGGTCGGGAACTTTGGCGCAGCGTCTTTTTTGAGATTTCCCCAATTCCATCTCCCGAATCATCCGGGTTAAAGTGGAATAGCCAACCTCGATGCCGTGCTCTTCCGTGAGTTTCTCATGGACCCGCTGAATCCGACCTTCGCATTCATGATGAACCTGGATAAGGAGTTCAGGATCGATCCGGATCTTGTCCTCTCTGTCGCTCTTGGGCACAACACCCTTTTGCGCAATAATGGCGATCACCGTATTCGCACTGATTCCCAGACGGCGAGCGATCTCTCGAATGCCCATGCCTTCGGTGTGAAGCAAATATATCGCCTTACGCTTGTCCGGATCGATCATAGAGCTCTTGTACCGCTTTCTTAAAACCGTCAAACCCCCTGAGTATACCTTCGCTCAGAAGATTTGCCTGGGCAAAAAACCCGTTACTCCTAAATCGGGACTCTTTGCTCTTATAGCGGACCCGCTGCATATATTTCTGAACGATCTCAAGGTCTCTTAGCATCCCTTTTTCTGATTCGCTGCAACCACTCAAAGCGATCGAAGTCTCTTTCATCCGACTCAACACCCAGGAGATATTGCCGTTTGCGATCTGCTCGCGGAACTCCCTTGTGCCTTTAAAATACCCATGGGCAAGCATGTCGATGTCGCGAATACTCAGATTTCTGCCCGACACCGACTCGACAAATCTATCCACATCTTCTCTCCTTATACCGTTTATACGTATAAACGACCGCAGGGTGTACATGTAGGAATAAACGGGAAACTGGCCCCGCAAAACCCTGTTCATTACCGACGGGCTTATCTCCGTGATGATGCCGCAGCGAACGCTTACCCAGGCCTTGCTTCTCTCCAGACACCCGGCGATCTCCCCCACGCTCATTTTGTGCACGCTCTTGAGCTCATCGATCAACTTGGCCTGCTCCAGGATGGTGAGACTTTTAGCATTTGAGATGCGGATCAGCTCCATGATCCCCAAGGCCTCATCCTCGCCAAGAGAACAATAAGGCACAATCTCGATGCCCAGCTTTTTTGCGCACCGGTAGCGCTTAAAGCCATCAAGCAAGATCCGGGCTGCTCCCCGGGTGTCCACCCCTTGCAGTGGATGATGGATCCCTTTCTCCGAAATGGAAAAAAGCAGCCCTTTCTCGGCGACCGCCGACCTCATCCGATACCCTTCATAACGCAAATCAAAACTGGAAATCTCCACCTGCGTTACCATCTTTGCCCTCTACGGAGATCTTTTCGGCCAAGCAAGCCTACCGTAAGGGGATCTTTTCTCCTTGTCCATGCTGAGTTGTCTCAAAATCCTATCCACCATGCGAAAAATATCTTCCATGGCAACCCTTCGACCTTCCACCAGTTCCGTGACCATCCGAATGTGCAAAAGAAGCGGTCTTGAAACACCCCTTTCATCACCGCTCAAACAGGGAGGCTCTTGCGACGCTTTTGTCAGTTTTTTATGGGTACGCCGGGCGTTTAGATGCTTCTTCTTTGTTCTACCTTCCTCGCTCCGGTAGTATTCCCGAGACCGTTCTAAGGCAGTCCTTTTTCGATGGGCAGCTCGGCAGCCAAATGGGCAACCCAGGTCAGTGCGACCAGAGTTTCGAGGGTGGGTCAAAAACAAAATGCGGCAATGCCGGCATCGGCTCAGGCATTTCCTTATATGAGGATTTTTGTGCAGTACCGAACGAAGAACCCGATAATATTGGGCTACAAGCCCTCGAACCTCCCCTTGCCGGTACCAGTTCGGGGTAACGTGAAAAAAAGCTTGAATTTGGATTACAAAAAAGCTAACTGCTCACTTACACTGCTTATGTATCCGGACATGCCCTCTTATGCCTTTCTCTTGACTATTGTTGGCGCAATAGTTTCGGTATAATGAGGGCATGTCTCTTGTAAAGAGGAATTTTTTTCTCTAAAACCCTCCTACCTTTCTTATTCACAGGCAAGTTTCTATGAAGTCCAATACGGGGGAAGATTGACTGTCAGTAGAGGGGAAACCCCCTACCGCTCAGGGCAGCATTGTGAACAAAGGTGTATCAATTTATCAGAGCAAAACTGTATCAATTTATCAGAGCGGCATCGTACAAGAAGATGATTCATCAGATCGACACGTACTGGGAAAAGCTTTTTGCCGATCCCATCGCCGTGCACACTGCTCAGGGTGAGGTGCTTATCCAGCCCCAACGCACGAACAATATCTTGGAGCGCTTTTTCCGCGACATCAAGAAAAGAGCGCGCAAGAGAAGCGGCGGCATCTCTTTGAGCAAGACCCTGAAAAGCATTCTTTCAGACACGCC
>JAWOGN010000160.1:0-3436 GCA_046496815.1 Desulfatiglandaceae bacterium
GGTTTTTTGATAGAGTTACAAAAAATCCGTGCGGAGGTTTGTTATGAAAGACACCATCACCCTCTTGAGTGCAGTCGCACTTGCGCTGGGACTTGCCCTTTCCGGCTGGTTCATTGGGCAAGGTTTTTTTCAGGGGCGTGCTATAGAGCGTTTCGTTACCGTAAAGGGGGTGTCGGAGCGGGACGTAACCGCGGATATCGCGCTGTGGCCTCTCAGGTTTGTGTCCACCGATGATGATTTGAGCAAGGCACAATCAAAGATCGAGAAGAACCGTGAACAAGTCCTCGCCTTCCTGCAGAAGCATGGGATTGATGCCGCGGCAGTTGAAGTTCACAATCTGGAGGTCAATGACCTGCTGGCCAATCCCTACCGGAACAGTCCTGCTCAAAGTCGTTATATCATCGCCCAAACCCTCATGGTGAGAACCAACGATCCTGAGAAAGTCCACAACGCCGGTCAACACATCGGCGAGCTTGTTGAGGCAGGCGTGATTCTGTCCACAATGGGAGGGCCGGATGTGGGCCCCAGCTATTTATTCACCACCCTAAGCGAACTGAAACCGGAGATGATCGCTGAGGCCACGGCAAACGCACGACGCGCGGCGGAGCAGTTTGCTGCGGATTCCGGAAGCCGGCTTGGAGATATTCGCCGGGCAAATCAAGGGGTTTTTGTGATCCTGCCGCGAGATAGAGCGACCGGAATCAGACAAGAGAGCCGGCGCCACAAAACGATTCGGGTTGTTTCGACAATTGAGTACTACCTCAAAGAGGGAGATCTCATATGAACAGAAAGCTTATGATTCCGGCGGCTGTAAGCGTTCTGTTGTCATTCCTGATGGTTGGCTGTGCAAACTATGGCAAAATCAGTCCGGCCTTGGAACGGACGGAAAAGCCGACGGTTCGGGAATTGCAGGAAAATTGGGAGAATTACGCCATCCATTACGCGGATTGGAGGAGTGTGGGATGGACCGGGGGTATCATCTTTGATCCCAAAGCAGACGATAAAACGCTCTTCGGCGAAAAATGGATGAAAGTGGAAGATGAAAAAACACTAACGCAACTTATCACTTCGATTGAAGCCAAAAATCCTGACCCAAGACTGCATCGAATTTTGGGACCCAATGATGCGTTCTACGGATATCTCTATCTGGGTCCGCGTCGGGATTATGTCAATGTGTTCGTCAAGGTCATAGATAGCAATTCATTGCGAGTCTCAGATCTGCAACCGCGAATATTGGGAATACGCTGAATTTTACAGAAGGTGCAGCCCCACTTACCGTAAACTCACACCGCCGGATGTCAAGATTTGAGACTATTGGCTATGAATCACCTTCAGTCCCCTCGAGAAGTTCTTCCAACTCCTGCATACACTCAGCGGCAAGGGCTCCAATTTGCTCCATATAGTCCACGGCTTCATCGAAATCTCCGTCTTTGAAAGCAATTTCCGCACTTTCCACTGCTTCTTGTATCAGTTGAAAAAAATCAGAACTCAGTTCCATATTCAGCCCTCATAATGGTTGAATCGGGAAGCCGACCCAGACACGCGGTAACGCTCAAACACTTTGTGGTTCCTGCGAATTTGAATAATTGAACGATTTTGCGTATAATGTTAACGAGGGTTTTCATTCTGTCAAGAGAAATCCGTAGATGGATCGGGGGAGAGTTCGCTTTTGGTGACGGCTTCCGATCTCATTATTAAGAGGATGATCGAATGGCCAAGAAGCAAACCGATGAGGAACTGGAAAAACAGGCCGGAGAGCTAAATCAAAACGTCGCGGAGCGGATGCGTCACGGCCAGGAGCGGCTGAACGCCGAGGAACGGTTTCGCATTGTGGCGGATTTTACCTATGACTGGGAATATTGGGTTGGGTCCGACGGGGACTACGTATATGTCTCCCCGTCATGTGAAAGGATCACAGGCTATCGTCCGGAGGAATTTCAAAAAGATCCGGGGCTGCTGGAGGCGATTACACACCCGGACGATCGTAAATTGATTGCCCGGCACACGAAAGATGAATTGAAAAACCGGGAGGTGATGACGCTCGACTTCCGGGTTATCACGCGCAAAAATGATACGCGCTGGATTGCACACATCTGTCAGCGGGTGTACAGCCTCGATGGCAGGTTCCTTGGCAGGCGCGCCAGCAACCGGGATATCACTCAACGGAAAACGGCATTGGAAGCACTTCGAGAAAGCGAGGCGCGCTACAGAGGAATCGTTGAACACACCAGGGACGGCGTTGCAGTGTATAGGGCTCTGAATGACGGGCAAGATTTTACTTTTGTGGATTTCAATAAGTCGGGCGAGGAAATCGAAAACATCAAAAGGGAGGAACTGATCGGCAAGCGCGTTATGGAGATGTTCCCCGCCGTGGAGGAGTTCGGGCTTCTCGATGTCATGCGCAGAGTGTGGACCACCGGGAAACCCGAGCATTTCCCCGTTTCATTTTATAAAGATCAAAGGATTGTTGGATGGAGAGATAATTTTGTCTATAAACTACCGTCCGGAGAAATTGTGTGTGTTTACAGCGATGAGACGGAGCGTAAACAAGCCGAAGATTCGCTGCGCAAAGCCCATGAAGAGCTCTACCGATTCAGTCAAGAACTCGAAAAAAGAGTTCAGCAAAGGACCGAGGAGTTGAAAGAAAAAAACGGACAACTGATCGAGGCTGAAAGACTTGCTGCACAGGGCAAGGTGGCAAACAGGGTCGCACATGAACTGCGAAACCCTCTGACGGTGATTGGTGGTTTTGCCCGAAGAATGGATGCAAAAACGCCCGATGATGACCCAAACAAGAAATACCTCAAGGTTATACTGTCCGAGACCAAGGTCCTGGAAAGCAAGGTCTCCCAAATTATACGGTTTGAAGAGGAGCCATGAGCGTTTTCAAAGGTAAATCCCTTGAACCCGCATCGACTGCGCCAAAAAAAGGTTTTTGGACATGCCGAAGCCAATTTAGTCTTGACACAGTGGCGTCTTCCGCCTAATCTCCTTGCGAAGAAAATCCGCCCCCAATAAATCGACATACCCCAGGAACATTGAGTCAACGTAACAATTTAGATTTTTGAAAAAACTCATTCGCAGAACAACAGGGGCCGTCGGGGTCTCTTTCAGAAGACCGCAATCCCGATAAATCGGGAGACGGTGACGGATCCGTCGCAGGGCCGGTGAGAGAGGAACGATTTGGAACGAATCAAAGAAGAGATCATTCGACAGGTGGATCGCATGAAGGAAGATCTTTTCGGACTTAGCAAAAAACTCTTCGAGAACCCCGAAATTGCCTACCAGGAACATCAAGCCTGTCAATGGTTAAGCCACTTTTTAGAAGAACGGGGGTTTGAGGTTGAAGTGGGCGTCGGAGGACTGGAAACGGCCTTCTTTGCCAAACCGAAAGATGTCCGCTTAGCCTCCCCGAGAGTGGCATTTCTCGCGGAAT
>JAWOGN010000280.1:0-7441 GCA_046496815.1 Desulfatiglandaceae bacterium
CTCAGGGCCCTGGCCTTGTCCCGGGTGGTCACGATAAACCCGCAGTTTCCATCCGCGGGATGGGTCTGGGCACCAAAAGAGATGACGCCGCCGGGCTCAACCGGCTTGAGTCTTGCCAAACCCTCGGCCGTCGTTGGGGTAACACCCTCATCCGCTTCCACCGTGACGGTTTTTTTTCTGGAAACCCTGACCTCCACGGGGAACATATATCTTTTTTGAAATGACCGGTCATCCGCGAGGGCGTCCTGGTATTGCTCATACCTCCTCAAGGTGACGGCATCACATTCCTCTTTGGTCGTCCCTATTTCCTTCGCCACGTTTTCAGCGGTTTGGACCATCTTCAGGCCTGCATTGGGGTCGGCATCGAAATTGTCCATCATCCAATTTTCCGATTCCACCTCGGCGCCCGGCCCCAACGGATTGGGCCAGACCGTGTGCGGTCCGTTGGAACATCGGTCCGACATCAGGGCAAATGCCGTCTCATAAGTGCCGGTCTCAATATTCACCGCGCACAGATGGAGACAGGTGGTTGAGGTGGTACATGCCTGATTGACCATGAGGGCGGGTAAATCCTTCACATTATCGACCAGCATGGCGGCGGCCCAGGTGTGGCTGTAAAACATATGATGCTGTGCGATCGTGATCCCGTAGTACATGTAATCCAACATGGTGGGGTCGATTTTTTTTCCAAGCATCCAGTTTCTGGCCGTTTTGGCACCGAGGACAATCGCATTCTCTGTTGCCATCGTTCCCTGCCAGCGGGAAAAGGGGGATGAATAAAAGCCGCCATACGGTATAAACGCTTTTGTCAACATATCATTATCTCCTCCGGTTAAAGTGCGTGTTTCAACGTGATTTCATCGGTTCGAGCGGGGTTGGTTCCCGCCTTCCCGGCTCACAGGGCCCTTACTGTTCGTCACTCCATTTACCGTATTTTTCTCTTAAATTTCGGTGTAATATTTTTCCCGTGCCGGTCCTGGGCATTTCCTCTTCCTCAATGAAATCAATGGATTTTGGCCGCTTGAACCCTGCAATTTTTCCTTTACAAAAATCCATAATTTCTTTCGCAAGATCATCGCTCGCCTTGTATCCCTCGTGCAGAATAACGACGGCCTTTATTGCTTCGCCCCATTTTCTATCGGGAACCCCGATGACCGCGACATCCTTGACGGATGGATGCGCGCCCACCGTGTTTTCGACTTCGGAGGGGAAGACGTTTTCCCCCCCGGTGATGATCATGTTCGCCTTTCGATCCACCAGGGTATAAAACCCATCTTCATCCCGTTTCGCCATATCACCGGCAGAGGACCATTCCCCTTCAAAGGCCTCTTTGCTCTTCTCAGGCTCTTTCCAATACTCCTTGAAAATCATCGGTGTCCGGTAGTAGACTTCGCCGACCTCACCATCGGGCACAGGATTCTTGTTTTCATCGAGTAACCGGATCCTGTCCGTCCCAAAGATCTCCTTCCCGATCGATCCCAGTTTCTCAAATTGATATTCCGGCCGCAACAGCGTTATCAGTCCGCCCTCTGTGGTACCGTATGCCTCCCAGAGCTCTGCGTTCTTGAAATATTCCATGATTGCAAGTTTGAGATCTTTTCTGGCAGGCGCCGAGGATATAAGCAGCTGGCGAATGGAGGAGACGTCGATGCTGTTTTTGACCTCATCGGGGAGGGCCAGAAGCATGATGTAATGGGTCGGGACCAATGAGGTGTAAGTGATTTTATACTTTTCGATGGTGCTCAGCAGATCCTCCGGATCGAAGCTGACCATATTGTAAACGAATACAGGCGCCGATACCAGCGTATAGGGAAAGGAGTAAAAGATGGAATTGATATGGCACATGGGCATGACCAGCATGACTTTGTCTGTCGGCAAAACGCCCATGTTGATGTTGTTCAAAAAATACTGGGCAATGGTACTTTCATGAGTTCTCATCACGCCTTTCGGTCGGCCGGTGGTTCCGGAGGTATACATAATGGTCCATATATCAGCGGAATCAACCATGATATTCGGTTCGTCGGGAGTAGAGCTTGCCAACCAATCTTCATAGCCCACGTATCCGTCAGGGACCGGCCCATCGCCCAGGTAAATGTATGCATCTTCGGGAACAGAGAGTTTGTCTTTGATGCCGTCAACGAGTTCAACGAAAGATGACTCAACAATAAAAGCTTTACATTCCGAATGGTTGACAATATACTCGATGTCAGGAGCGGCCAACCTGAACATGATCGGCACAACCATTTGCCCGCCTTTTGCGCAGCCGGCGTAGATGTCCATCCACTCACCCCGGTTGAAGGCAAGCACGGCAAAAGGCTCCTGGTATCCCACACCCAGATCCTTCAAACCGTTTGCGAATCGACACGACCGTTCGTTCCAATCTCTGAAGTTAAATTCCTTGTTCTTATCCTGCCATCCCAACTTCTCAGGATAGTTGAAAGCATTCATCTTTAAAATCGTACCTGCGTGCATCCATTTGCTTTTCGTCATTTCCAGGCCCTCCTATTTCATTCATCAAATTCGGGACACCGTCTCATGCTTTCATGTTCTCCATGGCAAACAGCGCCGCACCCACCGCACCGGTGAGCTGCGGGTGTTCGGGAACCAGGATTTCCCGCTGGGTGATCTCTTCAACCATTTTTACCAAATACGGGTTGTGGGCCACGACCCCGCCCGTCATGACCACCCGCTCCGTCAGAGAGTCCATTTCAAGTATCCGCTTAATCACCGAGAAAAAAAGGCCCTTTACGATGTCAGGGACTTTTTTGCCCTGCCTGATTTTTTCCAGCACCTCGGTGCCGGAGAAGACCGTGCAGTAACTTCCCAATTCCACCATGTTTTCAGAGGCCTCCGCCAGCGCATCCATTTCTTCTAAAGGGATGTCGAGTCGCAGCGACATTTCTTCCAGAAAGGCACCTGTTCCGGCGGCACATTTTCGATTCATTTTGAAGCTCAGGCGCCGGCCCCGGTCATCCAACTTGATCACTTTATTGTCCTGGCCTCCGATGTCGATCACCGTTATTGCCAGAGGGAAATAGTGATAACACCCTTTGGCGTGGCACCCGATCTCGGTTTTCGTGTCATGGCTGAAAGGGACATTCTTCCTTCCGTAACCGGTTGAAATGCAACGGACGATATTTTCAGGCGACCGATGCGCCATATTTAATGCGGTCTTCAGACAGATTTCGGCGGTCCGGGTAAAATCAGTCCCGGACTTTCTCACCGAATGGCCCAACAGTCTCTTTTCTGTGTCCAGGACCGCCACTTTGGTGCGGGATGCACCCACATCAACGCCGACAAAGATAGCG
The DNA here is from genome assembly GCA_046496815.1 of Desulfatiglandaceae bacterium. Taxonomy (GTDB): domain Bacteria; phylum Desulfobacterota; class DSM-4660; order Desulfatiglandales; family Desulfatiglandaceae; genus JAWOGN01. The sequence continues at coordinate 3,309 of JAWOGN010000280.1, forward strand.
CCGGCATCAATCGTCATGATCCATTCCCATCGCTTCAGACCAGATGATGTAAAATTTTGTCATGAAAGGCTCAAGGCACGCGGCGCAGGGCATGACGCCAAAAATTTACCGGCGAGCCGCCGCTAGTTTTCCTCCAGCTGCTCGACAAAGGCTTCAATATTGGTTCTCGCCTGCTCCTCGGAATAGCATCTCAAATCGCAAAGATCTCCGTTGATGGTAAGTGTCGGTATCCCGAGTTTTTGGGACAGCCTTTCCGGCATGCCATACCGATTATTGGAATTGTTGGGACAGGTCTTGGCATCGTGGAACACGATCCCGTCAAACTTGAACTTGTCATGGCAATCCTTGATATACTGTTCCTTGTAGGCCTCGTCCCTGACGATAAAAAGCTCCGTGTAGGCCTGAGCCATGCTTTCGAAGGGCCTAGCGGGGTCAAGTTGATCAAATATCCAGCTATTGCAGTACGTGGAAGCCACCACACATGTTTTGAGGGCGGCAAACTGCTCGGACAGCGCCCTCAGCTTGCCCCAGATGGGCATGCCCTCCCAATAGAGACGGTGTCTCTCGCCATCTACGGCAGCCACGCCGTCTTGGATCCGATCTTTCAACTCCTTGAGAAGCAGCTCATAGTAGTCAACGGCTTCCCGGGTGCCGCGCGCCACCACCGCCGGTCCCATATGAATGGTTGCATCGAAAAACGTCCAGGGAGAAGGGGTGGTCGCGGCCGTTTCCAGACAGGCCCTCCAGAGTTGAGACGTGCGCCTGGAATAGCCTACCGCTTCCCGAAAACGGTCCATATCAAACTTTTCACCCGAAACCGCCTCCAGCTTCGGAACCAGGTCTCTGATCTGGTTTGCAATATCCGTGATCTCATAATCACGAATTTCTCCGATGCACCGGTGTGTGTGGATTCCGATGAGCGGGACGTTCAGTTCTCGCGCGTACCAGCCAAACCAGTCTTGAACGTCCCTGCATTGGTTGGTGTTGAACACCAGCACGTCGGGTCTGGGAACCGATTCGATGTTATACGCCATCGTCAAGGGTGTCTTTTTTTGCAGATAAGACCCCACGTCGCACGTCAGATAAGAACAGATGTCCGGCGAATACCCAATTGCATTCGCATAGGGGATAAGGTCCGTGGCCATGCGGGTCGCTCCTAACATCGCGCCATGGTTCTCGGGGTAATACACCAGGAAACCCATTCCCCTCAGGAGTTCGGCCGGTCCGACGCTGGTGTTCCAAGCGATTTTTTTGGATCCGCTCTTTACGGCGTCATCCATTTCGTAAAAATGATCCGCCATGATTTTTTTGCAGGTCTCGGTTGCGGCGATTTTTTTTCTTTTGATTTGTGTATTCTCAGACATAAGTTCCTCATGTGTCTCAGTCCGGCTGGTGATCGGCATTTACTGATTTGCGCGGCCCGGTTCCGCGGGCGTCAAGGAATTTTCAACTCAAGACAACGGCTATGCCAACACCTGGGCTACAATTTCAGTAATATCCATGATTTTTATTTTGCCGCGCTCTTGTTTCGGTATGGCCCGCGCTCCTTTTTTCAGGTTATCCTTGCAAGCGGCGCATCCGGACACGATGATTTCCGCACCAACCGCCAGGGCGTCCCGAACCCTCTCCGCCGCCATCTCCACGGCCATCTCAGGGTTATTGGCCAGCACACCGCCCCCGCCGCCGCAACACCGTGCCAAAAGCCTGTTTCGGGCCATCTCAACAAATTCAAGTCCGGGAATACTTTTCAGGATGTTCCTGGGCTCCTCAAAGATCCTGAAAGCCCTTCCAAGGTCGCAGGGGTCATGATAGGTGACCTTTTTTTTCATGTCTCCATTGAACTTCACTTTTCCGGAATGAATCAGTTTTTCCAGGTAGTGCACCGAGTGATAGACTTCTAAACCGAGATCTCCGACCTCCGGATAGATTTTCTTGAAGGTCTTGTAGCAGCCGGCACAAGGGGTTACCAGTTCCTTGGCACCGGTTGCCTTTATTCTTTCAATGACTTTTTTGGCATGAGGCTCAAACTCGTCTGTTCCCATGAGGAATAGGGGGAAACCGCAGCAACCTTCTTCGGTGCCCAGAGTCGTATAGTCAACCCCTGCAGCATCGAGGGGCTTGAGCAGGCTGGGGACCATTTTCATGTCCAGATAGCTGGGAACACACCCCATAAAAAGGAGTGTCTCAGCCTTGGATTTGAGTTGCCCCGTTTGGGCTTTTTCTTTCAGGGCCGGCGGGTAGATATCGATCCTGTCCGCTTTCGCACCGGCATAGACATTCCCCATTTTGAAGATATTTTCTCTGATGCCGAGCACCGGCTCCGGCGTTAGTCCGGCACGGTAGAGCTTTTTGCGAATCGCCTCAACAATTTCGTCCACCTTCACCTGGGCCGGGCAGAAATAGGTGCAGGCCTGGCAGGTGGTACAGCTATAGAAAGCCTCGGCCAAGTCTGCAGAAGGTTCTAGGGTACCGTTCAGGAAATTGAAGGCAAGCACATTTCTCCCTCGTGCATTTCTCGATTCCCTGTGGGTTACGCTAAAGGTGGGGCATCCGAGACGACAGAAACCGCAGTAAATACAGGCCAGAAGCTCGTTATCAATCTCCTCACCATAAGAATTGACGCCCTCGGGATGATCGAGAAGGGGCTGAAACGCAAAGTGATCATAGATGTCGTATTTCCTTTTTTCCAACCCCATTTTCCCGGGATTGAGGATATTATTGGGATCCAGGGCTTTTTTTATGGCTCTCATAACTTCGAGCGCGGGACCCAATTGTTTTTCTATGTAGGGAGCCCGGGCGAGGCCGGTTCCATGCTCGGCGGTAATGGTGCCCCCCATCTCAAGGGCCAGCTCGGCAAGCTCATCCGCAGCCGGTTTGAGGCGATCCCATTCATCCTGGTTTCTCATGTCGGTGACAAAGGTCGTATGCACGTTTCCGTCTCCGATATGACCGAAGGTGGTGATGAGCAGGTTGTATTTGTCGGATATTTCCTGCGCCCGTTTGATCACCTCAGGAATCCTGGTCGGGGGAATTCCGAGGTCTTCCGAGATGGCCACGAGCCGGTTACCCGGTTTGATTCGTGAAAGCGTGGGGACGAGCTTTCCCCTGGCTTCCATGATCTCACCGACTTTGGCCGGGTCGTCACTCCAGGTGAATTCCTTCACGCCGTGTTTTTTGCATATCTCCCCAATCCGTTCCATATCCTTTCGAACTGTTTCTCGAGCACCGTCCGACTCAATGATCAGCATGGCCTCAATACCGCTGATATCCCTTTCAATGGCCTCTTCTACGACCTTGAGGCTATATTTGTCCAGGATTTCGCAGGCGGTAAGCTGGATCCCCGAGCCGATTATATCGGTTACCGCCTTCCCTGCGGCGAACAGATCATGGAAAATAGCCAGGGAGAGTGCATTGTATTCCGGAAGCGCTTGAATCTTGACCGTAATTTCCGTGATAACCCCGAGTGTGCCCTCGGAGCTGGTAAAGACATGATTCAGATCATATCCAAATGATGATTTGGGCGTCTTGAAACCGGTATGAATGCGGGTGCCGTCGGCCAGAACGACCTGAAGGGCCTTTACATAGTCTCTGGCCGTGCCGTATTTAACCGCCCTGTGCCCGCTCGAATTGGTGGACATCATGCCGCCTATGGTCGCAATGGCCTCGCTGCCGGGGTTCGGGGGAAACATAAGGTTTTGTTTTGCGAGTTCGGCATTGAGCTGGTTACAGATCACCCCGGGTTCTACCCGCGCATAGAAATTATCCTTATCAATCTCCAGAATCTTGTTCATTCTATGAAGGTCCAATAGAATGCCGCCCTCAACGGGAAGGGATGCGCCGGTTGTCGCTGTTCCCGAGCCCTGAATCGTAACGGGCACTTTCTCTTGGTTGGCCAGTCGCATAATGGCGGCTATCTGCTCAGTGGTAAAAGCGAAGACAACCATGTCGGGAATTCCTTCGTGGACCGACAGGTCCCTGGAATAGGAGAGACATTCGACGCGGTCATGAAAGACATTGTCAGGACCGACGATCTGGGCAATTTCCTTAATCAAATCCATAAGTAACCTCCTGTATCGGTGGAACCATCAAACACAGAAAAGACGGCACGCTTTACGCGTCAAATATGGGCGGGA
>JAWOGN010000105.1:0-12450 GCA_046496815.1 Desulfatiglandaceae bacterium
CCGTTGAAAATCCCGATGAATGCGGGATCTTCGAACGGAGGTCCAGACATCCCTTATGTGACTGAAAAGACTGGTTTCCGGTCTACACCGGAATGACGGAAAATGGTGATTTCCGACTTTTTACGAGGCCATCTAACTTAACAGCCGAAAGAATCAATTTTGCTGACGGCTCAATTTCGTTCATCGCTTTGGAAATGGCGCCACACCCGCATGACTCCGTCCTCCATCGTGTCCCCCCGATATGAACCACGCTTGGCGAACGTTTTGAGCATCGGGGTGTTGTCTTGAAAAAGATATCCGGAGACCCCCTTAAAGCCCATGCGCAGGGCGTAATCTTCGAGTCGCTGTTGAAGAATCGTTCCCAGGCCCCGCCCCCGATAGTCTTCGTGAATCGTGTAGGCGATTTCCACCATGCCGGGATGATCTTTTTCGGCCGCATATCGGGCCACACCGATGATTCGCTCGAGTCCGATTTCTCCGAGCGTGGCTACGAATGCCATGCGATCTCGATAGTCCACATTCACCAGCGTCTGCGCGGTGGTGTGGGGCATGGCACGGACGGCCCGAAAATACCTGCGGTAGATCGTTTCGTCGGAATGGGAATAGAAAAAATCTTGAAGCAGCGGCTCATCTGTGGGTTTGATGGGCCGGATTGTCACGACCGTCTTGTCGGAAAGAGTTTCTTCAGATTCCTCCGTTTCCGGATATGCATGGGTTTCCGTGTGGATGAAGATCTGATCCGGATAGACGTATGCGCGTCTTTTGGCCTCCTCAAGCAGTTCCTTGCGAAATTTCGGGTGTGCAATGTTGATGAGAGACATGGCCCGCTCTCGTATGGATTTTCCCCGAAGGTAGGCGATGCCATATTCCGTGACGATGTACTGTACATCGCCCCGGGTGGCAACGACGCCCGCGCCCGCCTGCAAGTGCGGCTGAATGCGGGATTTACTTCCGTCCTTGGTGGTGGAGGGAAGTGAAATGATCGCTTTGCCGCCTCGCGACATGGCCGCTCCGCGGATGAAGTCCAAGCGTCCCCCTATGCCGCTGTAAAAATGGTGCCCCAGAGACTCGGAGCAGACCTGTCCACTGAGATCCACCTCAAGGGCGCTGCCGACGGAAACCATCCGCTCATTCCGGGCGATGACCATTGGATTGTAGACGTATTCTGCGGGATAAAAGGCAAATCTCGGGTTGTCGTGGACATACTCATAAATTTTTCGGGTGCCGATGCAGAAGCTGCACACGACCTTTCCCGGGTGCAGGGTTTTGTACTCCCCATTCACAATTCCCGCTTCTATCAGATGAATCAATGCATCAGAAATGACTTCGGTGTGCACACCCAGATTCTTTTTGTGCTCGAGGAATTTCAACACACCGTAGGAAATGTGACCGAATCCCACATGGATCGTGTCTCCGTCCTTGATGAGTTTCGATACATTGTGCGCAATTCTTTTCCCGACCTCATCCGGTTCCGGGTATTGAAATTCCACCAGCGGGTCCTCGTGTTCTACGATGAAATGGACCTTATTGATTGGGATGAAGGTATCTCCCAGCGTCCGGGGCATTTGAGGATTGACTTGGGCAATCACCACCTTGGCTGAATCCATCGCCGACTTCACGATATCAACCGAGATACCCAAACTGAGGAATCCGTGCGGGTCGGGCCGGGAGGTTTGAATCAGCGCAACATCGATAGGAATGATCCCCAGGCGGAAGAGGCTCGGGATTTCAGAGATGAATACCGGTGTATAATCCGCCCGCGCCTCATTGATCGCATCCCGCGTGTTGGGGCCGACAAAGAAGGCATTATGACGGAAGCGCCTGTCGAACCGTTTATCCGTGTAAGGTTTGTTTCCGAGTGCTACAAAGTGAAGAATCTGAACATCGTGAAGACGGTCGGCCCGATCAATAAGGCCCTGAACGAGGTATTGGGGTTCTGCGCACGCTGTTCCGAGAAATACTTTGGAACCTCGCTTCACAGCCCCCAGCGCGGTTTCAAGGGTTGATTTTCTTTGTTCATAAAGTGTTTCCCAGTGTCCCGGCATTCGTACGACCTCACGTCTAAGGTTTAATCTTTTCTCAGGTCTCTTGTCAACCCATCTTCAAGTCGAAAGATAACTAAAAGACATGGGCTTACGGGTTCCGAGTTTCACGTTCAAGGTTGAGGACACACACGGAATTGCCGACCCAAAGAGTTTTCGAAGTCGGCTGTCTTCTCAAAACGGATTTCAATGGCCCAAGGGGTTTCGGGGGCTACCGGTGGGCAAGGGGAGGGGTTCATAAGACAATCTACCACCCACGTGGAATCCGGAAGGGCCGAAATTTTATCCCCGGAAATACAGTTGATTATGCGGAGGCATACCATTTCAGTGCAGTTTATGAACCCTGGTCTTCAGGGCCGGGTCAGAGATAATCGGCTATACCTACAGAAGTGAAGCGGGTCTAAATTCGAAGCACGAAACTCGAAATCCGAAACAATACACAATGACAAAAACTGCAATGATCCAAACAAGAAGCATATCTGATGTCACGAATCCGGTTTTGTTTTTGTCATTCGGACATTTGTTGTTCGAATTTGTTTCGTATTTCGATATTCAGATTTCGGATTTGGGCGAGGCTACACTCGCAAATCATGCCCTCCGGGCTTAGACCAAGGCCGAACCCTCTGCACCCGTATTTTAACTCTGCCGCAGAGATGGGGAAACCAGCCGTTCTCCGGCAGACTCCTCGGTTCACTCCATCGCCGACTCGATAGACGCGGAGGGGATGAAGGTCCGGATCTCGAATTCACGGGGATGGATACGCAATTGCACCGCTCCTGTTTGGTCGATTCGAATGACCCTGCAATCAATGGCGTCGAGTCTTTTGAGCGTGTCTTGATGGGGAAAGCCGAAGAAATTTCCTTCGCCTGAGGAGATCACACAGACGCGCGGTCGCACCATTCGGAGAAATTTCTCGGAGCTCGAGCTTCGACTGCCATGATGGGGAGAAAGTAGAATGTCACTTTTCAGATTTTGACCGGATCTTGAAACGAGAAGCGCCTCACCTTGACGCTCCAGATCGCCCGGAAAGAGAACGGACTTTCCCCCATATGAAATTTTGAGTACCAGAGAATTGTTGTTCAGTCTTGTGGCCTTGCCAAAACGATTTGAGGCAGGTCCACCCGGCTCAGGGTGTAGAATCTCAACCTTGACGCCGTTGATTTTCCTGCCGTCCACGAGATCCGCAGGCAAGAGCGTTTTGATCTTTTTTGATTCGATAATGCCCATGAGTTCCCTGAAGGAGGTCTTGTCGACTTGCATGCCGTTGTACCAAAATTCTTTTGGACGGAATGTTTTGGCTATGAAGCGAAGGCCGTTCATGTGGTCTGCCTGCGGGTGGCTTAAGACAAGGTAATCAATACGCGGGATCTTAGCCTGCCAAAGATACGGGGCGACCACCATTTTTCCCACATCGAAGCGATCTCCCGGAAAACCACCGCCGTCTATCAGCATCTTTTTTCCCTTAGGAAACTCCACAAGGGCGGAGTTCGCCTGCCCTACGTCGAGAAACGTTATCTTGAGGTCATCATGGAATCGTACCCTGTACACCCAATAGCAAAGATCGACGGCAAGAAGAATCAGGAGGCAACAGACTCCCAATCTTCCCCATGGCCACTTCCTGAGAAAAAATACAAAGAGCAGTAGCAGATAGAATATGATCATCTCCAACAGGCTGGGTGTGACCACCCAAAAGCCGGCAAAAGGAAAGGCTGCCCAAAACCGGATCATGTCCATCAAACCACTCAATCCCCATGTGCCCAGTTTGAGAAAAAAGCCGGCGACTTCATGGGAAAGGGGCAGGGTTACCGCAGAAAGCAATCCGAGCGGTAGGACCCAGAGCCCAAGGATCGGCATGACAGTGAAGTTGGCAGGGATGGAAACCAGGGAGACCCGGTGAAAATAAAAGGAGGTCAAGGGCAAAAGAAATACCGTTGCGCAAAGGCAAACCACAATCAGGCCGATCGAATAATCAGATACAACCGCCAAAATTTGACTTTTTGATTTTAGTGTCTCCACTTGCGGTCGGATTCTGTTTAAGACGGGGGTTGTCAACCACAGAATACCGATCACCGCGGAAAATGAGAGTTGAAATGAGATACTGAAGAGGGCGTGAGGATCAATGGCGAGGATGATTAAAGCGGCCAACGCAACGGTTGACCAGATCTCCTTTTCCCTTCCCAAAATCACGGAGCAAAGAAATGTCAAGACCATGATCATGGCCCGTTGACTGGAAACCTGACACCCCGCGAGAAACGCATAGCCGATAACAGGTAGGCACGTCAAGAGGGCCGTCAGCTTTTGTATATTGATTTTGAGTGTGAGCTCGTAGGATCGGGAGAGCAGCCATTTGAAGAAAAAGAAGGATACCCAGGCGACCAGGCCGATATGCAGGCCCGAAACCGCCAGCATGTGTCCGAGACCCGTTTGATCAAAAGGCTCTCTCAGGTGCGGATCGATACCTTGACGCTCGCCCAGGATCAAAGCGCGGAACAGGGCGTCGTGTGGCGCGCCAAGCCGGGTTTTGAAGAACTCCCTTACGGGACGTTGGATTTTTTCTATAAAGTTCCGGGGAAAGGGCAAATGTCCGATTCCCATGGGTACGATGCGCCGCCCGTCTGCTACCGATGCGGCACAGGTCAGTCCTTTCAGTTCCATGGCCGACTCATAGTCATACCGACCTGGATTGTTAAAATTTTTGAATGCCCTCAATCGTGCAGGAAAGCGCAGCTTCTGTCCAGGCTCAATATGGGGGATATGTTGGTACACACTCACAAGCAAGGTATCGTTTGCCGGTACGCATGTGTCCCCGATGAACAATTTGCTCGCCCTCACCTTGAGTTTCGCCATGTCTTTGAAAATTTGAATCGGCTCCAGGACTGTGCCTTCAATCGTCGCACGCGTGCGCTGGGCGACCAACGGCATGAGCTGGGATGAAGGGCGACTCCCGGGTTCAATCAGGGCGCCGGTGAGGAAAAACGCGAAGAGTAGACAAAGAAATCTGAAGTGTGTTCTCAGCAGGAGTGTGGCCGCCAAAGAAAGGACGATGGTGAGGAAAAGCAGGATTGGTAAAACGTGGTGAAGGGGGTGCAGATGATACGCGACAAAAATACCCCCTGTATAGAAGAGAAGGATGGGTATAAGGGGGCGATGCGCCATGCTAATCTTTTTCACGCCATATGTTGGCTCCCAGGTTTCTGAATTTTTCCTCCAAGGACTCATAACCCCGGTCAAGGTGGTAGATTCGGTGGACTTCAGTTCTGCCGCCTTTTGCAGACAGACCGGCCAGAATCAAGGATGCACTCGCCCGAAGATCCGTGGCCATCACCGGCGCTGCGAGAAGGTGCTTCTTTCCCTTTATCAGGGCTTGATTTCCATTGATCTCAATGTCCGCCCCCATCCTCTTGAGCTCACCGACGTGAATAAACCGGTTTTCAAAAACAGTTTCCCTGATCATACTCCACCCGCTTGCGATACACATGAGCGCCATAAATTGCGCTTGGAGATCCGTGGGAAAACCGGGAAAAGGGGCGGTTCTGATATCCGTGCTTTCGATAACATCCGGGCCTCGGACAGAGAGGGATTTATCGGTGGTCCTAATCACCGCGCCGGCGCACTCCAATTTTTCGATAAGCGCTGTGAGGTGTTTCCGACGACATGCTTGGATTGTGATGTGCCCGCCGGTCATGGCGGCCGCTATCATGAATGTACCGGCCTCAATCCGATCCGGTATGATGGTATGCCGGACCGGTCTGAGGGTTTTGATCCCTTCGATTACGATTGTATCTGATCCGTCACCTTCGATGGCGGCTCCCATTCCACGCAACATGTCGGCCAAATCCTGAATCTCCGGTTCTCTGGCGGCATTCCTTAAGACGGTTTGCCCCCGGGCGGTGACCGCTGCCATCATGATGTTTTCAGTGCCCGTTACCGTCGGTATGTCGAAAAAAATATCCGCACCTTTCAATCGATTGACATTCGCATGAATGTCACCGCGGTCCAAAAACATCTCGACGCCCATCGCCGCCAGCGCCTTCAGGTGCAGATTGATGGGTCGTGCCCCGATAGCACATCCTCCGGGAAGAGATATCCTGGCTTTGCCGAAACGGGCCAACAACGGTCCCAGCAACAGGATGGAGGCTCGCATGGTCTTTACCAGTTCGTAAGGCGTTTCACAGTCGCTCAGTTGATCCGAATTTACCTCAAGAGACCCTTCCACCTCGCGAAATGATACGCCCAGTTTCGACATAATTCGTTTAATGGTCTCAATATCCTTGAGTCTGGGGACATTCCGAAGCCGATGCCGGCCGCCGGTAAGGATACAAGCGGCAACAATGGGCAAGGCCGCGTTCTTTGCGCCGCTCACTTTTACGGACCCTTTCAAGGGGTGTCCCCCTTCAATAACTATCTTGTCCATTGTTCAGACCCTATGTTTGTTCGCAAGTGGAAACGGATTCCCTTCCATGACACTCTTATTCGGCAATCAGTCTTCCGGGTTCTATCGCAATTGAGAGAAATGGTCAACACTGCACCGGCGTCATTGGAAAGGGTGTTTTGCACAATTGTCTATTTTCCGACTTTGGAGAATTTGGGAGAGCTGCAGGATGCTCTTCAGATGTGTTGTTGAACGCAGGTGAGGAGCGCTTGATGAAGTGAACAAACGTGAGGGATTCCAGTGGGTAAACCAAACCCGCTGCATCTCACGAAAGAGCGAAAGGCCTGCGGTTGAAGCTCGGCATGTCTTGCTCCGCAGCAAAGCGCCGAGTGCTGACTGTGAGGCAGTGGTGGAAACCTGCCCCCATTGACCATGAAATCAGCCGACGTAGCTACGACTGATGACGCGGGCGGTATCGCATCACTCGTGGTTTCAGAAGGAATCAGTCGGCAGGCCGCTTTTTGCGGAAGCTCAGAAAGATACGGCGCAGGAAGTGCTCCTGAGTCTGTGTGGAAACAGGGCCACAACGTGTTCATGTCCATCAGTTGGGCGATAGGGTTGCCAGGTAGTCACGGGAATAGCAAACCGTTTCCGGAATTCCCACCCGTTTGGGTGAAGAACCGCCCTTTCTGAGCTGTACCGGTTCCTGCTGGTTTAGCGAAAGAATACGCTACTTCTGTTTTTTCGCTGCCGCCTTTTTTTTGGTCGCGGGTTTTTTCTTCGCTACGGCTTTTTTCTTTGCGGGTGATTTTTTGCTCTTGGCCTTTGCTTCCGCAGCTTTGACTTTCGTGAGCTGTGATTCCAGTTTCTTGACTCTGGCCTTTGTCGCGGTTACTTCTTTGGTAGCCTTTGCCAGCGTTTTCTTGGCAAGCTTCAACCTAAATTGAATTTGTTTAATAGTCGCCATACTCTCTCCTCTGATTAAAGGTTAATAAGAACATTTTTCGAAAGAGGACAATAGGCAAAAAACAAGCATAAGTCAAGAGAATATGTTCGTTCTACGAGGAATTAGTAAAAAAAATCGTGATAATCTTGCGCATTGTTACCATATTCTTGATACATTCCAACTCAGCGTGTCCGCATGGCAAGTGAATGGCGGCCGGCGCTGAAAAAAATTCAAACGATTGGGGATACCGGTGGACAAACCATGTCGGACAGCATTAAGGGTCGAAGCTTTCCGAGTGGTTTGGATAAAGCATGTGCACACCATCGGCAGCTGTGATATAAATGCCACAGGTTATATTTCATGGATCCGACTGGTGGGCAAACTGCTCCCAACCGCCACCATATAGGTCATTCCCAATTTGAGCGGTTCTGATGACTCAGAGAGTCGCGGTCTCTGGATTCCGGCCTTCGCCGGAATGACGAATAAGCCCCGCGGGTTCCTGTCATGCCGGTCCCGGATCACGTCCGGGATGACGGATCCCCGATGAATGCGGGATCTTCGACCGGCACCCAGTCAATGGTGTTGCCGGTTTGCTCGGGCAAATCGCTCAATTTAGATCATTGTAAAGTGCCGGGTAATCTGGTATATAATAAAGCAACCAGGTTGGGAGTGTGATACTGCTGATGGAAAGGAGGTGAAGTTCGTAATTGAGTCATTGACCGAAAATTAATCTGAAGAGAAGGAGGGTTGAGATGGCTGGAAGTACGTATAAGATTATCGAACTTGTTGGGACGAGTGACCAATCGTGGGAAGACGCAGCGAAAAGAGCTGTGGAGACAGCCGGAGAGAGCTTGAAGGATTTGAGAATTGCAGAAATCACCAAATTGGATATGACCATCGAAAATGGAAAAGTAACGTCTTATCGTGCAAGGATAAATGTCTCCTTCAAGTACGTGAAATGAGCTTATTGATTGTCTGAGGAGACCTGTATTGAATCCTTATTTGCGCATGCCTACGGGCGTTGCCCCCTGGATCGGCTAAGACAGGGGGCTTTCGTTTTTGAGGTTAAGAGGAGAGGGCTTTCATGGATAGAACTCCAAGTAGATTGACAGTGCTGGATCAAATCACGGCTTCGGACACGGTGCGAAAGAAGATCATCGATGCGGCCAGTGCGTTGTATGTCAAGAAAGGGTTTGAGGAAACCTCCATCCAGGAGATTTCAGAAGCGGCGGGTGTGAGTCTGCCGGTCACGTATCATTATGTGAAGAAAAAATCTGAAATCATGCGAATGATTATGGAGGATGTCCTGAACCTGTTTCAGGAAGGCCTCGTCAGTGAAGTCAAAGGCATCGATGATCCGAAACAAAAGCTGGCTGCCGCAATCGTTCTTTATTTCACGGTCGTAGATCAACAAAGAGAGAAGGCGCTTTTGATTTATCAGAAATCCGACTCGCTGGACAAAACCTCGAAGTCGCGGGTCATGCAGCTGGAGGTGGCCGTATCTGACGTCTTTCGGGAAATTTTGGAAGAAGGAGTCGAAAAAGGGGTCTTCAGGAGTGTGGATGCCGACGTGATGGCCTACAATATCATAATGATGGCACACATGTTTGTGTTAAAGAGATGGCATTTCAAGCATCGACTCAACCTTGAAAAGTACATTGATCTGCAAAGAGAGACAATCATGAACGCGTTGAGCAAATAGGCTTTTCCTTTTCTGCCGGGCGCATTCAACCATTCACCGTATCCAAATATTCTTTCAGTTTCAGACCCCGCCGAAACGTTGTCGTCTGTTCTCTACATCGCGTTTTTCACAAAAAGGAGAAGATACCGCTGGGACGTTTTTTTGGGCAGGGTGTATGGAAATGATTTGAACAGCGTCAGACCTTCTTTCCGCATGACTTCCGAACTTTCCCTGAGCACGGTTTCAAACCGACTCCCCTGAAAATTAACAATCATGCCTTCAGGCGCCAGATGGGGTGCACACCACATCAAGGTCTGCCGCAAACCGGCCACCGCTCTCGCGGTGATAATTTTGTATCCTTCGGTTCGCAGAAGGTTCGTGTCCTTTTCAATACGGCCCCTCAGGACCGTGATTCCATTGAGCCGTGTCATTCGAATTACCTGCCGGAGGAAGCTCACTTTTTTTGCCTTCGCTTCTAATAGGTGGAATGTAAGTCCCTCTTTCATGATTTTTAAGGGGATTCCAGGAAATCCGGCGCCGGCGCCGAGATCGAGCACATTCCCTTCGTCAGGCAGGAAAAGGGAAGGGATCAAAGAATCAATGAGAAGTTCTCCGATTATCCTTTCGCGAGAAGTCAGACCTGTCAGGTTCATCCGCTGATTCCACTCCCACAACTGACTCACAAAAGTGCTGAGGAGATGAACCTGCCGCTCTGAAAGTGTTATGCCGAAACGGGAGGCCCCTGAAAAGAGACTGTCCGCTTCTTTGGTTTTCAAGTTATACAATGACACGTCTCTTTATTATTCTGACCGCTTCTTCGGGCGTGTCCACTACTGTCAGGATATCCAGATGGGATTCGAGTATGGTGTGCTCCTTCACCAGAGTATCCCGGAGCCACCCAATCAGACCATCCCAAAATCGGGAACCCACCAGGATGACGGGAAAGGACCGAATCCTTTTGGTTTGAATAAGTGTCAGCGCTTCGAAGAGTTCATCAAGGGTTCCAAAACCGCCCGGCATAATAACGTAAGCCACCGCGTATTTGACGAACATCACCTTTCTGATGAAGAAGTAGTTGAAGTTGAGCCGGACATTTGCGTATTTGTTGGCTTCCTGTTCACTCGGTAGATTAATGTGCAGGCCAACGGATTTTCCGCCCGCCTGCGTTGCCCCTTTGTTGGCCGCTTCCATGACCCCCGGGCCACCGCCTGAAATCACGTTGAAGCCGTTCTCGACCAACAACCGGGCTATTGCGCGCGCGCTTCTGTAGGCGGGGCTTTGTGCATTGACCTGCGAAGATCCGAATATGCTGACTGCCGGGTAGACTTCCGGAAGGACATCGAAGCCTTCAACAAATTCCGCCATGATTTGGAACATCCGCCAGGAATCATTCAGCGTAAGATCGTCTACTACATATTGTCTTTCGTGTTTGCCCATTTACCGTTTCCTCCTGTTGTTTTGATCGTTGTGAAATGCAGCAGATTTGTGAATTGCCTGCATGGTCATTCGGCAGTGAGTGCTGTCCCTCAAGAGCGCCCAAACTGCGGTGAAAAGTCCCCTTGAAATCTCTGAAGGAAAAAACTCATTGATTTTTGGATTTGCATTGTTTAGCTTTCCGGCGAGTAGCACTCCCTGTAACAAATTGTAAGCGTTGACAGGTTCAGGGTTTCCCGATGAAATCGGGATTCAGGGTTAAGGACAAAGAAGGGATTCAGGACCCGAAATCGTCGTTAAAAATCCTCATTTTCCCAAGTAATTGCCAAGTTAGTTCCAAATTTTGGATTCGGTCTGACAAAGCTGACGCTTTTCTCATAATTACGTAACCCAAATGCACTCCGTGGACGAGAATTGAACCTTGAACCCCTGAACCTTTGAACCCGTGAACGGTTACAGAAAATCATTAATAGAAACCGGGTTCATTGGCATACCTTTGAGACGATGGCGGACTCGGTGCCCATTCCAAGGCGCAGCTTTCAGGACGAGGCTATTTATAGATCCCAAAGTCGGGCGTGTCAATTATCCACCCGCTATCTGTTGAAGATCCGGACAGCAAGCAGGGCAAAAGAATGACTTCGCAACCGAAAAGAATTCGGAGGTTAGCTGATGGAACGAGTCGCAAGGATTTCGGAAATCATCGGGGCGTCACCCACGAGTTTTGATGATGCCATTAAAGTGGGTTTTGAAAGGGCCAATCGGACATTGAGAGGCATCACCGGACTGAGGATTCTTGAACAACGGGTGGCTGTGGAAGCGGGTGAGATCCAGGAATACCGTGTGAGGATGGAAGTGATCTTTGTTCTTGAAAGCTGATGAAATTGAGCGGATCGCTTTCCGATGGGTCTAATCCGCACCAGTGCGGTGCATTGAAAATCCTTAAAAAATCCGTGTCAAACCGTGAATCAAGCGGGTTGACCGCCCGGGTACCCTGCAGTAACTTGTGGGAAAGGATCCGACTCCAAGGGGCTTCGACGGGTTATTCCGAGTTGAAACCAAATGCCTTGTGCGCCGCACTTGACCGCAAGTACCGTAAGATGATAAATTTGCAAATAATGACTTTCTAAAAGTCGTTTTTCATACAATTAAGTAACCATCGAAATACAGGGTGTGGAAATGGAAGAGAAAAAAGATAAGAAAAAGGCCACCGATGCTTACGAAGATTTTCTAAATGACATCGGCAAACAATTCTCCCGCAGAGACGAAGAGAAAGAATTCCTGAACGGGATTCGTTCTGATGCGCCGCAACAAGAAGACATCCAGGTAAATGTCGGTGCGCGCGTAAAGTCCGTCAGAGAGGGTCGAGGTCTAACGCTTGGGGACATTTCGTTAAGAACGGATATTGCAGTGTCACTCCTGGAGGAAATCGAGAAGGGAACCGTTGCCCCTCCGCTTGGGACGGTTATCAAGTTGGCAAAGGCCCTTGAGATGAAAATGGGTTATTTTATCTCCGGAGAAGAGGATAGACCGTATACGATCGTGCGTCGACGGGACCGGAAGGTGCTTTCCAGATATGATTCCAAAAAAGGAAAGCACTATGGATATGAATATGAATCTCTGGCACCCCACAAGAAGGATAGACACATGGAGCCTTTCATGGTAACGCTGGAGCCGGCGGTTACGGAGGAAGAAAGGTCGACGCATGACGGACAAGAATTCATCTATGTGTTGGAGGGAACCATGGAGGTTCGGTTGGAGAAAGAGATCCATATCCTTGAACCTGGAGACGCGATATACTACGATTCGACGGTTCCTCACCTGGTAAAGTGCCGCGGCGACAAGCATACAAAGATACTGGCCGTGCTTTACTCTGAAAGGTGACAAGGCCGGGTTTGTAGGGCATATGTTCGTGCGGCTGTTGAGGGAAAAGCGTATTGAATGCAAGTTCAAGCGGTCATAACCTCTCGTATCTGAC
>JAWOGN010000207.1:0-7324 GCA_046496815.1 Desulfatiglandaceae bacterium
GAATTGGCCGTCATGGGTTTCGATGGCTTTGCGATAGGGGGACTCTCGGTTGGCGAAGACCGAGAGACGAGGTTGCGAGTCGTCACCGAAACGATACGGTCGCTTCCGGAGGACAGGCCCGTCTATCTGATGGGCGTGGGGGCGCCCGAAGATCTGCTGGAGGCAGCGATGCGAGGCGTCGACATGTTTGATTGCGTCATGCCGACCCGAAATGCCCGCAACGGCACCCTTTTCACCTCTAAAGGGAAATTGACCATTAAAAACGCAAAGTATGCGAACGACCAAAGGCCCATTGATGAAACTTGTCAATGCTACACATGCTCCCATTTCTCAAGAGGTTACCTGAGGCACCTGTTCTTGGCGAGAGAGATCTTGGCATATCGACTCAACACCATTCATAATCTTTACTATTACAGCCGGCTGATGTCCGGGATTAGAGAAGCCTTAAAGAAAAACAAAATGGCTGCGTTTCAACAGAAGTTTTACGAAAATCAAATGTCAAACCGAGAGGAGGTTTTAAAATGAATTTTCTGGCTTATGCGATGGGTGGAGGGACCGGCGGCGCCGGTGGGCAAGGCGGGGGCCTGGGTGCATTTCTCCCCCTGATACTTATGTTCGCGATTTTTTATTTCCTGCTGATCAGGCCCCAACAAAAAAAGGCCAAGCAGCATAAACTGTTGCTTGCCTCCATAAAAAAGGGAGATCGCGTGATCAGTTCCGGCGGCCTTCATGGGGTGGTTACCGGACTTACGGATGATATCGTAACCATGGAAATCGCCCCCAAGATAAGGGTTAAGGTGTCGCGGGGCTCCATTGCCGGCGTGACCAACAAAACAGCTTAGCTGAAAGCAATCGACACCCGGAGGCATTGCATCCGACGGGGAAACACACGGATAAACAGATTCTAAAAGAATACATGGCCCTGATTGGAAAAATACAGTCAGATCATGACCAATTACTGACCCCTAGGGAGTAGGAAGTGTCCAAGAATATCGGTTGGCGCAGTGCGATCGTTCTATGTGTGCTTTTGGTTTCATTCATCTATCTCACACCTTCACTCACAAGCGACTTTCCCGGATGGTGGTCCGACGTTTTACCTGCGGAAAAGATTCGTTTGGGTCTCGACCTTCAGGGAGGCATGCACCTCGTTTTGGAGGTGGAAGTCTCGAAAGCTGTTGAAACCCATCTGGAGCGTATCGTTGAGGAACTAAAGCGCGATCTGCGGAAAAGCAAGATCCGGTATGTAGAGCTGAAAAGATACGACAATGACCGCATCGCTTTGACGCTTATGAGACCGGATGACGCGGATGTTTTTCGTAAAATGGTCGAGGCCGATTACCCTGATTTTGAAGAGACTTCAATGCCCGGCCAAGAAAGCCAGCCGGTGTTTCAATTGACATTACTCTCCAAGGCGAAAATCCGCATTGAAAAGATGGCGGTAGATCAAGCGCTTGAAACCATCAGGAACCGTATTGATCAGTTTGGGGTCACCGAGCCGGATATCCGGCCCCAGGCAGGGAATAGGATTCTTGTTCAGCTGCCGGGTATAAAAGATCCCAAAAGGGCTGTCGACCTTATCGGTAAGACCGCCCAATTGGAATTCAAACTGGTCGACGAGGAGCACACCGTTGCCGAAGCCCTGAAGGGGAATGTTCCACCGGGGACTGAAATTCTATACCAACTGACCATGGATCCAAAGACCGGCGCTGAGAAAAAATTGCCCTTCCTGCTGAAACAGCGGACGCTCCTTACCGGGGAGTACATCACCGACGCCAGAGTTCAGTTTGACAGCCAGTACAATGAACCTTACGTATCGCTTTCATTCGACGCGAGGGGGGCAAGACTTTTCGAACAAATCACCGGTCAGAATATCAAAAAAAGACTTGCGATCGTACTTGACAATAAAGTCAACTCCGCCCCCGTGATTCAAGATAAGATTTCAGGAGGAAAGGCCCAGATTACAGGGCGTTTCACGACTGAGGAAGCACGAGACCTGGCCATTGTTCTGAGAGCGGGTGCGTTGCCCGCGCCGGTCAAAATCATCGAAGAGCGGACGGTGGGACCCTCTTTGGGGAAAGACTCAATTGAGAAGGGTTTTAAATCGATGCTCATCGGAGGCCTGGTGGTAATTGCCTTTATGATGATTTATTACGGTATTGCAGGTTTCATCGCTGACTTCGCCCTGCTCCTGAACATCCTTTTTATCATGGCAGGCCTCGCGTTTTTTGGTGCTACGCTGACCCTTCCCGGAATCGCGGGTATTATCCTCACCATTGGCATGGCTGTCGATGCAAACGTATTGATATTTGAACGTATCCGGGAGGAATTGAGACTTGGAAAAACACCGCGAGCCTCCATTGAAGGGGGTTACGGCAAAGCGCTTGTGACGATTCTTGATGCGAATGTCACCACATTGATCGCCGCACTCGTCCTATTTCAGTTCGGAACCGGACCGGTAAGGGGATTTGCAGTGACACTCAGCATCGGGATTATTGCCAGCTTGTTTACAGCGATCTTCGTCACCAGGATTATTTTTGATTACCTCTATGTACAGCGGAGAATGAAAAAGCTCAGTATTTGAGAGCATTCTCACTTTTCTATCGGCTCAATCCATTCCATAATATGGGATTTGCTGATTTCCTTCGATTGAGTTATTGAGCTGACGGACTGAACCGAATACGGACCCTGAAAACGGATACAGCCATTGGAGTTGTCAAATGCAATTCATCAAGCCGGGAATTAACATCAATTTCATCGGAAAACGAAAGGTCGCTTTTATTTTTTCTGCAATCATGATCATGGCGACGTTTTTTCTGCTGGCATGGAGGGGCGGGCCCAACTACGGGGTGGACTTTTCCGGTGGGGTTTTGGTTCAAGTAAAATTGGACCAAAAGCGGACACCTTCCGAAATCAAGGAAGCGCTTCAACTTGTCCAGCTGGATGACAGCATCATTCAGGAGTTCGGCGAAGAAGGCCGGTTTGAGTATCTGATCCGAATCAGAAAAACGGATATTGAATTGACCGGTTTAAGCGATAAGGTGAAGCAGGCACTCAGCTCAGCCTTCAATGACGGGGTTGAGCTAAGACGGGTGGAAATGGTAGGACCGAAAGTGGGTGAGGACCTCAGACAAAAGGCCCTGTTCGCCATCTTTTATGCGATTCTCTTTATTGCTATTTATATTTCCGGTCGTTTCGAAAGCAAGTGGCCGATGAGTATCGTCATGGCCCTCACCCTGGCATTTGTCGTTTACATCACTTCCAGCTTCGGATTCAGTGTTACTTGGCTCATACTCATTGCCCTGATGGTGACGCTGGGCCTCTGTTACTTCTTGAAATTGAAATATGCCTTAGGAGCCATCATTGCTTTGATTCATGATGTGACCATCACAGTCGGCGTCTTTGCGCTGACGGAAAGGGAGATTTCCCTTTCGATCATTGCCGCTTTCCTTACCATTGTTGGATACTCCCTGAATGATACGATCATCGTTTTTGACAGAATCCGGGAAAACCTGAGAAAGTTTCGGAGACGACCCTTTGAGGAGGTCATGAATACCAGTATCAACGAGACCCTCAGTCGGACCATTTTAACTTCCACCACGACGCTGGTTGTAATTGTGGCCCTTTTTGTCCTGGGGGGTGGGGTGATTCACGATTTTGCATTTGCGATAATGATCGGAGTTATCATAGGGACCTATTCGTCCATATTTGTGGCAAGTCCGGTCCTTTTGATCTGGGAAGGCAAATTTGCCAAACCGGCCGGTGGTAAAAAAGGCTTGGCCAAGTGAGTGCCGCCAATTGCAGAAAAAGAGAAAATCATTTTTTCGAAATATCAGTTTCTGGGTGATTACCTTCCTTGTGATCGGAGCTGCCGCTTCAGGCTGGCTGCTCTGGCAGGCCATGTACCCCGTCTCTCCTCGGTTTGACTTTATCCTGGTTAAAGTGAATGATGAATCCCAAAAAGTTCTTTCAGGAGAAACGCTGTCTCTCCATCCCAATGATCAAGTCAAAGTCCTAAAGATCTCTACAAATTTGCTTTCAAACCAAGGGGTTCGGTTGGTGTCGAAGGATTTTGATGTGAATGCGCTTCGTTATGATGAAGTAAACCTTTCCACCCTGCTGCCTGAAAAAAAGGCGTTCGACGTTTACGATTTCCGAATCTGGATAAAATATCGCAATCAGAACCTGGGCCATGTGGATTGGAAAGTCCATCCATATGCCGAGGACTGGTTGGATAAGGCCAATAGAACCATTAATAATGAACAACGATTGGTCATTCTTGAGCGGGCTCTCCAATTGGCGCCTGACGAAAAACGGTTCCGATTAAGGCTCCTCGATGAATACAAAGCCCTGGGGCACTGGAAAAAGGCCGCAGAAATGCTTGAGAATATGAATGAAAAAAACCCGGACCCGGAGACCCTGGGGAATCTACTGGGGGTTTATTCGGCCATGGGAAACAAAGAGGGCATGGCCTCTGTTTTGGAGAGGCTCGTCGAATTGAACCCGAACGACCTTGAGGTGCGGAATCAATTGGCGGAGGTTCTCGAAAAAAGTGGAAAAGCAAAGGAGGCAATCATTCAGTATGAAGGCCTTTTGGAACGAGTGAGCGATCAAGAGCGACTGCCGATTTACCGGCGTCTCGGATATCTGTATACGGAGATCGGTGACTTGACACAGGCCATTGCATCTTACCGTAAGGCAATTGAGTTGGATGAGAAAGACGCCAATCTCTATTACAATTTGTCCTACTTGTATGAAAAAATCGACCAGCAAGAAACGGCCGATTCGTACCTGGAAAAGGCTGTCGGCTTGGCATCAGCAGATGTGGAAAGCCGTTTGAAACTGGCCCGCAGGCACATCGACAAAAATGAACCAAAAAAAGCAAAAGAATACGTGTCGCAAGTTCTACAGGGAAACCCGCGCTCGCTTGATGCATTGCTCCTGATGGCTCAGATTTTGGAAAAACAGGAAGAGAAAGAGGGATTGAAAAATATTTATCAGAGGATCCTTTCATTACAGTCCAAGAATGAGACCGTAATCTATAATCTTGCCGTCCTCGAATACGAAACAGGAGAACTGGGAAAAAGCCTTACGCATTTCAAGCATTATTTGCAACTACATCCGAAGGATGCGACCGTCCACGAAATTGTATTCGATATCTATAAGAAGCAAAACAATGCGCAACTGGCATTCAAGCAGGCCAAAATTCTTGTGGGATTGAAGCCGGCAGAGTCAGGACCTTATCACTTCATGTTCGATTACCTGCAACGGCAAGGAGAATACGAAGAAATCATTGCATTGATGGAAAAGGGGCTTGAAGCCACCCCCCAACAAGTGGATTTCATGAAATACCTGGCTTTGGCTTATCTTAAAACGGATACGGAACTTAAGCGGGCGAAGAAATTACTGGAGACGGTTTTGAATGAAAGCCCCGACTCACTTGATACGCTGGCGCTGCGAGCCCAGGTCCTAGGAAAACTGGGAGAGAGGGAAGAATTGCGAAAGACTTATGAAAAAATTCTTTCGCTGGATCCCAAAAACGAAACCGTGCTTTTCAACCTCGGGGTCCTTCAGTACGAAACGGGAAATCTGGAAGAAGGTCTCAAATATTTTAACCGGTATTTAAAGTCGCACGGAAACGACACAGCGGCCCATGAGGTCGTATTTGACATTTACAAAAAACAAAACAATAAAGAAAAGGCTCTCGAAGAAGCCAGAATTCTTATCGATTTGAAACCGACATCACTCGACCCCTACCATTATGTTTTTGATCAATTGAGCAGTCAGGGCAAATTTGAAGAAATCATACCCCTAATGAAAAGCGGTTTAAAAGCAAACCCGAAACAGACTGATTTGAGAGGCTATCTGGTATTGTCCTACCTGGAAACAGGCAGAGAAGATCAAGCGAGTGAGCAAATAGAAGAAATCCTCGCGGTGAGGCCGGATGATATCAAGCTCTTACTTCATCTGGCCCGAATTCAGGAGAACCAGGGCAATTATAAGAAAGCGCTGGAAGCCTACGCCAGAGTGATTCAACTATCGCCCGGACATGAAGCCGCTGAAGAAGCATATCTTCGGTTGCGGTTGCAGGGAGTAGAAAGTGAAGGGCAGGAATAGTATACCCCATATTAACAGGACCGCCAGGCTTCTCAGTTTCAATTTTACCCTGCCCGACCTTACAACACATCACTCAAGAAATATACCGCCACAAAAATGACACCTTGTTCCGGCGAACGATCCTGTCCGATTCACCTTAAGAATTAGCATGAGAAAACAATGGAAACTCTCTGGTCGGCCTTGTATGTGCTTCTATCCCTGCTTGCTTTCGTCATGTTCATTCTTGTCCTCGTCAAGCTTTTCAAGGCGGAGGGGATCCTTCGAGGGGTTCTGGGTATCCTCAGTTGCGGAATCTACCCGTTTATCTGGGGGTGGGTAAAGAACAGAGAATTTAGGCTCACAAAGGTCATGGTGGTATGGACGGCAACAGTCATTGCCTCATTCCTGATTTCCCTGACCCTGCTTTTGGGGGGAGGTGTGGGCCTCGTGAAAGGAGTAAAATCTGCGGGCGAAGCCACTGAGCCCTCCACGCGGCGCGCCTCGGAAACTTCCAAAAAATCGATCCCGAAACCGGTATCCAAACCGGTGATACCCTCCGCTGAACCCAATACGGTGAAGGAATCCGCCCCAAAGAAACTATCGAGCTATGATCTGGAGATGAAAAAATTGAACGATTTCATAGGCAAGAATAGTTCAAATGCGGATGCCTACTACAATCGGGCCTTGCTGTTTGAGCAGAGAGGAAATCCGCCAATGGCGGTCAAAGACTATACCAAAGCGATTGAACTCAATCCTAACCATGTGGAAGCTTACTATAATCGAGGTCTTGTTTTTTCTAAAATGCAAAAGTATGAACTCGCCGCTAAGGATTTCAATGCAGTGCTATCTCTCAATCCCCGCTCGTTCGAGGCGTACTGTAATAGAGGAAATGTCAACTATCGTTTGGGCAAAAAAGATCTTGCGCTCAACGATTACGCCTGGGCGTTGAAAATACGACCCGACGATGCCGATCTTTTCTACAACAGCGCCGTGGTCTATAAGGCCAATGGACACCTCTCGAAGGCTGAACGAAATTTTAAGAAAGCCGCGGCAATGGGTCACGAAAAGTCGAAGCACTATTTGCCGGACCAGACCAAGAAAGAAGTTAAAGCGAAGCGCGCTTCATCGCCATCCGCCGTTTTGTGGAAGAATGATCTCAGCAATGCGAAAATACCTGCTACAGCTGCAAAGGGGCGGATCCATGGGGAGGAGTTTGTCTCCAATTCCTCTG
>JAWOGN010000209.1:0-5365 GCA_046496815.1 Desulfatiglandaceae bacterium
TCGTCACGATTTTATTTATGATCCTGCTCGACGTGGTGCACCCTCCGGCTGTGAGCACCTCTCTTATCTTTGCATTTCGGGCCGGTGACGAAACCAATTTGGTGCTGTTTGCTCTGGCTGTGGGTGTGACCGCTGCGCTTATTTTGCTCGAACGCTCGCTTTTGTGGCTGCTTGCGCGGCATTCAAAACGGGCAAGGACTGACAGCGAGTCTTGTGGACCCCCGCAACGCGGACCATTATCACCCTGATTCGCAGGTTATGAGTCAAAGCGATCCTGGCAAATGCGGAGGTTTCAGCGTTGATTCCTCTATCGGTTTCGTGGTGGAATCTTATGGGGCGTTCAGGTCATGCTTGGGCAATGGCGTGCAACTCTTGCGCTACCACGGCGCGAAGCAGCGGAATCTTGTACGCGTTTTTTTCCATGGGCTCAGCGGCCCTGATCGCGGCTTCTCCGGCATTTGCCGCTACATTCGCATCGAGACGCCGGCCCGTAATCGTCTCCTCCACCTCTCTGGAGCGCCAGGGCACAGGCGCAACGCCGCTGAATACCACCCGGGCTTTTTCCACGGTCGAGCCGTTGAATCGGAGGGCAAGGGCCACGCCGGCCAAAGCAAAATCCCAGGAGCGGCGAGCTCTCACCTTCCGGTAAGCGCTCCGTAGACCCGAGGGCGCCGGAGGCAGAAAAATCTCTGAGACGATCTCGTCGGGGTCCAGTACCGTTTCTTGTTGAAAATCCTGACTCGGGAGGGTGTGGAAATGCTCAATGGGCACCTTTCTGGTTCCTCGCTGCCCCACAATCCGGGCGACTGCTTCCAGGGCGACCAGGGCGGGGGCGGTATCGGAGGGATGGACGATGTAGCACATGTCTCCGCCGAAAATGCAGTGGAATTGATTCTCGCCTCCCACCGCATAGCAACGGTCACCGCCTTTGCGCAGGCAGTGAAACTCGCCGCGATAGTACCAGCATCTGGGTTTCTGACAAATGTTGCCGCCGATGGTGCCCTGGTTGCGAAGTTGAGGACTCGCCACCTCGGACGCCGCCTGGGCCAGGGCATGATAGCGGTGCCTGACAAGCGGGCTCTCAGCGATCTCTGTGATGGTCGTAAGCGCGCCGATGCGAAGACCCCCTTCAGGCGTCTCTCGGATGCCGCGAAGTGCGTTGAGTCTGCTGATGCTGACGACCTTTTCGGCATCGAAGACATTATCCCGAAGGCATCCGAGAAGATCCGTTCCTCCTGCGTGAAGCCTGGCTCCGTCGGATGTAAGCTGCTTCACAGCCTCCCTTATAGAACCGGTGCAAACATACGCGAAATTTGACAGCATCTTATCTCTCCTTCAGTCGTTCAGAAAATAGCAAGCTGAGCCGGGTGGGGTTAAGGGGTGTTTGCGTAACGCGAACACCGGTGGCATGATACACCGCGTTGGCAATGGCAGCGCCGGTGGGGATGGTCACCGGTTCGCCGAGTCCCTTGGCCCCGGTATTGTTCGCCTCAGGATCGGGCAACTCGATGGGCACGGCTTCCATGTGCGGGGGCACATCCAGTGCGGTGGGCAGCTTGTAGTCATGCCAATTCCTGTTCACCATCTTTCCGGTGCCATGGGCATCGAGAACGCGGACTTCCGTCATGGCAAACCCGATCCCCATGGTAATTCCACCGTGAACCTGATTGTTGTAGGTCAGGCGGTCCATCACTCGGCCGCTCTCATTGGTGCCGAGTAAATCAAGGATTCTAACCTCACCTGTTTCGGTGTTTACTTCCACTTCGCAGAACTGGGCTGCAAAGGGGTTGACGACTTTGCCTTCGGGGTTCGGCCCGCGGTAGCCTACACCGACGACCACTCCCTGTTTTTTAAGGCCGGAAATCTCCCGGATTTTGATTTTTTTGGAAGGATCGCTGTCAGCGATGATCTCATTTCCTTTGAAGCGCAGACCGGAAACATCCATACCTAAATCATCGGCAGCCATCCGGAGGAGCTGCTGCTTCACCTGAATGGCTGCAGATCGCACAGCAGGCGCTTCGGTCGGTACGGTTTTGCTCCCGCCGCTGGGGGTTGCGTACTGGGTCGTGCCGGTGTCCGCATGCTCGATCTGGATCATTTCGGTTCGAATGCCCAGCTCTTCGGCCACCACCATGGCCATGACCGTTTTGGTGCCGGTTCCGATGTCGCTGGCCCCCATGTTGAGGTTGACGCTGCCGTCCGAAAAAAGCTTGACGATGACCGTTGACGGAGGACCGCCTCCGCCTGCAATCCACAGACAGCCTGCCATTCCCACACCCCTTCGAAGGGACCCATTTTTCCCTGAGTTTTCGATTTCTTTCCGTCTTTCCTGCCAGCGAAACGCGCGGGCCCCTTCTTCCAGGCATTCCTTCAGGCCCGTGGTGGTGTAAGGGGGGGTGCCCGGGCGCCCCTGGCTGTAGGCAGGAATGTTTTTGAGCCGCAGTTCGACAGGGTCCATGTCAATGGCCTCGGCCAGCGCGTCCAGCATTTGTTCAAGCGCCCAAGATCCCTGGGGGTGCCCGGGGGCGCGAAAGGGACGCGCCGGTCCCGCGTTGATATACACGTCGGTCGCTTCCGTGCGAACGTGGGGGCAGGTGTAGAGATCTTTGATGAGCCAGTCCACCAGGGCGGTGCCGCCTGCCGGGTAGGCCCCGCCGGTACCGAGTACCGAGAACTCCAGCGCCGTGAGGGTGCCGTCTTTTTTCACGCCCGCCTTCAGGGTCATGTTTGCAGGCGGTCTGTTTCCCGTGCAAAGATAGGTTTCTTCCCGGGTGAGAAAAAGCTTGACCGCTCTGCCTGTTTTCCTGGCGAGCAGGGCGGCGATCACCGTGTATTTTCCGGGCTGAAGCTTGCTGCCAAATCCGCCTCCCAAATAATGACCAATGACTCGAACCTTGGACAGGGGGAGACCCAGAACTTGTGCAACCTTGCTCTGCACGGCATAGACGCCCTGTGTGGATTCATGAATGACCAGAAGGTCTCCGTCCCAATAAGCGACACAACCGTGGAGCTCCATCGGTGTGTGCACCTCGCATTCCGTCCGATAGGACTCCTCCCGCATTACATCGGCCTGGGCAAAACCTTTCTGCACATCTCCTCTGGAGTAGGTTTCCTTGGGTTTGACCAGATTGCCGGCTCCGTGCACCTGGGGAGCGCCGGACCGGAGGGCATTTTTCTCGTCTACGATGAAAGGAAGAACATCGTATTCCACCTGAATGGCCTCAACCGCGTCCCATGCCTGATAAGGCGTTTCGGCGGCGACAGCGGCGACGGCTTCTCCTTCAAAGCGGCAAATGGAATCAAAAAGCTTGGTCTTCACATCTTTGGAGTAAGGCCAATACACATCGGCCTCCCGCGTGGCCCCGCTGATCAGCCCGTGCACTCCGGGCATTTTTTCCGCCTTGCTTGTGTCCAGTTTCCTGACTTTCGCATGGGGATGGGGACAGCGGAGCACGGCTCCGTGAAGCATGTGAGGCAGGGAGAAATCAGAGGGATAGACCGCCGATCCGCTGACCCGTTCATAGGCGTCAACTCGGGGTCGCGATTTGCCGATCACCGCCGTCTTGCCCCAGGGTTTCGGAGCTTTGCCGGGTGTCGGTGTTTCCGGAACAAAAAGCCCTTCCGTGTAGTAAACGCCTTTCTCTTCCTGTTTCATCGTTGACCTCGCTTGAGTTGGGCCGCCCGCTCGACGGCTTGAAAGATGTGGGTGTAAGCACCGCAACGGCAGAGGTTGCCGCTTACGCCTTCGCGGATCTCCTGGTTCGAGGGATCCGGGTTGCGCCTGAGGAGGCCTTCCACAGCCACGATTTGGCCGGGTGTGCAATACCCGCACTGGAAGGCATCGTGCTCCAGAAAGGCCTGCTGCACGTGTCCCAATTTTTCTCCGTTCATGAGACCTTCCAGCGTGATAATGTCGGCGCCTTGCATTTCGACGGCCAGCATCATGCAGGCGTAGCGCGGAACGTCGTTTACGAGCACCGTGCAGGCGCCGCACTCACCCCGTTCACAGCCCGACTTGACTGCGGTCAGGCCGAGACGCTCCCGGAGCACGAAGAGCAAGGACCAGCGAGGTTCCACCAGGAGACGGTGAGTTCGTCCATTGATGCGCAGTCGAATCTTGATCATTTCTGTTGGCTCCATAACCCTAGCCTTCGTAGAGGCGCCTGCCGCCAGATGGCTCGACGCGACGACGGTGGCGGCGCCGGCGCCCACGGCGGCGAGAAAATGGCGGCGGGTCAATGCCGGTTGTGCTTTTTTTCTGTCTTCCTCCATTGGCGGCTCCTTCCATCTGTTTTCGGGTGCTTCAACGGCGTGCTTCAGTGCTTCAGGATCCGATATGAGGATATGTAAAAAATCGTCGACAGTAAATGGGGTGAATCCCTTATCTGAGGCCCTGATTCGGAGTATGTGTAATTGCGCCAATCCGTCTCTGTAATACTTCATCGCTTTGGGTATGAGCTGCCGGATATTATCGATTTTGGCCTGGTCGGAAGGGTGCGTGCCTTCGCCATGAGATAAACTACAGGATAAATCTTCGCCATATACAGGCGGGCACGTATTTACCTGCACAGGCGGGATGGAATAATCTTGAAAGGAATAATCGATATGGATGATTAGGAAACGAGGACAACACACAGAAAGGAGTTTGGAAATGGTAGAAGCCAACACGGTAGGTCAGATTTTTAAATGCGAAATCTGTGGGAATGTGGTCGAGGTTAAAGAGGCCGGCGGCGGTGAGTTGGTTTGCTGCGGGGAACCTATGAAACCGGTCGAATAAGTTTCAGTTGCCGGATGGGACTGAACGAGAAGCAGTGAAGTCTCCCGATTTTTGATTATGGGCTGATAGCGTTGAAGATATGAGGGCACTGTGTCCGCATGGTCTCTACCTCCTCACCGCGACCCAGCAAGTGCCAGATGTCGAGGCACCATGATGGATGCCGTGCATATCCATGTTGATGAATGATGATTATGTGCGGCATTCAATCTTCCTTTATTTCCTCGGCAGGGCCATAATACTGCGGAGGAGAACGCATATCATAGACAAAAAGCTTGCCGTCCTCCATTGCCTCGAGCATTACATGCCGCCATCCCGTAAACAAATAGCCGTAGAGGTCGTTGTCGGGGCCGATCCTGTATTTTCCTCAAAATCGGTGCCTACGCCGTTCTCTGAGTGGAATACAGGTTGCACCCTATTCATTTCCGGAAGTTGATGCAATAGAGTCAAGAACGTTGGGGAGCGGCGTAAAGGCAACGATAAGCGAATGAAGGTCAAAGCATGGAATCAAAGAAAACAGACGGTTCAAAAGAGACAAAATTGCACAAGGAGCTGGACTCTCTCAAAGAATACCTCAGAACGAAAAAAGGA
>JAWOGN010000246.1:0-8306 GCA_046496815.1 Desulfatiglandaceae bacterium
TCGGGCCTGCAACGGAGCCAATCGGAAATACGCATGGCATCGAAAACTCTTTCCATCACCAAGCCCGATTCGAGAAGCAACCACCCTGATCGGGCCTCACCAAATGCCAGCGCTGTCGGTACTGCCACGCCCGCATTTCTTAAATGCTGGAGGGCTTTCCATTCACTGGCCGCCCTGGAGGGAAAAAAGAAATATTTTAGCCGTTCCCTTTTTCCGCGCACATGGTAACGCTTGATAATAAGAGCCGGTCCGGAGGCGTTTGGAGGCAGTGATTGCACGGTGCGGCTGAGACTTGACTTTACGGTCTCTATATTCGGGTATGATCTCAGATTTTCCCAGTGACGCAGCAGATCCTGCAGGCTTTCCTCAGCACCATTCGCAAATTGCCAACACCATTTCCCGAATTTATACCGCTTGGCTGCCATAGTTAATCATTACCAGCGTTGATTTTCACACGTCATTCCGGAGAAAGCCGGAATCCAGTCTTTTCAGGCAGTTAAAGGGTAACTGGACTCCGGTTTTCACCGGAGTGACGACTTTCTACGAGGCCACCAAATTTAGACCGAAAGAGAAGAAAAGTCCAGTTTGATCGGTTCTTCGCATTTTTCAAGGCATGTTGTCTGCATCCCGCTCTCCGGAATCCATACCCCCTTTAAATGAATGTTTAACCGGGGTTTTCAGAAAACTTGGAGTCACTTGCGTTTGACACCCATTTGGCTTTGTTTTATTTTGGCCCTCAACAGAATTCGTATTATCCCGCTTGAACAAAAACGCCCAGAGGGCAAGTTAATGTCCGAATCCATAAAAAAGAGTCTTGTGCGGCACATCTCCTCACATCTTTTATGGCATCTGAAGTTGCCCCGGTTCAGAAAAAGACGGGCGCTTTACAGGCTCGACCCGGTAGAAACGATATGTCAATGATGACCCTAAGCTCCCATATTAAAGCCGCCGACCGGAAAATGCTGGCATCGTGGTGTAAGACGGGCATTCTTTTTTTCCTCGCTATCTACATTTCACAGATTCCTTTCCCCAAAGGCAATGCCAGCGTCAAAAGCATTTCTCTCTCATTGGTGGGGCTCTTGTGGGTTGTGCGAATGGTCCTGGAAAGACGGTTTTGCTTCAAACGCACTCGACTGTGGCGGCCCCTCGTTGTATTCACTCTCATAACGTTGCTGTCGGCGATAGGGTCGATCGATCTGGGCTACAGTATAGAGAACATAAAGAAGTACACGCTGATATCTTTCTTCCTTTTTTTCGCCATCGTCACCAATGTGGAAGGGTTGAAGGACGTGAAGATACTGCTTCTGGCTTTGATGGTTTCCACCGGTATTTTTTCTTTGATCGCCCTGACCCACTATTTCATAACCGAACCTTCCTTTGGTACCAGGTTGACGTTCCCATACCTGGACCGCAATTTGGGTAGGTTTGCCAAGTTTTATGATGTGGTTATACCCATAAACCTGTCCTTGCTTTTCGCAGCCAGCAATGGGAGCAAAAAAATACTCTATGGCATTGTCCTTTTACTTTCGCTGTTAACTGTTTTTCTTATGCAAAACAGAGGAAGTTATGTCGTGATTTTCCTGAGCCTTTTGTTATTCGCGATCGTCTACAGAAGAAAACTACTTGTGCCGATCTTAATCGTGCCTGTTATTGCCGCTTTCTTAGTCCCGGGCAATATGGCTTCCCGCGCGAAAGAGATGTTTAATGTTGTTGAATATCTCAAATCAGACGGCATCTTCAATTATCGTTATGATACATGGAAAGGCGCGCTGAGAATTATTTCAGACAACCCCGTTTTGGGTCTGGGTATCGGCAAAAGCAATTTCGGCAAAACCGCCCCAAAGTTTAATGACCTAAGAATTCCCTATGACCATGCCCACAACACGTACCTGCAAATTGCCGTGGAGTTGGGTTTAGTCGGGTTCGGGGCCTTCGTCTGGCTTTTCGGGACAACTTTCTATCGCGGATTTAGGGCCTACTTTTCTTTGTCAAGGCAGGATGAAAGGGCAATTTTCATATTCGGCATCCTGTGCGGAATTGGGGGACTGTTCTTTCACGGCATTATTGCGACTTTCTACAAGCAAACCAGTTTCTTCATCCTTTGGGTATCTGTCGCTTTTTTGTTTGTGCTCATTGAAGAAACTCATCAGAACTCGGACCTCCTGTCAAAGCCGGTTGACAACGCCCTGCCATCTGATGACCTCTCATCGACTTGAGTTGTTCTTGCAGGACTTCGTGTTACGTATAATCCTATCCCGCTTTGCTCCTATCGATCACCTCAAACACCATATCCCACATTTTTTCCGATTTTGCCTTCAGTTTCTTGGAGTTTTCAGCCAGATGATCGCGCAGTTTCAAATTAAATGGTTCCTCAGCATATTTCATGACTTCGGCTATAGCGGTGGACCCATCCCTTACGTCCAAAACCCCACCTTGGATGTCATAGTCTTTGAGGAGCATGGGATATTTGTGACTCCAGCTGGTCACCAGGCAAGGGACTCCCTGGCTCAGCGCGCTTGATGCCCCATGGAACCTGGATGAAATAACCAGATGGGAAGCTCCGATAATACCCTTCACCTCTAGGGCATTTAGCCCCGAGAATACCTCAATATGGGAATCGACTTGATCTCTGATCTCCCGACAGATTTTGTAGTCTCCTTCTCCTCCGTGATTGAGAAGGAAGAGTCTTTTGCCTTTCGATTGAACTTCGACAAACACCCTCTTGAGGAAGTGAACATAATTCTGACCCACCGTTGAGTCGGTGTGTGTCACCATTTTGCTATTTGGGATGATGCAGATTCCCCCGGATACAAGCGCCTCTAATTCTTTGGAGATTTTACCGGGAACCAAATTTGTGAAATCCGGGAAAAGATGGATTTTCTTGCTCTCGCCCAAAGCCTTCGTGAGAGAACTGTAAGAGACCCTATCCCTTGCAAATATCAAGTCGGCATGGGTTGCCACTGCACGAATCACAGATAAGGAAATGCCTTCATTGAATGGTCCGAATGCCTGTGGAAGAAAAAAGATTTTGGCCTTTTTTCCCTTAAATCTACCGTAATATCTATCGATTTTATTCGCATAGTCTTTTTTTCTTACCCGGTGGTCTCCGAATTGAAACCCACCGGCGTCAAGCAAAACGTCGACTTGTCCCTTGTAGATAAGCCCATATTTTCCGACATCCATCTTCAAAGCGCGGGGAATAATGTGCAGTGGAATCATAAATTTTTTCAGTGTAAACCATTGGTAGATACCCAACCCGCTGATATCTTGGAACCCGCATTTTTTACTGTTCTTACCCCAAACCAGGGTCGCATCGGGGTAACGCCGCGTGATTCGGTCAACGATGGCACGGAGCATCAGCTCTGCACCTTTATTGGCAAAACCGACGCCGTCAATTTGAACATTCATCGTCTGCCGCTCGACCGTTATAGGTAACGATTTCATTCAGGCATTTCTTCTGGGAATAGGGAACTTCGATTTCCCTGTTGGGATAGCCCACGGAAATACACAAGATACAGCGCTGATGCTTCTCAAGGCTTAGGATCTTTTCAAGCTCCTTTTCCTTTGGTTCAATATCCGGCCATCCAATGATGCAGGAGGCTAAGCCCAGCGTTTCCAGCGCCAGAACAAAGGACATGGTAAACAACCCCCCATCAATATATATCAAGTGTCTATCTCTCTCTGATCCGTAAGCATTCAGGTTCCCAACAAGGAAAATCATGGCTGGAATCCCGTGAGCGAATGTGCGTGCCCCGATGGGCAGATTAACCACCTCGTTTAGTAATTCAGGTGCATCGAAGATTCTGAATTCAAAAGGCTGCCGATTGCACGCGGAAGGCGAATTCAGTGCAGCTTCAATGGCGCTCTCAAGAGCGTCCCTTGGCACATTTTTATTTTGATAACTTCTTATGGAATGTCTATTCTGGCAAAGGCTTCTGAATTCATCATATGAAAGCATACGATCCGGCGACGACATGAACCTTTGCGGCACGAATTTCTTGCCAGGGTCCGAATTGAGACTTGAAACATCAATGGCTTTGAATAGATTCCACGCCTCAAGAATACTTTTGGTTTTTTCAACTTCCTCAAAATAGCGTTTCAAGATGTCATACGCCCACTTGTTAGAAAGCTGATCCGTGGAGCAACGAACCTCATTTGAAAACGCTGAAACGGTTTCCCCAATGTATGCTTCGGCAAAAATCTCTTTCTTGTTTTCAGCAGTTAGCCCTTTCTCGATGCGGTGAAGGTTTCTTCTCAAAAGGCTCTTCTGTGAAAAAACACTTCTTTCGGTGTACTGAACCAGCCCAGCCAATACACTCTGCTGTTCCCTGTGAAAACTTCTGTCAAGAAAAGCATAGTAAAGTGCACTTAAGAATGGACTTCTCGCACAATATTTTCTGATTCCTTGTTTTTTCATTTAGAATGTCGGAAACTGTTGTTTTTTGGGTGGGAGTATGGGGAAACCGATGCGGCTTGTCAAGCGAAACCAAATTGTGGTGTCCGCGGGCCTGCACCCGAATTCTCCCATACGGGCACATAAAAAATGCCGAAGGCCGACCTCTCTGCACAACATAACTATTCACCTTGCCTTCGAGAAGAGACTTTTCGGCGAGTCTTCACGCTTCCCATCTGCCGACTTCAAATCCGGCAAGCTTCTCGTACTGAAAACCGAAAGAGGCTGAAATAACAAATGATTGCTTAGACATCGGATTTTCTATTTGGAAGCATCTTGAATTGATTTTTTGAAGAAAAGAGAATATGTTATTTGCATTCACGGATCCGTTATGGTAATTGGCTGAACCTTTCCGCTTTGAGACCACACCGCCACGGTATGATGTGCCGTACGCGCCTTTTACTAAAATGGGACACCGTCATAGAATAAAGGATTTCCGAATTTACGCAGTGTGGTTTGCGACCCATGGATACAAGTGAAAATTATAGGGACAATTTGAGAATTGCCTACCTTTGCTCCGATCCCGGTGTTCCTGTGCTGGGTTTCAGTGGATGTTCCGTTCACGTTCGGGAGATGAGCAATGCTTTCGCGGGCCTGAGAGCGGATATCTCCATCTATGCGCTTTCAAAAGGTGAAGGCAACCTATGCCCTGTTCCCGTAATGGAGGTTCATCCCCTTAAAAAGAAATGGTTGGGTAAGGATTTGCGGTTGTTTCTATCGAATATGAAGCTCTATCGGCAGTGCAAAAAGGATTTTTGCGTGCGCAGACCGCACTTTATTTACGAGAGATACGGGCTTTATGGATGGGCCGGCGTGAAATTGGCCAAGCAATTCTCCATCCCAATCATCCTGGAACTGAATACGATGCTGTCGGAAGAACAACGAGACAGGCTGCATTACCCGAAGCTCGCCCGGTACTTTGAAACAAGCATTCTCCAACAGGTCGACTGGGTGTGTTGCCCGTCGAAGGTTCTCCGATCCATGATTTTGGAGAGAGGTGTTTCAAAGCGAAAAGTCGCCGTCACGCCAAACGGTGTCGATTTTGGAAAATTCGATTTTCGGTTGGATCCCGGCAGGATTCGAAAACGCTTCGGATTGGACCGTGAGTTTATCGTCGGCTTCGTTGGTATTCTGACCCGTTTGTGGGGAGCCAACACTATCCTGGAAAGTGCTCGGCAGTTGATTTCTGAATGTGAGGATATTCACTTCATGATCGTAGGCAACGGCCGGGAGCATTCCGAGATCAGTGAGTTCATCGAGAAAAATGGGTTGTCTGAAAGATTCACGTTGACGGGCGGCGTTTCTCATTTGGATATTCCCTGGTATATCGCCTCAATGGACTTGGCGATCGCGCCTTACAGCTACAAAGAGCCTTTTCATGGTTCGGCCATGAAAATATATGAATATATGGCCATGGCCAAACCGGTGATTGCCTCTGCGCAGGGCCAGATTAAAGACCTCATCCAAAATGGAGAAAATGGGTTGCTGATCGAACCCGATGATGCCTCAGGCCTTGCGCAAGCGATTCTTCGGTTGAAAAGAGACAAGAACATGATGATAGACATGGGACTAAAAGCGCGGGCTACGGTTGAAAACTATACATGGGAATCGAATGCCCGGAAAATATTGGCCATCTATAGACAAATCTCGGGCAACTAAATAAAGCCTGATTATGAAAACTAAAATCGATTATAGCCTTTACAAACGAATACTCAAGTATGCAAGACCCTTTATGGGCCTTATCATCGCAGGGATGGCCCTAGCGGCCGTCGTTTCAGCCATGAACGGTGCAACGGCCTGGCTGGTAAAGCCGGTTCTTGATGACATATTCTTGGAAAAAAATATGGCAATGTTGAAGGTTCTTCCTTTGGCTGTCATTTTCATTTATTTTGTAAAAGGCTTCGCACAATATGCTCAATCTTGCATTATGAAAGCGGTGGGCCAGCGTGTCATCACCAAGATTCGCTATGAACTTTATGAACATATCAACCGCATGTCCATGAGCTTCTTTGAGCGCATCCCCTC
Source organism: Desulfatiglandaceae bacterium (assembly GCA_046496815.1). Taxonomy (GTDB): domain Bacteria; phylum Desulfobacterota; class DSM-4660; order Desulfatiglandales; family Desulfatiglandaceae; genus JAWOGN01. The sequence continues at coordinate 6,479 of JAWOGN010000246.1, forward strand.
GGCAGTCCTCATGGCGCGTATCACCAGCGACGTCAAAAACCTTTCATCCATTTGCTCAAAAGTAATCGCTGATTTCGCCCGTGAAATAACCACCCTCATTGCCTTAATGATAGTGATCTTCTATCGGGATTACAAACTGGCGAGCATCGCCATTTTGGTGCTGCCCTTGTCGGCGTTTCCGATGGTAAAAATCGGACAAAAGCTAAGGAGACTTAGCAAAAAGAGGCAGGAAAAAATCGCAGAGATTAACACCCAGCTTCAGGAGACCTTTTTGGGGACCAAAATCGTTAAAGCATTTTGTATGGAAGAAGCTGAAAATAAAAAGTTCTACAAAATGAACGAGCGGCTTTATCGTTTGTTCATGAAATCGGTTCGAGCCGATGAAATCACTTCTCCTTTCATAGAACTTCTCGGAGCGCTCTGTCTGGCCGCGATCATTTGGTACGGCGGCCATCAGGTAATCGTCGGAAAAACCACTCCGGGCACATTTTTCTCTTTTATTGCCGGACTCTCCTTGATGTATAAGCCCATTCGAAAGGTTTCTGTAATGAACAATACGGTCCAGGATGCAATGGCCTCGGCAGAAAGGGTTTTCACGATATTGGACACTCCCCAGGAGATCAAGGATGACAAAGATGCCATTGAATTAACGGGTCTGAACAAAGAGATTGAATTCAACCATGTTCATTTTCAATACAATAACAAGGATGGCCTGGTTTTAAAGGATATCAATCTTAAAGTTTCCAAGGGTGAAATGGTGGCCCTGGTGGGCATGAGCGGTGCCGGCAAATCCACCTTGGCCAATCTGATTCCAAGATTTTATGAAGTGACGTGCGGAAGCATCCTCATTGATGGCGTAGATATAAGGAAATATACGGTGAAGTCGCTGCGAAAAGCTGTCGGCATGGTAACGCAGGAGTCCATCCTCTTCAATGACTCTATTCGTTACAATATCGAATACGGTCAACCGGGGTCTTCTCAGGAGGACATCGTCAAAGCCGCCATGGACGCCTATGCTCACGATTTCATCTCAGAGCTCCCGAATGGCTACGACACCGTCATTGGAGAACGCGGCTGTCTGCTGTCGGGAGGTCAACGACAACGGACCGCCATCGCCAGAGCGCTTCTAAAAGATCCCGAAATTCTCATTCTTGACGAAGCGACCTCCGACCTGGATGCCGAGTCCGAGTATTATGTGCAGAAAGCGCTTGAGAATTTGATGAAAACCCGAACAACTTTAGTGATTGCCCATCGTTTTTCAACCGTTGTGAATGCAGATAAGATCTTGGTTTTCAACGACGGGAGGATCGTTGATACCGGCCGCCATGAGGAATTAATCAAAAAAGATGGAATATATAAAGATCTTTTTGAGGTGCAATTCAGAAATGATCTGAACGTACCGATAAGCAGCCAACGGTAGGTGGGTCAAAATCGCTTCTGACAAAATTTCGAGCAGCACCCTTTCAAAAAGGATTCCCCTGCACGAAAAATATCAGTAAGCTTCATGCACAACAAGCACTTTATTTTTCACTCCATTATCGTCGTTGGTGGATACCCCTTTTGTTCTAAGGTAGGTTCCATTATTTGTGAGATTTTCCGAACAAGTCCCTTATGCCTTTCCTGTCCGTATTCGTAATTCATTGTCTGAATGTGCGACAGATCCATTCGCTTGAATGGATTTGGATCAACCGGATCGAACGCATCTGACGCTCAGTTGTATCCGCGCCACCGCCGACCGCACTCCTTGCACTTGAAGAATCGTGTTGGGGGCTCATCGGCCGAGGCGGTCTGTTTGATCGTGTACCACGCCTCGTCGTGGCCACACTCG
>JAWOGN010000294.1:0-12307 GCA_046496815.1 Desulfatiglandaceae bacterium
CGAGGCAGGTCCTCGGTCGACCCAATATAGTATCGGCCTGTCGTCTCCGACTCCAAAATATAAGTGTAATACATCACAAGAAAAAGGCAGCCTTGCAGGCTGCCTCTCAAATTTTTGGCTCCCCGGGACAGACTCGAACTGCCGACCAAGTGGTTAACAGCCACCCGCTCTACCAACTGAGCTACCGGGGATCAAATGATAACCAAGTGGTTAATCCCGATATCATCGGGACTCTACCAACTGAGCTACCGGGGATCAAATGATAACCAAGTGGTTAATCCCGATATCATCGGGACTCTACCAACTGAGCTACCAGGGATCAAATGATAACCAAGTGGTTAATCCCGATATCATCGGGACTCTACCAACTGAGCTACCGGGGAATTTATTTCCGATCTACCCACCGGTTAATCCCGATTCCATCGGGACTCTACCAAATGAGCTACCGGGGAATTTCAAAATCAATATCAGCATAAAGAAATCGAGGGCGAATGTCCAACAAAATTATTTGAGAGGGATGACCAGTTTTTCGCATCGGCTTCATCCATGTTATCGCCTTGACAGAGCGCCATATTCTTTCTATTTATTAAAACTTGGAGTTCCAGAAATAAAGGCATTTAAGGAATTTAACCATGAAACAGGTTGTTCTGGGAACCGCCGGACATATCGATCACGGAAAAACTTCCCTTATTAAGGCTCTGACGGGCATCGACACGGATCGACTTAAGGAAGAAAAGCAGCGAGGCATCACCATAGAGCTCGGCTTCGCCCATTTGGCCTTGCCGGGCGGGAAACTCCTCGGCATTGTGGACGTACCGGGCCACGAAAAATTCGTAAAAAATATGGTGGCCGGGGCCACGGGCATCGATCTTGTGGCCCTCGTCATCGCCGCTGACGAAGGGGTCATGCCGCAAACCAGAGAGCACCTGGAAATCTGCCAACTGCTCAAGATTCAACACGGCCTGGTCATACTGACCAAAATCGACACGGTGGACTCCGAATGGCTTGATCTGGTGCGGGAAGACGTCAGGGAATATCTCTCAGAGACTTTTCTTGCCGCTTCGCCTGTGGTTGAAGTTTCATCCGTAACCGGAGCCGGGGTGGACAGGCTCATCCAAGTCCTTGATGCGCTGGTTCAAGGCATTCCTGAAAAAGAACCGGGGCATCTGTTTCGACTTCCGGTTGACCGTGTATTTTCAATGAAAGGTTTCGGGACCGTTATCACGGGCACCACCATATCCGGCAAAATTCGAACCGGTGACGAAATTACGATCTATCCCCAGGGAATCCCCTCCAGGATCCGGGGACTTCAAGTTCATAATCAGGAGGTTAATGAAATCCGGGCGGGTCTGAGAACCGCCGTGAACCTACAAAGCCTTGAAAAAGCCTTGATCCGCAGGGGAGATGTCCTCGCCACCCAAGACTCGCTCAAATCCACCTACATGGTGGATGTCCACTTGGAGCTGCTTGAAAGCGCCCCGCGTAAGCTCAAGAACAGAGCGAAAGCGCGGTTCCACACCGGTACTTCAGAAATTATTTCCACCGTGGTGCTTCTTGACAGAGAGGAACTGAAGCCTGGCGAGGACTGTTTCGCACAGATTCGACTGGATGAGCCGACCGCCGTGCTGCGGGACGACCGGTGTGTACTGCGGAGTTATTCCCCGGTTCGTACCATCGGAGGGGGGACAATTCTCAACGCGTTTCCAAAGAAAAAGAAACGTTTCTCCAAGACCGTCCTTTCGGACATGAAGACACTGCACACCGGATCCCTTTCCGAAATCATCGAACTTTTCGTGTCCTCGGGTCGGTTCCGTGGATTGGAACAAGCGGACTTACCCTTCTTGACGAACACGAGCCGGAAGCGTCTGGAAGAGCTGCTCAATGCCCTGAAAGCTCAAAAACGGATTATTCTTTACGATAAAGAGAAGAGCACGCTCATTCATGCCGATTTTTTCCAGAAGGCGCAAAAGGAAATCTTGGATACCCTGATCCAGTATCACCACAGATTTCCCCTCAAAGCGGGGCTGGTCAAGGAAGAACTCAAGTCAAGAACGGCGGGTGTCGGCAATGCGAAGCTTTTCAACTATCTGATGACCCGGCTGGCTCAAGAAGACACCATCGTTCTTGAAAAGGAGATCGTTCGTCTCAAGGCCCATCAGGTCACGCTGGCACAAGACCAGAAAGATATTCGCCATAAATTGGCGGAAATCTATGCGAAAAGCGGCCTCCAGCCCCCTTACTTCCAGGAATTGAAGGAAAAATTCCCGGGCGACAGCGCCGCTGAAGTCCTCGATGTCATGGTGAAGGAGGGTTCTGTCTTGAAGATAAAGGAGGATCTCTTCTTTCACCGCGACGCCATAAAGGAGCTGGAACTTAAACTCATTGACTTCCTGAAGCAGCATAAAGAAATCACGACCCCTCAATTCAAGACCATGACGGGCGCCTCCCGGAAGTATACCATCCCCCTTGCCGAATACTTTGATCGAACGCAGGTGACGGTCAGGGTGGGTGACTCGAGGGTGCTACGAAAAAAATAGAACGGATAGGTCGGCAGAAAATGGGGCGTCGGCTGGAAACGACCGTTACGGACTTGGCGACTGCACTGGACCTGAGAGCAAGGGCGCATATTGCCATTGTGGGTGGGGGCGGAAAGACCAGCCTGATGTTCGCCCTGGCAGATGAACTGGTGGTTTCAGGATACAGGGTGCTCACAACAACCACCACCAAGATCCGGCACAGTGAAGCCCTCCGCGCTCCATTAGCGGTATTCAACCTGCCTGAGTCAGCCCGGCATGAAAGGATCGCCCGTGGCCTTGACAAACACAAACACGTGTTTTTCGGCCGAAAGCTTCTGAGCTCGGGGAAAGTTGAGGGGATCGATCCTCTGGGGGCGGATGCGCTGTATCGAGAACATCCGGCCGACTTTTTGATCGCGGAGGCCGATGGTGCGGCCGGCCGCCCCCTCAAGGCCCCTGCTCCCCATGAACCGGTGATACCCGCTTCGGCCAACACTGTAATCGCCGTGATGGGCCTTGAGGCTCTGGGAAAAAACCTAACGCCTGAACTTGTTTTCAGGTTGGAAGGGTTTCAGGCGCTGACCGGAATTTCCCTCGGCATGCGGGTCACGCCTGAATCCCTCGTAAGGCTGTTTCATTCATCCAAGGGGCTTTTCAAAGGCGCACCCGCTTCCGCGAGACGGGTGGCGTTCCTGAACAAACGGGATCTACTTTCGGATCATCAGGAGGCGTTCAACCTTGTCGATTTGTTGATCCGACAGCCGGTTTCCGCTGTCGACCGCGTGGTGGTCGGCACTGTGCACGGCGGGGTGTATTCGGTTATCAGGAAGAAACCATGAAAGACATAAGCAAAAAGCTCACCGAACAATTTGAGAAAAACCGGTTCTCCGTCCTTGCGACCATCATCAAACAAGCGGGGCCTACACCCAGAGGCATCGGAACCAAGTGCCTGATTCTGAACGACGGTTCTCTTGAAGGGACCATCGGCGGCGGTATTCTGGAGGCCCGAACCGTTGCGGAAGCGCAAAAGGTATTTGACACCCATCTGCCCGTCCGCCTCGAGTTCTCTCTAAAAGGCGCGGATGTGACCGACACCGACATGCTCTGCGGTGGGGATGTGGAGATCTTCCTCGAACCTGTATCTCCCAAAAACAAGACCCACCTTTCCATATTCGAGAAAGCCGTTCAGGTGACCGATCAGGGCGGTGCGGGTCTGGTAGCCACCGTGATCGATCCCGATAAATGGCGGCACGGGGGCATCCCGAAGCTATTTATGGAGAAAAAAGGGCCGACTACCGGATCGTGGGGGGGCTCGGGGCGTCTTGAGAAGATATTATCGAAGGAGATGGAGAGAATCCTGGATTCGGGACAGCCGACCGTCCTCACCCTGCAAGATGAAGCGGGTCACCCATTTCAGACGTTTGTGGAACCGGTGATGTCGGATGCGGTGCTGTATATTTTCGGCGCCGGCCACGTGTCCAGGCAGATCGTGCCCGTTGCCGGCCGAGTGGGCTTTCACGTGGTCGTTGTGGATGACCGACCGGAGTTTTTGGACATCCAAGCGTTTCCCGATGCCGCGGAGGTGCTGCAATTGTCCCTCGAATCCGCAGTGGAGAAACTCCCCATTGGTGAGTCATCCTTCGTGGTGATCGTAACCAGAGGGCACCTTCACGACAAGATCGTGCTGGCCCAGGCGCTTCGGACCAATGCGCGCTATATCGGCATGATCGGCAGCACCCGCAAGCGGGATATTATTTACACGCAGCTGCTTGAGGAGGGTTTCACCCAAGCGGATCTGGCGCGGGTCCATTCTCCCATCGGGTTGGCTATTGGAGCGGAAACGCCGCAAGAGATTGCCGTGAGTATCGTGGCTGAGCTCATTCAAGTGCGCGCAGGGAAAGCATAGCCCTGCGGGAACGCGTTCCCAATTTCCGCCGAACGGACGTGCGCTTGTTCTTTCCGAAAAGCCGCGGTTCAATCGAACACCCCCTGCAAACAACTGCCTCAAAGAACCCCAAAAAACACGTTCGAAAATATCTTGATACACGCTGAACGCTCTGTCGCCGAAGCAGACAAAGAAAATTTTCTCAATAGCCGGGTATTTTTCGCTGAGAAAAAATACCCTTTCGGTTTGAAGTGAATCCTCTCCTTGACAGAAATTCGTCTCTCGCATACAGTGCATTTTTCCAGGAATTCGGCTGAAGCATCCGCTGCGAAGAGGCCATCCACAGCATCTCACATTGAAAAAAATCCCATCATTGAAGCCGGCGCTTCCCACGCGAGGTTTGGCCGGAGAACCGGGTTTTCGGGGGTTTCTGTGGCAAGTCTAAAGAAATTTAGGAAAAAGGGCGATAGCCAAATATGAATATGCGCAAAAAACTCCCCGTATTCTGGGGCTGCACGATCAGCAACCGTCTTCCCTTCATCGAGAAAACCACGCGTCAAGTCTTGGACGTTTTGGGGTATGAACCCTGTCTGCCCGAAGGTCTCAGCTGCTGCCCGGACCCGGTTTACGGTCGAGGTATGGATGAAACCCAATGGCTCGCGCTGGCGGCGCGAAATCTTGTCATTTGTAAAGCGTGCGGAGAGGACCTTTTGGTGCCATGCAACGGCTGTCTGGCCACCTTTCTGAGAGCAACCCATGAACTCAAAGACCTTGACGTTCGCCAAAAGGTGAACCGCCGACTTGAAACCGTGGGGCTCCGGTATGAATCGTCCCCAAACATTCTTCACATTCTCTCATTCCTGGAAAAGATCGGGCCGGATCGTTTGAAAGAGAACTTCATCTATATGCTGGAAGGACTGAGGCTGGGCGTACATTACGGGTGCCACATATCCAATACGCCCGCCGCCGCGATCGGGACCGGCGAACACCCGACGGTTTTCGAAGAAATCCTTACTGCAACGGGCCTGGAGGTGCTCCCCTACAAGGAAAAGACGCTTTGCTGCGGCGCATCGAACGCGTCCTCCGACCAAGCGGGATCCCACGCGCTGCTTCGGCAAAAATTTCGATCCGCCATCGACGCAGGGCTGGATGCGCTGGTTCTGTGCTGCCCGTTATGCTTTATTCAATGTGATATGGAGGCTCGCAATCTCGAAAAAAAAGAAGTGCTCCCCGTATTCTACATCAGTGAAATTCTCGCGCTGGCCATGGGCATCCCTGAAAAGGAACTCCATCTCGACTGGCATGCCAACAAACCGCACCCCCTGCTGAAAGCCAAACTCAAAAAAACGATCAGGGGGGAATCGGTTGAGTCGGTGCTCGATCTGGACAGGTTGAGGCAATGTTGCGGCGCGTGCACCTATGAATGTTCGGCAGCCAAAGGGTATCAAGACAACGACCTGCTCCGGTTTGATCCGATGACAATTGTTGAAAGGGTCCTGGCAGGCGAAATCGAGGAAACCCTCCAAAATCCAGACATCTGGCGTTGTCTCCAATGTCACGAATGTGCAAGGTTCTGCCCGTGCGGGGACGGACTCGCCCCGTTTTTTGAAACCCTCCAAAAATTGGCACTGCGGCTGGGTTTTCATGCCGAACCCATGGAACAAAAGGTGAACCTGATTCAGAATGTGGGCCTGGGCATCCCAAAAAATGTCGCCATCCGAAAGGAATTCGAGTTACCTAACCTCCAACCGATCGACAAAAGGGACCTGCAAAGATTTTTCGATAATACCGAACCGGAGAAATCAATAACGGCTCAGGATGAGCCTTCACGTTGAGCCTGCCGGAAAGCGAGGTTTCGACCGTTGTACCATCAAGAAATTGTAAAACCACCCAAGGGCTATGATCGGCGAAGCTTCGACGCTTGCGGCATTTCCGCGTTCATGAACGTGGATGGAAAAATGGAGTCCGGCGAAAAGATCGTAAAGATGATCACCACCATGATGGACCGCGAGAACGGTCTCGGTGCCGGATTCGCCATCTATGGCATTTTTCCGGACCGTAAAGATTATTTCTGTTTCCAAATGCTTCTTGACGATGAAGAAGCAAAGCGCCGCGTTCGGGATTATCTCAGTCGCCATACCTTGATTGTAGACGAGGAACCGATCCCTACGCGCGAAACTCCCGCTGTCAGACAGCCCATTCCCGTGCTGTGGCGGTTCTTCCTCTCCCCCCTTGAAGAGAAAAAGCGGGAACAGGATGCGTACGACTACATGATGCGGATCGTCATGTATATCAACGCTGAAATAGACGGCGCATTTTGTATGTCCTCCGGCAAAAACATGGCCGTGTTCAAAGGAAACGGCTGGTCCGGAGATGTCGCCCATTTCTACGCCATCGATGAAATTCAATCCTATTTTTTCATGGCCCACTCCCGGTTTCCCACAAACACGCCGGGTTGGTGGGGCGGCGCACATCCCTTTAACTTGTTTGATCTCTCCATCATACACAACGGGGAAATCACCTCTTACGGAACCAATAAGCGATATGTCGAGATGTTCGGTTACCGCTGCACCCTCATGACGGACTCCGAAGTCGTCACTTACATCCTGGATCTGCTGATCCGGAGACAAAAATTGCCCCTTCAGGTCGCCTGTATGGCGGCAGCCCCGGCCTATCACAAAGTCATTGAATCTCACGAAGGCGAGAAACTCAGCTTCTGGAGACTGATCCGTGAAACCTATCGGCCCGCCATGATCAATGGTCCCTTTTCTATATGCGTAGGGATGAACGAGCCGACGCCGGCACTTCTGGGACTCACAGACAGGAAGAAACTCAGGCCCCTCATTGCAGCGACATCCCGGGGCGGTCGGAGCGTCTTTCTCAGCAGTGAAGAGTGCGCCGTTCGCATTATCGGGGAGGAAGTGGAACAGGTTTGGGCCCCCCTGGCCGGAAATCCGGTCATCGTCGAAAAAGGCAGCGGTATCGTCTCGAAGGGCGAAACCCCTCCCCTGGCGGATCACCAAGTCAAGATGATACCCAAGGCGGCCCCTGAGGACTCAGCGTTGGAGCATCCTGTTTCATAAAGAGAGACAGAGCAACGCCCATTCAAATCAGAAGGAATTCCATCTATGCACGTAAGGCTCAAAACCGCCCCGCGTTTTAAAGTACGGATCTCCCGTGAGGTGTGCCGCCATTGCGAGCGATGCACTGTAAATTGCACATTCGGCGTGCTGTCCCATAATGGCACGGAAATCGTTGCGGAGCATGACAAATGTGTTGCCTGTCAGCGCTGTGCCATCATGTGTCCGCAACACGCCATCAGCATAATCCCCGGGGATATTCACTATGCACCCCATTCCACCTTCAATGACCGCCAGCGCATGATCATCTATGAGCAAGCATCCAGCGGCGGTGTACTCTTAAGTGGTATGGGCACGGACCTTCCGTACATGTCCATATTCGACGATCTTCTGCTGGATGCATGCCAGGTCACCAACCCCTCGATCGATCCCTTGAGGGAACCTGTGGAGACGCTGACCTATATCGGTCGCAAACCCAGGTCACTCCGGGTGTCGGAGGCAAACGGCACGTTCATTGTTGAAAAAGAAACCTTTCCGCATGTGGTTTTGCAGACGCCCATCACAGTGGGGCATATGTCTCTGGGCTCGATCAGTTACCCCGCCATGACGGCCATCTTACGCGCATGCAAGGAAGTGGGGATAATGGCGGGAACCGGAGAGGGCGGTCTTCACCCGGATTTCTATCAATACGGCAATTATGTAAACAGCGAAGTGGCGAGCGGTCGGTTCGGGGTGGAGCCGAAGTACCTGAAAAATGTCGCCGCATTGGAGATCAAAATCGGTCAGGGCGCAAAGCCCGGCCATGGCGGACACCTTCCCGGTGAAAAAGTGAATAAATTGATCGCCGAGACCCGAATGATTCCTGTGGGTACGGACGCCCTGTCCCCTTACCCGCACCACGACATTTATTCGATCGAAGATCTGCAGCAACTCATCGGCGCACTGAAAGAGGCATCGAGATATAAAGTCCCCGTCGGCGTTAAGATTGCGGCCGTTCACAACAGCGCACCCATCGCTTCGGGCATCGTGAGAGCCGGGGCGGATTTTGTGACCCTGGACGGTTTCAAGGGGGGGACGGGGGCCTCCCCGCGCGTCATCCGAGATCATGCCGGAATTCCCATCGAGACGGCGGTGGCATCGGTGGATCAGCGCTTACGCGAGGAGGGGATCCGACATCAGGCCTCCATCATTGCAGGGGGTGGCATCCGATATGCGGCCGATATCCTCAAAATCATTGCATTGGGCGCGGATGCCGTGATGCTGGGTCAGGCGGTGTTGATCGCCATGGGGTGTCGCGTCTGCCAGCAATGTCACCGGGGGCTCTGCCCATGGGGAATCGCCACCCAGGAACCGAACCTTGTCAGTCGTCTGGACACCGACATTTCCACGCAGCGGCTTGTCAATCTCTTCAAGGCCTGGACGGAGGAGATCAAGGAAATTCTGGGTGCACTGGGGATTGATTCCATCGAAAGTCTGGTGGGGAATAGGGACCGGCTTCGTTACATCGGTGCCAATCCCAAAATCGCCGAGATTCTTGATGTCAAACACGTGGGGGAATAGCTGAAAGCGTCTGAATGTTCATGCGTTGCGGGCTTTGTTATGGAGGCAATGAAAGCGATTGTCGTCACAGATTAAGAAAATAAGTGAAACCGAGGTTGCAATCGATGCCGCGCGAAACGGCAGCCCGTTACCCTACAGGCAGCTGAATGCGCTGATCCATGAGATGCATGATGAGGGGTTCGAAGTCATTCATGTAAAAAATGTTTATGGTCAACGCTTTATTTGTGCCGGTATGGAAGGAAATCCGACGGTCAACATATACGGGACGCCCGGCAATGATCTTGGCGTATTCATGGAAGGTCCGACCATCAATGTATATGGCAGTGCCGAGGACCAGGCGGGAAACACCATGAATGGGGGTAAAATCATTATCCATGGCAATGCCTGGGACGTCACGGGCCTGGCGGCGCGGGGAGGATCGATTTTTGTCAAAGGGAATGGCGGATACAGAATCGGCATTCACATGAAAGAATATAAATCCAAGCGGCCGGTCATTGTTTACGGGGGCGTAGCCAAGGAGTTCTTCGGAGAATACATGGCCGGGGGGCTTCTCATGGCCCTGGGCCTTGAGGAGGATAAGGGGCGGTGGCGAGACAATACCGAACATCCCGTGGTTGGAGAAAGCTTGGCAACAGGCATTCACGGCGGCGTGATCTTCATCCGAGGCCGGGTTGATGTCAAGTCCCTCGGGGTCGGGGCCACCATCAGCGAGATAACTTCCAAGGACAAACGAATCCTCGATACAGCCATCCAGGAGTTCTGTAAGCATTTCGGTGCGCCGGAGCACCTCGTTTATCAAAAGCAATTCACCAAAATCATGGCCGGTTCTGCCCGACCCTTTGCCGGCTTCTACAGTTCGAATCCCATCTAGAACGCCTTTGACTTAGAAACTCGGCCCACAATAAACCGCCCGGGTGCATCACCATTTGGGCGGGACACACGGTCGGTACGACTGGATCCGATTGCAGGAAACATCCCTTCCCACCTAAAACCCATTTTGATTGGAACTTCCGGCCGGAACCGATCTTGAGAAAATGCAAAAGAAAGAAAAAAATAAAAAAACCTGCCCATAGCCCCGGCCCAGTCAATATCTCTTAAAATTCATTCATGCCGCCTGACTCCTCCCGTTTAGGCTGGAAAAACCAATTTGACTTAAAAAGTCATTTTTTTATTGATTTGATACGAAATAATGTATATAAAAAATTAGGTATATATATCATTTCGTATATATGTCGTCCATCAAGATCAGTACTGATGACTCTCAGTTTAAGTGGTTTCTGGATATTTTCGATTTAGAACATTTCATAACTGTATAATTCCTCGAAAGGGACCGGGGAGCATTGATCAATGGATAACGCAGGTAGCCAAAGCACAGTCGGGAGCTCCTATCACACGGGAAAAAAAACGACACATGAACCGATGAATCGGCCTCACAGCAGTTTTATTGTTGATGGATTAGGATTCAAAAGCATTATCGATCTTCTGCCGTGCTACCTCTCCATCCAAGACCGCTCCATGCATATTCTTTTTGCCAATCAAACTTTCAAATATGATTTCGGTGAAGGCATCGGTAATTTGTGTCACAAGGTTTATAAAGGGAGCCCTGAAAAATGCGAAACCTGCCCGGTACAAAAAACCTTTGATGACAAGAAGGTTCATATCAGTGAAGAGAGGGTCCGGTTGTCTAACGGCCAGATGGCGGATATGATTGTTTACTCCTCCCCCATAGAAGATTCCTCAGGCAATGTCATAGCGGTCATCGAGATGTCCACCAACATCACGAAAGTAAAGGAGATGCAAAAGGAACTGAAGAATTTAGGCCAGTCCATAGCGATCCTGTCTCATGACATCAAGAATATCCTGGAGGGCTTGCAGGGAGGCGCCTATGTGGTGGATGAAGGACTAAACGACGGGAACATGGAACTGGCGACCAGAGGCTGGGAAATCGTCAAAAGGAATATCGATGAAATCACCACAGTTGCACAGAACATTCTCTATTCATCCAAGAAAAGAGATCTCAATTATCAGAAGACTTCTCTTAATGAAGTCATTGTGGATGTGATAAATCTGTTTCAGCAAAAAGCCAAGGCCATGAATATAAAACTGGAATATAAGACAAACACCGCTTTACCTCGCATTAGCCTGGATCCTTTGAGCATCCGGAGAATGTTGGAGAACTTCATATGGAACGCCCTGGAAGCATGCAAAAAGGATGAAGGAAAACAGGATCATGCCGTGATTGTGAGTGCGGACTTTCATGACAGATTTCATCTCAAGTTTGAAGTGGAGGACAATGGTGTGGGAATGGATGAAAAGACGAGGGCAAGCATCTTCAATGAATTCTATTCCACTAAGGGGAGCGAGGGGACAGGTCTGGGGCTGTTAGTGGCGGATGGAATCATAAAGGAGCATGGCGGACGGGTGGAGGTCTTCTCAAACCCCGGCAAAGGAACTATTTTCAGGGTCATATTTAGAATAAATTAAATGCTCAATGTGGGATTGTTTATAACTGCTGATAGACAAGGAGGGCAAAATGGAGCATCTTTCAAAAATCCTCATCATAGATGATAACCCGGATTACCTTTTCACAATGGCGACGTTTTTGAAAAGAAATGGATTTGAGACATTGACTGCAGAGGATGGTCAAAAAGGAATTGATATCATCGAAAAAGAGCGTCCTGATCTCATTCTCCTGGATGTCATGATGGAGAGCACTTACTCTGGACTTGATGTGTGTAAAAGGGTACGTGTGAATCCGGATCTAAAAGACACACCGATTATTGGGATATCCGGAATGGGGGACGAACTGGGCGTCCGGCTTGAAAAATGGGGAGATGAGGACTATTTTAACGTGAATGAGTTTTTTGATAAACCGGTGGACAAGGAAAGGCTTCTTTCAAAAATTAGGGATCTGCTGGAAGAGGGCCTCATCAAAAAGGGTAAAGCTGTTCGAATAGGAGGCAAGCTTTACATGAAAAAATAGTCACATTTCACAAGCCAAAATAATTCTAAAAACAACTATTTGATTTAATTGTAAAATTTTATTTTGGAATTTCGGTTTTTCTTAAATCCAGCATTTTTAGGGGTGACGATTGCATTACACACTCCAAAAAAACCAAGAAGCGCGCGAATCACTCGGCTATTCCATTGGGACAGTATCCAGAGTTGTTGATCTGTCCCAAAAGACCATACGGGATTATGAAAAAATCGGGCTGATCATGCCCAAAAGAGAGGCTCGAACAAATAACAGGATCTACTCAGATTTT
>JAWOGN010000298.1:0-4739 GCA_046496815.1 Desulfatiglandaceae bacterium
CTCCATTTTCAAGGCAAATAGTCCGACCGTGCCAAGACGGATGATAGGTTTTGGAACGTGTTTGAATTATATCAATTTGGATGTTATAGATCTAAGTATATTTTTACAAGACAAAAGAAAAAAAGAGGTCATATCCAGTGAACAAAGTCGCCGTGAAATCAACTATCCCCGCATACCCTATGCCCGTTTCCTTACTACGACTCATGGAGTCGGGGGCGAAATCCTGACGACTCGTAACACCTGATGCGAAGCCACGATCGGGGAAAATGATGATTTCCGATTTTTTGCAAATGCATCAAGTTTTAACATCGTGTGCCATTGGGAGAATTGATATGATTCATGTAATTGCATCCATACGAGTGAAGGAAGGAAAAGTCTCAGAGTTTCTTGATATATTCAAGGCCAATCTTCCGCATGTCAGGGAAGAGTCCGGGTGTGTGGAGTATTTTCCGGCGTTGGATATCGACGCCGACTTACCTTCACAGATTTTGGACAAAAACGTCGTCACGATCATCGAGAAATGGGACAGTCCGGAGGCTCTCCATCAGCATCTTTCAGCACCTCATATGCTGGCTTACCGGCGAAAGACGGCTGACATCGTAAGGGGCGTCTCGTTGAAAATACTTCAGAAGGCGTAACAAAAGGGTGCACAGGGTGAATCCTTGATTCGTGCACTGTTTAAGGCACTTCTGCTCGGAAACGGTCTGACCATACCCATTGAATTTTACGCCGATCTGCAACTTGCCTAATTTCACATCATGGTTAAATTTTTTGTAGTAATTTAGCGCTTTGAAAAACCTTGTTAGTGGAATGGTTGCCCGTTGGGATTCTTTTAAGAGGGTTGCAACACATTAGTCATGGACGAATAGTCAAAAGTGTAGGCAACCATCAGCCTTGAAAAGGAGACGTGTAATGATGCGATTAGAGGAGATCCGAAACCATAAGGAACTTACCAGCGTAATCGACTGGGAAATGACCCCGGAGGAGGCAGTCACACGGTATCTGGAATGGGGAAATAACTGGAGCCACGGCAAAGACTTGGTTCGGTCGAAAAACGATTTCTCTCGCTATTTTGTCGTAAACACCTGGGATATTCCGCCAAAGGTTTATTTTATCCAACGCAACTCACAGGCGGCGGTAGAACTGGCGGTAACAGATATGCCCAATGAATTAAGCGCTCGTTTCATGGAATCTGTAAGCCATCGGAAGGGTGTATATGCCATCAATGAAGAATTAAAGGCGTGGTTGGAAGAAATGCTTTACGGGCCGGACGGTGAGGAATCCATGCATCCCAGAAGTTAAGTCAAACCGCAATCCATCAGCGGACGATGCACGCTTGAACCCATGGCGCTGCCAACGTTCTTAGATTGATCATCTCGGAGTCATTATAGGTAGCCTCAGCGCAATTGAAATATCGGGGATCCAGTACCTGACCCGGGTGAAATCGTTGAAGCGCATACAGCTGGGCACCTTTGATTATTTTCACGATATCGATGACGGTTTTTGCATTGACAATCGGCCTTACGCACGTAGTTCTGAATTCATACCCGATAGAAGCACCCATAATGATTTCGACACATGAGAGTATATTTTTTGGGTTGCAGTCTTCTTTGAAGAGCGGGGAATAGTGAAATGGGTCTGTTTTGAT
Organism: Desulfatiglandaceae bacterium; assembly: GCA_046496815.1. Lineage (GTDB taxonomy): Bacteria > Desulfobacterota > DSM-4660 > Desulfatiglandales > Desulfatiglandaceae > JAWOGN01. Next base: position 1,649 of record JAWOGN010000298.1, read on the forward strand.
GTCCATTGCGATGTAATCGATCAGGTTATCCTCGATAAGCCGCTTGACTGTCGCAGGTCGACTGCCGTTTGTGTCAAGTTTCACCGGATACCCCATTTTTTTTATCCGATCGCAGACACGGATCAGGTTTCTCTGAAGCGTCGGCTCTCCCCCGGAAATTACAACTCCGTCCAATAGACCTTTCCGCCTTTCCAAGAAATCATAGATCCCGTTTTTGTTACTGCGGGCTGAGCCCCCATCGTCGCCCTTCACGAGTTCCGGGTTATGGCAATAGGGACACCGGAAGTTGCATCCTGAGGCAAAAATGACACAACTCACTTTCCCGGGATAATCAATCAGTGAATTCTTCTGCAAGCCGCCGAATATCATGAATCATAATCCAAGAAGGGTTTTCTTTTCAGTCTCCCAGCTTCGAAGGTTATGCGACCTTGAACATCTTTCGCATACCGAATTCAGCCTGTTTGCCGTCGTTCCATTGCTTTACGGGTCTGAGGTAACCGACAACCCGTGAATAGACTTCCGTCTTCTCATTGCAGACAGGGCACCGCTCCTGTTCTCCACTCAGGTAACCGTGGCAGGGGCATATGCTGAAGGTCGGGGTCAGAGTGAAATACGGGAGCCGAAATTTTGTTACGATTTTTCTGAGCAGCGCTTTTATGGCCGCAATGTCTTTCACTTGCTCACCCAGAAAAATGTGAAGAACGGTTCCCCCCGTGTATTTTGTCTGTAGCTCATCCTGGAGCAGAAGTGTTTCGAAAATATCATCGGTGCAGTTTACGGGAAGCTGGCTTGAGTTGGTATAAAACGGCGCTGCCCCATTTTGCCATCCATCTTCGTTCGCACAAACGATTTCAGGAGAGCGTCTTTTGTCGAGCATGGCAAGCCGATATGATGTGCCTTCAGCCGGCGTCGCTTCGAGGTTGAAGATATCGCCTGTTTCTTCCTGGATCTCTGAAATCCGATCGCGGATGAAATCCATGACCTGGAGTGAAAAGTCCAGACCTGCGTCCGAGGCGATATCTGCTCCCAGAAAATTTTGACACGCCTCGTTCATGCCGATGATTCCAATGGTGGAGAAATGGTTCTTCCAGTAGAGCCCCGTGCCCTTCTTGATCTCCCTCAGGTAGAACTTCGAATAGGGATACAGGTTCCGGTCCGTAAATCTTTCCAGGATCTTACGTTTTATCGACAGGCTTTGTTTCGCGAGATCTATCATTTCTCTCAGACGCTCGAAGAAATCGGCCTGGTTCTTGGATTGATAGCCGATGCGAGGCAGGTTAATGGTCACCACTCCGATAGATCCGGTCAGGGGGTTCGCGCCGAACAGACCGCCCCCGCGTTTGAGAAGCTCGCGATTATCCAGACGCAGACGACAACACATCGATCTCGCGTCTTCAGGTGACATATCCGAATTAACAAAATTCGAAAAATAAGGAATCCCATACTTCCCGGTCATCTTCCAAATCATTTCAAGATTCGGATTGTCCCAGTCAAAGTCGACCGTAATGTTATAGGTGGGTATGGGAAAGGTAAATACCCTTCCCTTCGCATCCCCTTCCATCATCACCTCGGCAAAGGCCATGTTGACCATGTCCATCTCCGACTGAAACTCGGAATATGTGTCTTTCCGTTCTTTGCCGCCGATGATCACCTGCTGGTCTTTCAAAATACAGGGGACATAAAGATCCATGGTAATGTTGGTGAACGGCGTCTGAAATCCCACCCGCGTCGGGATGTTGATGTTGAAGACGAATTCCTGGAGCGCCTGTTTTACGTTTCTGTAATCCAGTCGATCGTATCGGACGAACGGGGCAAGGAGGGTGTCAAAATTAGAAATAGCCTGGGCGCCGGCAGCTTCGCCCTGTAATGTATAGAAAAAATTGACGATTTGGCCCAGTGCCGAGCGGAGGTGTTTCGGCGGTGCGCTCTCCACTTTTCCCTCAACACCCTTGAATCCTTCTTTGAGCAAATCCTTTAGATCCCATCCCACACAATAGACGGAAAGCAGGCTCAAATCGTGTATGTGAAGGTCGCCTTCCCTGTGAGCACGCTGAATCTCAGGAGGGTAGATACGATTCAGCCAGTACTCGGAGGTGACATCCGAAGAAATATAGTTGTTCAGCCCTTGGAGTGAATAGCACATATTGCTGTTTTCTTTGACTTTCCAATCCAGCTTATCCAGATAGTGCTCTACCAGATCGACGCTCGCCTTCGCTGCAATTTTCCGTATCTGCGAATGCTGTTCCCGATATAAAATATACGCCTTTGCAGACTTATAATACGGTGAGTCGAGAAGAACCCGCTCCACAATATCCTGAACCTCTTCAACCTCGGGGATTTCCCCGAGACGCAGTTCATGAGCCAAGGTAAGCACCCGAAGTGTGAGTTTTCTTGCTTCTCTTTCTCCAAACTCACCCGTGGCTTTCCCGGCCGCAGCAATTGCTGAAATAATTTTGGATGAATCAAACGTCACATTCCTTCCATCACGCTTTTTGATGTTCTCAAACATTCACACCGCCTCCAGAGAATTGAGTTATTGAAATGCACATATAGAAAAATATTGAATCGTTCACACGCAATCAGCGGTCCCGTGCATGAAATGGCTTTTCATCTTGAGCGCACCCAAGCCCCCCCCACCGACCCGTTCTCAACGCTGTAGTGTTAAGGAAATAATTTGAAGTGATTTGCCGCTGCGCGACCCCGGCAGGCAACTGCAACACGTGGGCTCACAGAGCACTTTCGAGCCGGCATCCACCGCGATAGACCCGGCCTGATTGAAGACAGGGATTCTGCTATCACATTATGTTGAGGTGAGTCAAGCCCAAAATACAACATATTGCGATTTAATTCGCTTTTTTTGGGGCTGTGACAAATTAATCAAATGATTCTAAGTGGTTCAGATGATCGTTTCTTCGATGAGAAAAAAAATGGTAACCATTCACGGGTTCAAAGGTTCAGGGGTTCAAGGTTCAATTCTCGTCCACGGAGTGCATTTGGGTTACGTATTTATGAGAAAAGCGTCAGCTTTGTCAGGCCGAATCCAAAATTTGGAACTGAATTGGCAATTACTTGGGAAAATGAGGATTTTTAA
>JAWOGN010000356.1:0-11677 GCA_046496815.1 Desulfatiglandaceae bacterium
ATATTGCTCAAGCAATCCATCCTGAGAGGAGATGGATTTGAAAATCACCCTTCGCCCGTATCTTTTAACCCGTTCCATTCTGAAAGTCAATTGGGTTATGTGAAAACTGGATATTTGAGATAGTGAAAGCGGGATTTCGGTATCCTTACTGGAAGGGGTGTCAGAGGGGTTCAGAGAGACCTACGTCGAGGCAAAAATGGTGCGCAATGGGTAATCAGGAGGGAGAAAAAAAGAAGAGCAGTCCTCCATATGAAAGAAAGGGCGGAACCCTGCGTTTGCTCGGAAAAGCAAAAAGACAGATGGGAAATCCGGTAAAAACCTGAAGACTGATCCGGGTCGGAGGGGATGAAAATGGCCAAAGGAGCTTATGGGCTTATTCCAGCAGGGCACCGTACTTGAGCAATATATCCCGCTTGGTAATGGTTTCGGGGACACCCGTAGGCATCAGTACGGTTCTGCCGCACAGGATAAACACCTCATAGGTGTCAAAGATGGCATAGCGGTTTTCATCAAAAAGGATCAGCTTGTTGCCGTTTTCCTGTTTGACCTTTTGGCGAAACTTGCGGATGCCGGTGTCGTTTCCGGCCTGCTCAAGTTTATCCTGCTGGTCCATCCAGGTTTGAAAGGCGGTGGTAAGGCCCATAATGATCAGGGTTAGATAGACATGGGCACGGAAGGCGGAAGCATTGTTGCGGGGCGGCCGCTGAATGAACCATGCCTGCTTGGCTTCACGAAAGACGGTGTTTTCAATCTCGCTTCTGGCATCATAGCCGTCATAGACTTTCAAGGGTTTTTGTACCGGAGCGTTGGTGAGGATGACGAGGGTGTCGGGATGGGGGTTGTTGACCTTGTAAGGGTCCTCTACGACCACGACCGCGTTGATGGGGTTGGGGGTGAAGTCGCAACGGTTTTCATGACTCCCACTGCCCTTCTGCCCATAAAAGCCGGCAGAGGTCAGGGCTTCGATGCCCACCACATGCCAAAGATCGATCACGGAGGTCTTGTTTTTCCCGGCCCCAACGGAGCGCTTTCTCTGTCGGGTTTGCGCAATACCCGAATCCAGCAGCGAAAGGGCATCTTTGTAAACGTTCATGTTGGTCTTGGCAGGAATAAAGAAGAGGATCTTCATGGTGTCTTCAAGCCACCACAGAAAGGACCCATCCATGAACCCCCGGTCAATGGCCAGGGATGCAATGGCGGCATGAGGGGCAACATTGCTTGCGGCTTGTTTGACCACTTCGCGGGCAAAGTCCAGATCATTGTGTTCAATGGTGGCAAAGCGGATGGCAAGGGGAAGACGACTCACGGGATCCCAGACCACCCAGAGTTTAAAGCCGAAGACGGTTTCCATGACTTTGCGGATGCGGCCTTTTCGGTGACGAAGCTGGGGGGCTTTCTCTTTGCTCACTTTCCCGCAGCCTTCACACGCTTCGGTGGATTGGATCTCCGAGGAATCCAGAAGGGCGTTGATGCGCGTGGGAAAGAAGGACTTGGCAGCCAGGATTGAGATAACACGGTTAAAGAAGCGCTCCAGGGCGTGTGCGGGGATGGCCTGAATGTAGGCGGCGATGGACTCCGGGCAGAGAGGACCTCGGATGTTGTCCTCAGAGTTTGGATCGGAGGCGGCAGGAGGGCAAGCTTTCTTTTTTCCTCTCTCAGAGGTGCCGTTGCGTATCTGGGTGCCGTTGAAGCCGACAATCCTCATCAAGTGCTGAGATCGCAGGAGCACGGGGTGGATGTGCCAAAAGAAGGCCAGGCCGGCCACGATGCGCATCACGTAAATGAGGATCACGGCGGGGAAGGTGACGTTGCTTGATCGCCGGCTATGTTGAGGGTCAAGACCCAGCAATAGATCCATGATGCCGAACTGATCCAGGAAGTAGAAGAACTCATCGAAGAGGCCTGCTTCGCCAAGGCCGTAGACCTCCGAGATATCCTTGCCTTCAGCGAGGTCTTTGGCCATGCCGGCCTGGTCCCTGTGAGCGAGGCACCAGGTGAGTCGTTCGGCAATGCGTTGAGAGGCGCGTTTGATCAAATCCATGGTGGGGGAGTGTAGCAGGAGGGGAGCGGGGTTGTCAAGTAAGGGATAGATATAAGTATATGATATTACTATTAAAACCGGCGGCCAAATCCTTACCGGGTGCGCATTTAATCGGGAACGAAAGGAAGGGTCCTGTCAGCCTTGCGTTACGCCCGCCTGTGGCCGTCTCAGCCCCCTTGGGAGACGCATATGAAGGCCTTCAGAATCGCAACTGAAAAATCGAAAAACAGCACTTCGGGAAACTTTTTTTCAATTTTTTTTCTTTTTCCAACAAATTTCGCTCAAATCGTGAGACTTGTTATGTCGAATATCCAGATCCTGAGAAAACCCTGGCCGACTGCTTTAAGTTCAGAAATCAAATTGGGATGGATGTCGTTCTTGAAGCGCTTAAGCTTTACCGGTCCAGGCAAAAATTTAATCTGGAAAAACTACTTACCTTCGCTGAAGTGTGTCGAGTAACAAATATTATGACGCCTTATCTGGAGGCAACGATTTGACCAAGCCGCCAGCGAAAAACATCACAGCATCCGTTAGACAGCGACTGCTCAATAAATCGCGATCCGATTTAAGTCCATTTCAAGAACTTGTTCAATACTATGCCATGGAACGGTTTTTATATCGACTTTCAAAATCCCACCATGCAAACAGGTTTGTCCTTAAGGGCGCTCTGATGCTTCGAATCTGGCAAGCGCCTCAAATCAGACCAACCATGGATATTGATCTGCTTGGCAAAACAAGTAATGAAGCAACACTGTTGATCTCCAATATGATGGATATCCTATCCGTTGATGTTGAACCTGACGGCCTATCTTTTTTCCCTGATGACATAACTGCCGAGCGTATTACTGAAGATGCAGAATACGAAGGAATCAGAGTCTGTTTCCCGGCAAAACTGGACACGATGAAGCTGAAGATGCAAATCGATATTGGATTTGGCGACATCATATATCCCGGGCCTGAGAAATCGGAAATACCGCCAATTCTGGAATTTCCCGCACCATTATTGCTATGCTACAGCCGTGAAAGTTCGGTCGCTGAAAAATTCGAAGCCATGCTGAAACTTCGTGAACTGAATAGCCGGATGAAGGACTTCTACGACATCTGGCTGCTTTCTCGGCACTTTGGATTTGAAGGGAGAACATTATCAGAGGCCATGAGGTTGACGCTCAAGCAACGCGGTACCGAGCTTCCAGATAAAATCGTTGCATTTTCACAAAAGTTCATCACATCGAAACAAATCCAATGGAATGCTTTCAGGAAAAAGCTTAAACAAGATCACGTTCCTTCTGAGTTCAATGATATTGTCATGCAAGTGAAAGAATTCCTCGGTCCCATAGCAGCAGCCATAATTTCGCAAAAAACTTCTCCTTCAAAATGGCCCGCACCTGGGCCATGGGTATGACAATGGATTACAAGGAATTACTCGAAAGATATAATGCCCTGTTGGAACAGGTAAACCTGCTAAAAAACGAAAACATCCACTTGAGAACTCAACTCGGACTTCCGGAATCCGAGCTTATCCAAAAGACTACCTTAACAAAAAGCACGGAAACAGATATCCCCAACAAGGAACCGACTCGCGGGAACTCTTTTCCAGGTGTGGATTGCACATCGGATTCTCTTTCCAAAATCCGTCTGTTCATGTCCCTTTTCAAAGGCCGCGAGGATGTCTATGCAAAACGATGGGACAATAAAAGTAAGGGGACATCGGGATATGCTCCGGTTTGTCTAAACCAGTGGCAAAGGGGGATTTGCGGGAAACCTAAAAAACCCTGTTCATCATGCAAAAACGCATTTTATGCCGAATTGGATGAATCCGTCATTGAGGCGCATTTGAGGGGCAATGTCGTTGTAGGCATTTATCCCATGTTGCCTGATGAAACCTGCTGCTTCCTGGCCATGGATTTTGATAAGGCGGATTGGGAGAAAGATATCTCTGCCGTGAGGGAAGTTTGCCATGAATTCATGGTTCCCATAGCTGTCGAGCGGTCACGTTCCGGCAAAGGTTGCCATGCTTGGTTTTTCTTTGAGCACCCGATTTCTGCGGCCCTGGCACGCAAATTCGGAACGGCATTGCTCACCAGTGCCATGAACAGAAGACATGAAATCCAATTCAAATCCTATGACCGGTTGTTTCCAAGTCAGGATACCATGCCCAAGGGCGGTTTGGGGAACCTGATCGCATTGCCGTTGCAAAAAGCGGCCAGGGAAAACGCTAATAGCGAATTTATCGATGACGATTTTCAATCATATCCTGATCAGTGGGCATTGCTTTCCACGCTTCAGAGGTTATCCGTAGACCGCCTTGAGCATTTCATTCTCACGCTTTCAAATGGAAATGAACTGGGTGATTTGAAAATCGATGAAGAAGAGGAAAAGCCGTGGGAAACGCATAAGCCCCAAACCATCATTTTGGATAAAAGCGATTTTCCGGATAAGCTTTCGGTCGTTAGAGCAAACATGCTGTTTCTACCAAAGGCAGGAATTTCTCAAAGGGCCTTGAATCGGATAAAACGACTCGCATCCTTTAAAAACCAGATGTTTTACAGACAGCAAGCCATGCGTTTGCCAACATACGGTCATCCAAGGGTCATTTCCTGCGCGGATGAAACACAAAAATATCTGTGTTTGCCCAGAGGGTGTGAGCCCGATCTGCGCCAGGAACTTGAACAGCTCGGAGTGGATCTTAACATGATCAACAAAACCTTTGAAGGTAAGCGTATCAATGTGGCATTCAAAGGCCATCTCCGGGACGAACAGACTGTGGCTCTCAACTACCTGCTTCACCATGATACTGGAATACTCTCCGGAACAACAGCTTTTGGCAAAACCATCGTGGCGATTAAGCTAATTGCGGAAAAAAAAAGAAATACATTGATTCTGGTGGACAAGATCAGCCTTCTGACACAGTGGAAAAAAAGATTGTTGGAATTTCTTGATATCAACGAAATATTGCCCGAGGAACCCAAAAAAAGGGGCCGTAAGAAGGAAAGAAGCATCATCGGACAAATTGGCGCGGGTAAAAACACTTCAAGCGGAATTATCGATATTGCCGTGATGCAATCTTTGAGCCGGCAGGGAGAAGTCAAGGAATGCGTTAAAAACTACGGCGTGATCATTGCCGATGAGTGCCACCATGCCTCAGCTTTCACCTATGAGCAAATCCTGAAAACCGCTCACGCAAAACATGTTTATGGCCTGACCGCTACACCGACAAGAAAAGATGGACATCATCCAATTCTATTCATGCATTGCGGACCGATTCGGTATCGGGACGACCCGAAAAAGCAGGCGGAAAACAGGCCTTTTGATCACTATATTATCCCACGGTTTACTTCCTTGAGAATGCCTTTGGCCGTTGATCCGAAAGACATTACCATCCAAGCATTGTATGCCGAAATCGTGGATAATGATTTCAGGGATCAGCAGATCATCGAAGATGTATTGAAAAACCATCACCAGGGCAGAAGTTGTCTTGTGCTGACCCTCCGAACAGCCCATGTCGATAATCTCGCAAGAAAGTTAAACGAACATATTCCGGATATCATAACCTTGACGGGCCGTATGGGAAAGAAATCAACGCAGAAAGCCTTTGAACGTATCGCCGATATTCCTTCCGAAAAACCTATTGTACTGGTGGCGACCGGTCATTTTATCGGGGAAGGTTTTGATGAACCGCGTCTTGATACTTTATTTTTGGCCATGCCCATATCCTGGAAAGGCACACTACAGCAATATGCCGGAAGGCTACATCGCCTCTTCAAAACCAAAAAAGAGGTACGGATTTATGATTATGTGGATATCCAGGTAAAGATGCTGGAGAGCATGTATCACAAAAGGCTGAACGGATACGCCTCAATGGGCTATAAAGCCAAGGGTGAGGAGGCTATAGATGCGCCTTTAAATATCATTTTCGATAAAGATAATTTTTTGCCTGTTTTCAACCAGGATATCGTTGCTGCAGGAAAGGGGATTGTGATTGTAAGCCCGTTTGTCAGGAAAATGCGGACTCATCAAATGGTTCAACACTTGAAAATCTCAACCGCGAAGAATCTCCCAGTTATTGTCGTAACCCGCCCGAAAGAGGATTTTCCTCCGAAAGATCACACCGCTATGCAAAGGGCATTGGACCTTCTGAAAGATAGCGGCGTCAGGGTCTATTTCAAATCCTGTATCCATCAAAAGTTCGCCGTCATGGATCAAAAGGTCGTGTGGTACGGCAGTATCAACCTGTTGAGCTACGGGAGTGCCCAGGAAAGCATCATGCGCATTGAAAGTTCCAATATTGCAAATGAGTTGATGAAGGGCATAGAAGAGGCAAAGCCTGAAAAAATGTTCGCAGGTGTATGAACTGGCATGTTTGTGGGCCAACCGGCTTGGCTGAATATCTAATTGATATAAAAAGAAACCCGGCCGATGTGGCCGGGTATTGTTTTTTGGCTCCCCATGTGCGACCCTTTTCATAACCGTTCTCGTTCTCCGGCTGTTAACCGAAAACCTTCAATTTCAAAGGCTTATCTAAAGCCAGGCCGCTCCCGGCGATCCGGAACCGTCGTCAATTCAAATTTCCAGTTTGCTTTGGCTTCAGACCCCATGTCACAGCTTGTCACAGCTCTTGTCATAGTATGTCACAGCTCGATATTGTTCCACACCAATGGTTTAATTCCGGCTGTTAATCAAGTTGACGATCAGCTTGACCATGGTCTCTTTATCTGCAGGATGGCTCTCTGCGATCATCAGTGTGATGGCCACCAATGCGTTGTCGGCAATCCGCTTGGAGCCGTCTTTGCGATAAAGGGCACGGTTTTTCTCCATAAACCAGAGAAATAATGCCGCAGCGATGCGTTTGTTGCCGTCCACGAAGCTGTGGTTTTTAACCAGAAAGTATAACAGATGGGCGGCCTTCTCCTCTAAACTGGGATACAGGTCTCGTCCATCGAAGGATTGCATGATAGTTTGGAGCGAGCTTTCCAGGCTGTCATCTTTCTCTTTGCCGAACAGCGTGGACGCACCAAAGGCCTTGCGAAGCTGGGCGATGATCTGCATGGCCTCATTGTGCGAAACGGCCCTTACCTTGCCTTTGCGCACTTGTCTCACGCTGATGCGCTGATGATCGTAATCATCCAGTAGATCCAAGGCATAGGCGTAATCCGTAACGACCCGCAGCAGGGCCTTGGCCTGGTCCGAATCCACCTCGTAACGGTCCAGCACCTGTCCCACAAGCCTGATAGAACGACGCAATTCCTTCAGGCGTCGCTGATTGACGGAGTACCCCTTGAGCAAGTGATCCCGAAGGACATTGGTGGCCCAGATGCGAAACTGGGTGCCTCGCTTGGAATTAACTCGGTAACCCACAGATATAATCGCGTCGAGATTGAAATATTCGAGCTGACGTTCAACCTGTCGCCCACCCTCGTCTTGAACTGTTGCAAAAAATGCAACAGTTACTTCCCGGTTCAACTCACCGGTTTTATATATATTTCTCAGGTGACGAGAGATGACGGATTTGTCCCGTTCAAACAGCCCGGCCATCTGGGTGAGGTTGAGCCACAGGGTTTCACCCTTAAGGCGCACATCCAGCGCAGCCTTGCCGTCCGGCGACCGATACAGAATGATCTCGCCTTTATCGGAGCTCGTCGTTTTATCAGTATTTTTTGCCATTAATCCATTCTCGGAAAATAAATCTCCCGCACAACCTGTATTTCGTTGACCAATTCGCGACCCAATTCACTCAACATTACCCAATAGCCACACGGCGGTTTTTTGCCACTGGGAGCATAAACCCTCAATCATCCGGCCCCCGGTGGGCGGTTGCGTCTTCGTCGACCCAATCTTCCTCGGTGTAGGACATGCCCTTTCGCCCCGGCACCTTGCGCGTCGGTCCGGCCTTGTAAAAAGCGCAGCTTTTCGGTCCGTAACAGAAGGTCTCGAACCGGTACCGTTTCTTGGACGGATTCCAGTGGTCAATAATCATCTCCACCGGCATGCGACAGCCCCAGATACAGGCCGTGCACTTGGCGTCATACTTCCGGGTGTCCAGACGCCGATGCCCACGGCTGCGATAGGTTTCAAGGTCGGGCGGCATGCCATGAAACGGTGGACCAGCCGGGAAATCACCTTCAGCATCATTTATTATCCTCAGACCGCTTGCCTTGTAGAATCCGGCCGTCTCAAGCCGCGGATCAGGAACGGGAACCGCCAGGCCGCTCACCTCCATGCCGACTCGAAATCGATGCTTCGCTTGTGCGGCCTTCCCGAGCGCAATTATGAATTCGCCCGGTTCATCATCGATTGTCCCTCCAAACAGAAGTACATACCCCAGATAGCTGTGGCTCCGCTCGTCGAAAGACCGCATCAGCCGAATACGGGGCTGCACGGCCTGAATGCGTCCCGACCATTCAATTTTGGCCGTTTTGGTTGTCGATCTTGACTCCATGATGATTTTCTTTCCCGAACCTGCTCTTCAGAACCTGATTCAGGTCCTCTTCGGTTTTCTTGGCCAACGTACCTTTGCACGTTCCAGAAAAGACGGCTCAACTTTTTTAGGTGCGCCGGTGACGATATCCTCGAACCCGGCCATAAATCCCTTCTTGCGAAAGTGCCTTTTGCGTACATCGGCAACCACCGTCTGCCAGTCGGCATCAAGGCCGGCTTTTGAGTAGCATTTCTTCGCGTGCTTGATGTGATCAAGCGCCGCATCGTAATATTTGCTTTTGCCGGCATTGACGATCCGCACGCAGAGAGCACGGTACACTCTGGCGGATACATCAGGGTGAGAGCGCTCCAGCTTCCTCGCCAGCGGCTCAGTCCGGTAGTGGCTGAGATCTTCCAATTCGTCATCCGTGATCCGGTGCAGATACGATACAAGGCGATCAAACTCCTTATGATCGAGCCAGAGTTCAACCAGAGAGGACAAGTCACCCTTTTCCGATGCCGCTATGGCCTTTTGGTGCCAATTCGTTTTCTCCTTGTTCGGCACATAGCGCATCAATTCCTTGTATGTGAACGTGGAGGGGTATGCCTCAAACTCGGACCAGGCGGATTGAAGCGCATCTTCCGTCCGCCCGATCCTGGCCAGCAGCACCCGTTTTAGCTCACCTAATTCGTGTTCTCCATATGATGTTCGGCTGTCCGCCCGCGCGATCTTCAAGCCTCTTTCGACCCAGGTAAGTGCATCTTCAGGATGTCTCCGGCTTTTGTATATTTTCGCGATGGCAATGCAGTCCTTGGCTTCAAGCCCGGTCTGATCGCAGATCGCGATGTAAGCGTCAACACTACGCTGGGCTGCCAGCAACGTCTTCAGTACGCCGCCCCACCGTCGGCGTTCGTAGCCGGAAAAACGCTTTTTCTCGTCATCCCGGGTCGGAGCGGATTCGAACTTGGCGCGAATCTGCTGGATGAAGGCCGCCAAGCCCTTCTTGTCGAGTACTTTCACAACCCCACGCTCAAGGTCGTGACAGAATCCGTAGGGGTCGTCTTCCATCCAGGATATCAACGATATTGCGGTCTCGTCCGGATCAAAATTTGCACCCTGACGTGCTTTGACCCAGCCTTGAAACAGTTCCTCAACCAGCATGCCGAAACTACCGCTCGAGTCGTCGATCTCATCGGCTTTTTCATGGCAAGCGGCGATGAAGGTCTCGTAAAGTCGCGCCGCCCGTGCCGGCTCTTTCTGGATGATTTTACCGATGTCATCGGCAACACCCTGAACATCCTCAACAAACGACCAGGCGGCATTATAGGAAATGAAACGGCCGGGAGACAGTGCCACTTCGATGGCCTTTTCCAGAGGATCGGTCTGTTTTCGCTTCGCGGGGCTCATGGTGTTCCTTTTATTGGCCCTTCCAGATACCGGCTTTCACCAGTCGTTTAACCAGCGCCTTGCGCCGCAGGTGGCCGGCCATGAACTTCTTCAGTTCCTTTTGGAATTGTTTTTTGGTCGCAAACAGGTCATAGGCTTCGGCGATGTCGACAAGTATACGGCATGCTTCGTCATAGCCCCTCCCCGATCCGCGCTCGACAGGTTCTTTAACCGCCGTCCAGGCCTTGGGAAAATCGCTGGACAGGTTTTTCAGGTACGCCTTGCGTTTCTCACGGCGCTTGGTCTCCCGTTGCTTCCGGTCCCGCTTTTGCTTTTTCATCCGGATTAGACGCGCCTTTTCGGCGTTCTGCCGCAATTGTCCCACCGTACGCCGGGGTTCATCGGTATCCCCCATCTGTAAGCCGCGCCGCCATGCTGCGAACCGGTTCCTGATGGACCGTTCGGCCTGCTGCCCCTTGCCCTCAAGCAATTGTTTCAGGATCATATTGACTTCTTCTTTTGGCAGGGCATCGATCCACTTATCCATTTCCTGTGGCGAAATTTCCGCCTTCGGAGCAGACGGGCTGCCCATGCCGGCACCGGCCTGCAGGCCCGGGTCCACCTCAAGAAATTCGGCCAGCCCCTGCTGGCTCGCCGTCAGGTTTCCCAATCCGCTCACGCATAGCGGCTCCATCTCATCGTCATCCATCATCTCCCCGGCTACGGCCGGCAGCCAGCCGATGTACAAGCTGCGCAGGTCCCCGCGCAGCAGTTCATCCCGCACCGGGGACAGACGTGCCATCCACCCGCGGCCGTCCTCCATGCCGAAGCGGTCGTAGTTTTCCGACTCCTCCAAACTCCAGGTAATGATCCAGTGGGTCTTGGTGGGCTTGATATCCAACAGGGAAGGCACGACCGCAGCTTTGGCGGTCTCTTTGGTCAAGGCCTCGATGGGCAGCCGCACCATGAAAATGGCCGTCATCCAGTTGGCCACATAGACATGGGCATCGAAATAGCGCTCCATCAACTTGTGGGGGTCGCCCTTGAAATCGCCCCAATTGTATTCGTTGGTGAAGCTCACCGGCGTAATCGTGGCCCGAGTTGAGAGCGCCCTCAACTCTGCCATTTCATCGGCTGTTAGCGGCCGGTCAACGGCCAGAAACTCATAGTATTGGTATTCGCTCATGGGTTCAGTGTCATACGGAAGTGGCCCGGGTGTCAAGACCAAATCTGAATCTTTTTTAAGGTGTATGTCCTTTATCATGCCACAGCCGTTTGCATCTGACGATAAGCCTCGGAAGGCGTATCATATTCCCCTAAAAATTGATGCAGCTTCTCTTGATTATATTTTCGAATAAATTCCCCGATGCTTTTTTTACACTCCCAGACCGACTCATATGATTTGGTATAAACTTCCTCCTATTTCAATGTTCTCCAGAAGCTGCTTTTTCCATTTGATGATCTGATTGGGATGAACCTCAAACTGACCGGCTATCTCCGAGATTGCCTGTTCCCTCTTGACCGCTTCCATCGCGACTCTCACTTTGAAATTGTCATCGTATGTCTTTCTCTTTTTCAATGATACCTCCTTATTTCATTGTAAGGAGATACACCTTAAATTGCGACCCGTTTTGGTCCGAATCGACAAGACCATTATAATTTTTATTTTTTTCATTGAATAAATTGTTTTTATATTATATACAATATAATGTATGAAGCAAATTTATTTTTCAATCTCAATCTATACTCAAAATTATTATATTATTTAATTATAAATTAGAAAGATAATAAAAGGAGGAAATAAATGAAAAAATATTCAGATTTTAGAAGCGATA
>JAWOGN010000044.1:0-13681 GCA_046496815.1 Desulfatiglandaceae bacterium
ATCTGGTGGAACGGTGGTTGGAAAATGAAACGATCAATTATCCGGAAATGCCGAGCTCATTACCGTCCTTTCGCGGGCTGCTCATTATTGTCGGCAGTAACGACATTCTATTGGATAGGCTCATATCGCTTTTTAATCAACGGTACCCTGAACATGTCGCCGTGTTCGGGAATATCGGGAGTCTCAACGGATTGCGTGCCCTAAATCGTAATCTTTGCCACCTGGCATCCAGTCATCTGATGCAAGCGGACGAGGAGGAATACAATTTTGATTTTGCTTCCGAGGAATTTGAAGGCGAATCGCCTGTCCTGGTCAATTTCTGCAAAAGAGAACAAGGGTTCCTCGTAGCCAAGGGAAACCCGAAAGGAATTTCCGGAATCGCCGATCTCGGTCAACAAGGCATCAAGATCGCAAATCGTCCTGCGGGCACCGGTACTCGCCTGCTTTTGGATCGAGAGCTTGAGAAGGCCGGTATCGAAGGTTCTCAGATCAACGGGTATCCGCATGAATATCGAAGTCACCTGGATGTGGCCATGGAGGTGCTTTCCGGCCGGGCGGATACGGCGCTTGCCATCAGGCCCGTTGCAGGTCTCTTGGACCTGGGCTTTGTTCCGCTCCGATGGGAGCGCTACGATCTGCTGATCTCGAAGGTGCGGTTTTTCGAACCAGGGGTTCAGCATTTCTTGGGCCTCCTGAATGAACCCCGGTTCCGGGAAATGGCGCAGACGCTGGAGGGGTATGATTTGAGCCTTTGCGGAAAGATGGTGTTTTCAAACCAGACAAAACAAAACAAGGAGGGATGAGAAAATGAAAGGATTTGGGACTTTGATGAAACGTTTATGGATGCTCGTCATCGCGCTCGCGGTTTTATTTCCATTATATGCTGTCGCGGAACCACAGGGAAAGCTGATTATTTTCAATGCAGGCAGTCTGACAGTGCCGTTTGCTAAGATGGAAAAGATCTTCGAAGCGAAGTATCCCAAGGTGGATGTGCTGCGTGAGGCGGGGGGAAGCACCAAAATGGCACGCATGATTTCGGAACTCCACAAGCCCGCAGATATCATGGGGTCCGCCGATTTCAAGGTCATCGACAAGACTCTCATGCCGGACTATGCAGATTGGAACATCCGGTTCGCCACGAACCAATTGGTGCTGTGTTATACGGACAAAAGCCGTTTTGCAGACGAAGTCAATGCCGAGAACTGGTACAAAATTCTCGGTCGGGAAGGGGTCATTTGGGGCCATTCCGATCCGAATCTGGACCCGTGCGGATACCGGAGCCTTATGGTGCTTCAGTTGGCGGAAAAGTACTACAACGAGCCCGGACTCTATGACCGACTGATCGCCAATCGTCCCCAAAAGAATGTAAGACCGAAATCGGTTGAATTGGTGTCTCTCCTGAAGACGGGAAATATGGACTATGCGTGGGAATATCTATCGATTGCCGTTCAACATGGTCTGAAGTACGTAGAACTTCCCGACGACATCAACCTCGGAAACTACAAGTTTGATGATTCCTATAAGCAAGCGCAAGTTAAGGTAACCGGTAAGAAACCGGGCACCTGGATTACGCGGACCGGACAATCCTGTACATATGGCATCACGATGGTAAAAGATGCCCCCAATCCAGAGGCTGCCGAGGCCTTCTTGGGGTATTTGCTCGATCCCGAGGGCGGGCTCAGGATCCTGAAGGATATGGGACAACCCCCGTTTATTCCCTGCCGAGTCCCGACCGCCGAGATGAGAGCGAAGCTGCCGGAATCGCTGCAGAAATGGGTTGAAGTCAAGCAGTAGTTTTCTTCAAGAAGGAGAGACAGGCTCCGGTTCGTTCTTCATTCGGTACGATCGGGATTCTTTTGCGCGCCGAAGGCCGTCTTCTTTGTATATTGGGGGGCATACCCGTCGACATTGTGTGCGGCGGGTAGGCTCGCTCGAGGGAAAGGCGTTTCATGCAGACAAAGAAACACTTCGATCCATTTCTGATGCTGACGGTGTTCTGCAGTTTTGTTGTCGTGGTCTTTATTTTGTTCCCCTTGACCGAAATGGTGACCCAACCGGCGTTGCAGGACCTCAAGGAAGCGTTCCAAGACAGAGACGTGCGCCGGTCCATTTGGCTGAGCATCTACACATCCGGTATGGCGGCATTGATTTCCTTTATGATAGGGACGCCGTTTGCCTATGTTTTGGCGCGCAAGGAATTTCCGGGGAAGAAGCTCGTCGAAAGCGTTATTGATCTGCCGATTATGATTCCGCACCCGGTCGTGGGCATCGCAATTTTGGGTGTCGCCGGAAAAAACCACTGGCTCGGACAAATCATGCACCAGGTGGGCATACAGGTCATGGGAACAACCACAGGTATCGTCACCGTGCTGACATTTGTGGGGCTGCCGTTCTACGTCAACTCGGTCAAGACGGGATTTGAATCCATTCCCAGGAGATTGGAAAATGTTTCCAGAAGCCTGGGGGCTTCGCTGAGCGGTACCTTTTTCCGGATTACGTTTCCGCTCGCCTGGCGTGCCATGCTGGTGGGTATTATCATGTGTGCAGCCCGGGCGATCAGCGAGTTTGGCGCCATTGTCATTGTCGCCTATCATCCCATGGTCGCGCCGGTCATGATCTATGAGCGTTTTACGGCCTATGGATTGAAATACTCTCAGCCGGTGGCTGTCTGGCTCATTTTGGTCTGTCTTCTGTTGTTTTTGCTTCTGAGAGTCGTTTCGCTGCCGAAAAAGGAAGAGACATGATCAATATCGAGCAGCTGCGTATTGAGCTCCCTGGATTTGTCCTGGACGACATCAACCTCTCCATACAGGATGGGGAGTTTTTTGCGCTTCTGGGTCCGACCGGTGCCGGGAAGACGCTGATATTGGAGGCCATTGCCGGCGTCATGCCCATAACCAGTGGTCGTATTCGGGTGAACGGCCGAGATGTCACAAAACTGGATCCGGAGCAGCGGGGCATCGGTATCGTCTACCAGGACTACGCACTGTTCCCGCATCTGTCTGTTTATGAGAACATCACCTACGGTTTACGCTATCACAAGACCGATGCGCAAGAATCGAAGAAATGGGTGGGCTGGCTCATGGAGCAGCTTGCGCTTCAGCCGCTGGCGAATCGTTCCATTCAGCATTTGAGTGGAGGCGAAAAACAGCGGGTCTCGCTTTCACGTGCCTTGGCCGTGAATCCCTCCGTTTTGCTTCTGGACGAACCCCTTTCGGCGCTGGACCCCAATTTTCGTGAAGATATCCGAGACGTTTTGAAAAAGCTTCACCAAGAACTGGGCATTACGTTTTTGATGGTCACCCATGATTTTGCGGAAGCGTTTTTTTTGGGGGACCGAACGGCGGTTCTCAATCATGGAAGCATTGAACAGGTCGGCACGGTCGCCGATGTGTTCGAACACCCCGCAACCCCCTTTGTGGCCGAATTTGTGGGCATGAAGAACGTTTTCCCGGCTTCTTTTGATGACGCAAGATGCGTGGTGGGGGATTTAGTCCTGGAACTTGAAAAACCGCCCGGCTTCACCGAAGGTCATTTGGCCATTCGACCTGAAGATGTGATCGTCAGAAAAGAGGCGTTCTCAGGAAATGGAATGACTGTCTTAAGGGGCAAAGTGATCGGGGTTATGGATCGGGGTCCCTATCATGAGGTTCTGGTCAAGCGGGGGGAGGTGACCTTGACTGCGATGATCAGTAAGAGCGATCTTATCGGGTTAGCGCTTTCAGGAAACAACGATGTACATATCGGGATTCGAAAATCGTCCATGCATGTGTTCTAGAGGAGCATTGTGCGATGTCGGGGAGCGCGTTGGATGTATGAAGGGAACGTTGAGGCTTTTAGAGTAACTACGTCCCTTTCAATGCGTTTAAAACCCAATAAGGAAATGTTGAAACAGGAGAAAAAAACATGAAAAGATTATTGTCCGCGACACTTTGTTTGGCGGCGCAAGAAGCGCTCGCATTTCGGTTTTATTCCCCATGCATCTGAGAAAGGCGAAACCGCGATGGTTATGCCTTTCCGTGTCTTTCATGGCGACGCAGCCGAATTCTGAAAATATTCCTCCAAGTCAATAAAGATAATGTAATCTAAAGGGCCCAGCCCCCCTCTTTGATACTTCTCCGCGCCGGATTCGGATAGCACGGCGAGTTTTCCGTTGATCATCGTCACCCCTTCCGACATGGGCGGGAAATCAATCTCCTTTATCAGGTTTTTTCCATCCAAATACCATAAAGGGACCGTTCTTCCACTGTCCAAGGCGATGTTTCTGTGCGGTTGCTCTCCCAATGGGTTTTCGTAGACGGCAATGGTGCTTCTGTTCCTTCTGCCGTAGGATATACTGAGGAAAATCTGGTCATCCGTGATACAGATCCCCTGCACCTTCTCTCGAATTGAAAGGATATATTGGAAGGTATTTCCCGCTTCATTCGTATTGTACGCACATATCCACGCAGATTGCTTTTGGCCGGTTCTGTCTTCCGTGTGGTGTGATTTCTTGGTCTTGTATTTGCTGCCATAGGCAAACTCACCGACAAACAAGCGATTTTTGTAAAATGTCACAAACGAAGCGTTGGTTTCGGTCGCTGTTACGCGCATAGGTGTGAGCTCTCGCATCGTATTGGCTGTGGTTGCATCTGAAAGCGCGTACTTGTGTAGCTTCCCATCTGAAGAGACCCAGACAAACGCATCGTTTACTGCGATCCCGCCCACGTGTCCGTAGTGATGAACGCTTGCCGATTCCTTCAACGCAAACGTGCCGGTGCACTTTTTTGTGGATCCATCAATTACCGAAACCGAGGAGGGAATCGGCTTATCAAAGTAAAAGGAAATGAATATTAGATTGTGTTTCGCGGAATACGCCAAACCCTGAGGGACAGCCCCCTGTTGCAGTCCCGGTATGACGGGTCCCAGGTGATAGTTTTCCGTCCGCATGAGGCCTTTGCCGATGGGTCTGGGATTCTCCTGATGCAGCTGAGGCATCGGCGCAGAGACCTGGCCGAATCCATAGGAACTCAGCAAGAAATACACTATCGAACCGAAACAGACAAAAGCTTTGAGCCTTAACTTCATCAAAAGATTCTTCCTCTTCTTACGTCACAGACTGCGGGTCGAGCATAGCGGTCTTGGCAGTCCACCACCGTTGGCGCTGCCGTCTTGCGACATGATAGGATCCCGGACTCTCGGATCATATCTGCGTTTATCAGTCATAGGCCAACCGAGTTTCCGCATCCGTCATGGTCGGTTGAATAATCTCCTGCCAGTGGGCATCATTCCACGTTCCCAACTGATCGTGCATGTTAAGGTATTTTTGAGGGATCGGATGGGTGCCATAAACGACATCCAGGCCACATTTTGTTTTGATAAAGTCATGAAAATAGGTGATGTGAGGGCAGGGGGGATAGCCCACAACGAGTCCCGTGGCCAGATGGATGGCTTGTGCTCCGTTTCCCTTCATTTCCTCCACGGCATACTCAACATTCCCACCGGGACACCCATCGCAGGTGGTATAGCCCACCACCTCAACCTCCATATCTTTGTACCTGCCGAAAGCTCCCTCTCTGTTCCGCAATGATCTGAAACACTTTCCGCCTGCGCACCTGCGGTACCGGTCGCAAATGATGATCCCAATCTTTGCTTTCTCCGCCATAACCCCTCCCATTGTAAGAGAATGTGAACCCGCCATTTCATCCTGTCAAAGCTTCTCCAATTCGTGCAGCAACTGGACAACTCTCAGGGATTCGCCGACCCCGGTGGTTCCCCTCATGCTCACAACCACTGAGATCGTTTCCAGTATTTCCGCTTTCGTTGCCCCGTTTTCCAATGCTTCCATGGTTTGAGACAAAATGCAATTTTTACACCCCGTCCCAAGTGCCAAAGCCAATGCCATCAACCGCTTCACTTTACAACTCAGAACACCATCTTTATACACTTCAGCGGTCAGATCGCCGACGCGCTTCATCACCTCGGGGAGCACTTGTGCGAGCCTGTTTCTTTGTTCTACGCGATTTTTCTCCAGCTCTAATTGCGTCTCCACTTCTATACCCTCCCGTTCATAAAAAAATAAAATTTTTTGGATCAATTTAGATTTTTGGTAAGCGTTCACAGGTTCAGGGTTCAACGTTCAGCGCCGCCTCTGGCCGCCGAAACGGCCAGTTTGATCAAAAGTGAGACTCCAGCATTGCGGAGTCAGATACGAGGGTTAAGGACAAAGAAGGGATTGAGGACCCGAAATCGTCGTTAAAAATGCTCATTTTCCCAAGTAATTGCCAATTTAGTTCCAAATTTTGGATGAGGCCTGACAAAGCTGACGCTTTTCTCATAATTACGTAACCCAAATGCACTCCGTGGACGAGAATTGAACCTTGAACCGCTGAACCTTTGAACCCGTGAACGGTTACGATTTTTTTTCCGAAGCCTTACAATGATGACCTCGTAAAAGTCGGATATTACCATCTTCCGTCATTCCGGTGTAGACCGGATCCAGTCTTTTCAGACAGTTAAGGAGAACCGTCACCTCCGTTCGAAGATCCCGCATTCATCGGGATTTTCAACGGGGTGACGACTTTTTACGAGATTGTCTTACAATGATTTCGGTGTATCAGCTATCAAATTCACGAACGGATGGTGAGCGCTGTTTATGGGACCCGCCGGCAGCCCGCCGAAAAGGCGACGAGTAGAAGTGCGGGCGGCGCGAGAACCTGAGATTCAAAGGGTTCAATGGGGTATTCTTAAGGTCCACACTCAGATAAGCCATCCCGTTGGCAGGGGCACATACAGCAGCTTTGTGAAGATAAGGTAAAAGATTCCCACCTCCAGGGCGATGATGACCACCCATAATGTAAACAGGCCAAACGTCACGCGGCGCCTGGCCAGGGCCAGATAATAGGCGAGAAAAGAAAAGGCGGCAACGCTGGTGACATAAAAGCCCACCCAGCTTATGGCGATGACCCAGGCGAACAGTGTTAGACCCGTAACAAATGCCCTCAGGTGGTCTCCTTCGCCGAATAATCGGGTTCGTTCAGGTTTGATGAAACCGGAGATGACGAGACCTACCGATATAAGGGCCATGATTACAATCATGGCCTCCGGAAATATGATGCTCAGCCTGGAGATCTCTTCGAGTGAGAGCCAGAACAGGGCACTTAAGCCCAGCCCGATAACCCCCGCAATCAAACTCGTGTTTCTGGTTTTTGTCATCATCGTTACCTTGAGTTCTTTTTGCTCCTGAAGCGCTTATATACCACCGACAGGTAGGGCCAGGCCCCTGAAAATAACGTCATGGCAATGAGTATATGGGAGAGGGGATTTTCAAAAAGTTTCAGGATGGGATAGGGATAGGCCGCTCCGCGTAAAAGAGACTGGACGAACCCGATTTCCGCGATGCTTCCAAGAATGAGACCGAGTACGATTGGAGCGGGTGCGATCCCGACCTGTTTGAGAAGGTACCCGATGGTGCCGAGGGTTATCATAATCAAGACGTCGGTGATACTGTTTCTGAGGGCAAACGTGCCCAGGATGGTTGCAAGAGATATTGTGGGCACAAGAAAATAATACGGCGTCTTGAAGATCACCTTGTAAATGAGGCGCCCGCCCCAGATGCCGACCGGCACCATTGCAATCGCCGCCAGGCCCATGGAAATGATGAAACCGTAGGTGAGTCTTCCGCTTGTCGTAAAAAGTTCTATCCCCGGCCTCAGACCGTGGAGCAGAAGCACTCCGAGAATGACGGCGTCGGGGGGAGCGCCCGGAATCCCGAGAGTCAGAAGAGGGACCATGCTCCCCGCCACGGTGACGTTGTTGCTTGATTCCGTTGCGACAAGACCCTCGATGGTGCCGGTTCCAAATTTCTCAGGATGCTTGCTTCCCCGCTTGGCCTCGTTGTAGGCGACCAGATTTGCAATATTTCCCCCGGCACCGGGAATTATCGCCACTATCTCACCGATGACGCAAGATCGAACAAGATTCCCCGGCATGGACAGGACCCGTTTAACCACCGGCCAGAAGGCGTCTTTCCGGTCCGATGAGATCGATACCTGCTGAAGCGCCGCCTTCCCCTGTGTGGCCATGTTGTACAATTCGGGGAGAACGAAAAGACCTATCAGGGCGACGATCATCTCCACACCGCCCTGGAGTACGGGGACGCCGAATGTGAATCGGGTTTCACCTCCGATGGGAGCGACACCGATCGTACCAAGAAGCATTCCAAGTGCGCCCCCAAGGAGACCTTTCAAGATCGAGCCCTCCGAAAGGCTTGCAATGAGCGTGAGACCCAGCATGGCCACCCAGAAAAATTCCGCGGGTCCGAACTTGATGGAAAGCCGGGCCAGGGGAGGGGACAGCAGCAAAAGGAAGAGCACGCCGGCGATGCCGCCTATGGCCGAAGATATGGTGGCAACGTATATGGCCTCGATACCCCGGCCGTTTTTGGCCATGGGGTAGCCCTCGAAAGCGGTGGCTATGGATGAGGGGGTGCCGGGGGTGTTCACCAGAATGGCTGCAAAAGAACCCCCGTAAATTGCCCCCATATAAACCGCACCGAGCGCAACCAGACCCTGCAGCGGGGGCATGGTGAAGGTGAAAGGCAGAAGAACCGCCAGGGCCATCGTGGCGGTGAGGCCGGGCATGGCGCCCACGAAAAGCCCTGCACTCACACCGCAGAATATGATGAGGATAATCTGGGGATGCAGAAGCTGGAAGAAGGTATCAGTAAAAAGTTCCATCTCGATGCCTTTCGGCGAAGTTGTCCTTCATGGGAGCAGCCATCGGACGAACCCGGAATGGCGCTTCTCCGGGTCGCCCGTTTCTTGGAAAATCGATCAGAGCCCGGCATCAGGCGCAGGATGGTTCTTATTGCTATTTTCCCTTTTTGGATATGTCCTGGAATACGTCGCCGTAGGCCTTTTTCATCTGGTCGGTGAGTTCTTTGGCTTTTTCACCCGTTGCGTACGTCATTATAAAACCCAGGGGTTCCTGCTTTTCGGCAATCATCTTGTTCACCTTCGTAAACGCCTCGGCCAGTTTGTCTATGATTTCCTTGGGAGTGCCCATGGGTGCCGCGACGCCTCGGAAAGCCCCCCCCACGATATCATATCCCAGTTCCCTGAAGGTGGGAGCGTCGGGCAGGAAGGGAGCGCGCTCTTCAGAGGCTACGGCCAGTATCCGCACCTGTTCTTTCAGTTGCACACCCAGCATGGAATAATTCATGAGGGCCGTGAGATGGCCGCCCAACACGGCCGGTACCAGCGGACCCGTGCCCGTGTGAGGGATGTATGTCAGGTTGATGCCGGCTTCTCTTTCAAGTCGTAGTGTCTCTAAATGGTTGGCACTGTAAGTTCCGCTCCCCCCGATGGTGATCACCTTCGGATTCTTTTTTGCAAACTCTATGAAATCCTTCAGCGTCTTGAACTCACTGTCCTTACGGACTATCAAGGCGTTTGGCGTGAAATGAAACCACATAATCAGGTTAAAACCGTCTGTTTCGTAACCGGCATCCTTGCGAAGCAGAGGTTGCCCGATGATGTGGGGAATGTTCACACCGATGATTTGATAGCCGTCAGGTTTTGCGTTTCTTTGAAAATCACTCCAGGCAACCGCTCCTCCTCCGCCCGGTTTGTGGGTAATGTTTACGGAAACCCCCAGCACATCCTGCAGGGGTTTTTCCTGCAACCGGGCCGTAATATCGGATTCACCCCCCGGGTTGAATGATATCGTGTAGGTTATCGGTTTGTTCGGAAACTCCGCCCGTGCTTCCACGACATGTAAAGACAGAACCAATGTAAAGACCGACAAGATAACCAAAAGCTTTTTCATTTTACGATCTCCTTTCCTTTTTTAAGTGTTGCACCAAACGCCATGCGTCTTCATGGCTTGTTCACCCATAAATAATACGATCTTGAATTGGAAAAGCTCAATCGGTTGAGATACAACCGAATTTCGTGTTTTTCCGGAATGAAAAACGGAAGGAACCGCCCGTTATTTCGGAAATCGCCGGATTGGGGTTCGGGTTGGGCTCCGGAAGCCGGGAAAAAAGCTCTCAATCCTCGTAAACCTATTTATTGAGCGGATGCGGTTGATATGTCAACAAATAAATATCCGATCCTGCAATTCAGACAGTAGCGGGGCGTGCCGAGAGGGGATCGAGCGAGTCCGTGTAAGCCGCCCCGGATGGCCATTCTAACAACCAGGTATTTTCCGGTAGATCCCCGGGAAAAAATTTTTGAGTGCCTTCATTTTTTTGTTGATTTTTTTTCAGATATCTGTATGCTATTAAATTATGAGCATACAGAGAAAAGGGGATCGGGAGAAATTCAGTCAGCTCCGGCAGAGTCTTCTTCATCTGGCCAACGAGATCAGGGGACTCATCGAACCCTTCTTTTCAGATCGGCCGGTGATCAAAGGGACGGTCTACGAGTTGAAGCGCAGATGTGGAAAGCCGGGATGTAAATGTGCTCAGGGGCAGCTCCATGGACGCATGGTGGTCAGCGCCAGCGAGGGAGGCAAGACCCGATTAAGGGTTATTCCCCATGGGTTTCTTGTTGAGGTTCAAAGGAAGGTGAGACGTTATCAGGAACTGCGGCAGGTTCGAGCCCGGTTGGGAGAGATTTATAGGAAGATGGTGAAGGTGATGGACGAGATGGAGGCAATGCGGCGGGAAGAGATTCCGGGTTCTAGAAAGAAATAATTGGGTTGTCGGGACCGGCATGGATTTAGTGATCTTCGAGCAGAACAAACCTTTGGTTCTAAAAGCCCTTGGCAATGGAGATTTTGACTACATAGAGGCGGCCAGCGAGGTATTTGAGACGGATTTTTTTCGCTTTATTAAGGGGAAGAAAATCCTGGATCAACTTTCCCAAAGCTACCCCAATCCCCGAAAGAAAGAAGATGTGCCCTTATGGGTATATGTGGCGAGCAATCTTTCTATGCGGTTGCACGGGGTTCACTCCTTCAACAGTTATCCCCTCTTGGTGCGCTCTGGAGGGATGCTCAATGCCTTTGGAGCCAAGGCAGGGCGAAAAGTGACACATCCGGATAGCGGAGATATCACGATTGTCTGTGAGGGGTTCAACAAGAAGAATCATTATGACCGGGAGACCCCTTGTGATAAGGACTTTCTTCGCAAGATGGCGAAGGACACGGATGCGCAAGCGCTGATGAGGTGGTTTTGTGATGATGCGGTAAGGGTGTTTCGCAACCAGCGTATTTTTGACAAGGAAGGGATCTTCATAGGAGATGGTTCCTATCTTTTTGTGCCCGACAACCCGAATTATGAAGGGTCGGTCAAGCTTCTTTTCGATGAGCACAATCATCCTGTGAGCTTGGAGCAGTACAAGGCACTGAGCGATGAAGCGAAGCTCCGATGCCAGTGGCGGCGCTGCTATAAGATGGTGACCCTGTTGCATACGAACCGAGATCTGGAGTTTTTTATCTTTGTCGCTGTAAAGGTGGTTCCGGGTAATGCGCACGAGTGTCCGATCCTTTATGAACTTGTAAGAGAGTTTGCGGAGGGGGCGGGAGCGGGGGTGATGAAGCGGCTCATTCTGGACCGCGGTTTTATAGATGGGGAGGCGATCTCCAGGTGCAAAAAGGACTATGGGATTGATATCCTGATTCCGGTTCGCAGCAACATGGACATCTATGGGGACGCGATGGCTCTTTTCCGGCTCCCCGAAGTGGATTGGGTTTGCTGTAAAGACCCTCCGGCAAAGATGAAGAAAACGGTCCGGCCCCGACCCAAAGCGATTGAAAAGAGGGAGAAAAAGCGGCAGGAAAAGCTTAAGGAGCTCAAAGAGGCAAAGCCACCTTTGCCCTTGGAAAAGACCCTGGTAAAGACGGAGACGGCGGCCATAGGGCAGTTCACAAGCTGGCAGTCTTGTACCGTGCCGCTCAGTGTTGTGGCAAACCGTGAGCACTACGCCGACGGCCATGAAAACATCTGGCTGCTGATCGACACCAAAGAGGTCCACAACTCATGCCAGGCCCGAGAAGACTACCATCTTCGCACAGCGACAGAAGAAAGATATCGTCAGCTCAAGTGCTTTGCCGATCTAACCAATTTTACCTCTCGCGCCTTCTCGATGGTGACCAACCAGGTCGTCTTTATCGTGCTGAGCTATAATCTGCTCCAGCTCTACCTCTTGCGCCGAGCACGCAAAGAACTGAGCAAAAAGACTCCACCTCGTATCCGCCAGCAATTACTGCCCTCGGACAATCACATCATCGTCTACTGGCAAAACTATTACGGCTTGCTCACTCCCCTTGAATTTGCTGAAACCATAGCTACCCTCGGGGAGCAAGCACGAAAGAAAATAGCAGAGAAGTCCCGCCGTCTGCGCCGTGAGTTGACTGAGGCCATGACAAACCCCCGGGCACCGTAGACCTGCCTTCCATAATGGACAGAGTGCGATTCAAATCCTGCCGTTGCGCTCATTCGGGCTTTTCCTGTTTTTCCCGAAATCTGCAGGCTTTAAAGTAAAGCCCCGGATGAAGCACCGCCTTCTGATCCAGTGAAAAGCGCCCACGCTGAGAAAAGGTGTTGCTACGGTCTTAAGTGTCCCCAACATGTCCCTGCAGATTTTGGGAAAAACAGGAAAAGCCCTCTACGTCAACCCGGCGCTTTCCCCCCGCTCAGGAAAAACTCCCTCCCACTATGCAGGCCAAGGCGCAGCCGTCGGAAGAGACAAAATAGTGTCTGAACCGCAGAATTGAGACAGGTAATCTTTAAAATAAGGTGAATTTACAGTAAATTATGAATTTATACTCATAATATCGAACCCGTTAACGAAAAACTTGAATGAAATCTCATTTCTTTCTAAATCCGGCCGCATCCTTTTTACTGCTTTTATTTTCCCATCCGGCAATGGGCCGGGATTTGTCGTTTGATGGAAGCCGATTTCTCAATGTATGAACGATTAACTGTGTTATTTTATTTCATTTGCCGACTGCGTGCCCCTAATTTTCTGAATTCATTTTAAATAATGGTCACCATAGTATTTGGACATCGGTGGCTCATTCAAAAGAACATCCGTAGACAATCACGAATAAACCTTGAGTCAAATTTGATGAAATCGTAAAAAGTCGTCACTCCGTTGAAAACCCCGATGAACAATGAAATCTGGGTTATTTTGTTTAGGGACCGGAGTTCAGGCACAAAAGCCTCTGCTTTTCAGCAGACCACGTTTCAGGCAGATTAATGAAGACGGATATCAAATTTGAAACCGGCGGCAGGGTCACGGTTACTGCGAGGAATAGAGAAAAAGGGACCGAAAGGTGGCTCACGCATTTACAGGGGAAAAGCCATATCAAACCTGTTGAGTGATTGAAACTTTCTCTGGCCGAAAACCTTAAAGCCAGGTATCACCCAACGGCAGATATCATAAAATTTCGAAGCTTTGGAGTAAAGATTTCTTATACGATCCTGGTTTTTTTAAGGGTGGCCGGGGCGACAGTTTCATAGCAGTAAACAAAAGTCCCTCTTGATTCTGTCGCCCCCTCACGACTCCTACATATTGTGCCCACCGATTTGGCTTGACATCCCTGCCTGTTTGGGACTTAATAAGAATGAACTCAATTCATTTCAGTAAAGCAAAGTCAAACGAACAGCACAACTCAACTTTCTGAGAAGAAAATGATGGTGCTTTGTCTCCAGAAAGTGCTGAGAACTGAGACTTCAGTGGATATCTGTATC
>JAWOGN010000183.1:0-5957 GCA_046496815.1 Desulfatiglandaceae bacterium
GGATGGCGTGGTCAGGTCTTTTTTGTGGATGACAACTTTATCGGCAACAAAGTTTATCTGAAGAACCATCTCCTACCCGCACTCATCCAATGGCAGGAAGGCAGGAAGGAAATACCGTTTAACACGGAGGCCTCGGTCAATCTGGCCGATGATCCGGAATTGATGGAGATGATGGTCAAGGCGGGTTTTGATGCGGTCTTCATCGGAATCGAAACGCCCAATGAAGAAAGTCTGGCTGAATGCAACAAACAACAGAACAAAAACCGTGATTTGCTGGAGAGTGTAAAGCTCATGCAGCGGGCCGGGCTGCAAGTGACAGGAGGCTTCATTGTGGGATTCGACAGTGACACGCCTTCCATCTTTCAGCGACAGATTGAGTTTATTCAAAAAAGCGGTATCGTGACGGCCATGGTTGGTTTGCTCAACGCTCCTCCCGGCACAAGTCTTTACCAACGAATGAAAGTGGAGGGTCGCCTGATTGAGTTTTCCTCCGGAGATAACACGGACGGAACAACCAACATCTTTCCTCGAATGGGGCTTGATGTGTTGCGAGAAGGATACAGGAACTTAATGCAAAACATTTACGCACCCGAGCATTACTATAAACGAGTGTTGACCTTTCTCCGGGAGTATAAGCGACCGAAGGTCAGAACTCCAATGGATTTTCAACGTTTGCTGGCGTTCGTGCGGTCAAGCATTCGCCTGGGCATTTTCGGAAAAGAACGATTTCAATATTGGAAGATTTTGTTCTGGACGCTTTTTCGCCGACCCAAAATGCTCCCGCTGACGATTACGCTTGCAATCTATGGCTATCATTTCCGCAAAATCTGTACAGTGAAGATGGCTCAGTGAGTCGAAAAAGGGAGGAGGTCGATCTTGAAAAAAATAGTGATTATGAAGGGTTCTTTTATAGATTCCTTGGAAGAGTATGTCCTGAGGGAATGCTTAAAAATAATGTTCCCTGAGTGCAACATCGAGATTCGAGCAGTTGCAACTGTAAATAGTCCGGATAGGAAAATAAATATTGATGAAATCGTAAAAAGTTGTCACTCCGGTGAAAACCCCGATGAATACGGGATCTTCGACCGGAGTCCAGTTCCTCCTTAACTGGCTGAAAAGACTGGATTCCGGCTTTCGCCGGAATGACGGAAAAAGGTAATTTCCGACTTTTTGCGAATTCATCAATTTCATATGGGAAAAACGGTCAGGTACTGGGGCCGATGACCTCATCCAACTCATTGGTTGCAAGGTCATCGTAGGCAGAAATCTCACACCATAATTCACGGAGGTATGATTAATGAAACCGGAAACTGCAGGAAAAATTAAGTATGGAGTCTGGGGTCTTATTGTTGGGGCAGTCATCGCAATGATCATCGGTTTTGCGTGGGGAGGGTGGACGACTTCCGGCACGACCGAAACAATGACCGAACAAGCGGTTTTGGCGAGTCAAGCGGCGATCTGCGTCGCCCAGTTTATGCAGGACCCGAACCATGAGGAGAACCTTAAAGAATTTGAGAAGATAAGTAGCTGGGAAAGAGCTAAATTCATTGAAAAGGGTGGCTGGGATAAAATGCCCGGGCAAGAAAAGTCTGACTATGCTGTAAGCCGAGCATGCAGCGACGGACTTGAACTTCTTATCAAAAAATGAGTTGGATGTTAAAGGTAACCCATATGTGGGTTGCCTTTCTCAACAAAAATTTTTTTGAAAGCAAAAGGGGATGAGATGGGAGATAAGGGAAAAAAAGATAAGGGCAAACGAGAAGAACGGAAAAAAGGCAAGCAAACACTCAAGGAGAAGCGAAAGCAAAAAAAGCGACAAAATGAAATCGATTTGGGAGAATGAAAGATAAACGTAAAACCAAAAGGTAGCGGTTATGACATCTGATATTAAATACTATGAGGGAATCGACTCGGTTGCCGTAATCGGTAACTATCTGCCCCGTCAGTGCGGTATCGCAACCTTTACCACGGATCTGGTTGAAGGCTTATCAGCGGAAGCCCCCGATGTTAACTGCTGGGTGGCTGCCATGAATGACACACCTGAGGGATATCCATACCCGGAAAAAGTGCGCTTTGAGATCAACCAGAACAAGTTGACCGATTATAGTGTCGCATCTCAATTTCTCAATATCAGCCAGATGGATATTGTCTGCGTGCAGCATGAATACGGTCTTTTCGGAGGTCCGGCCGGCAGCCACTTGCTGAAACTCATGGGTGATCTGCGCATGCCGGTAGTGACAACCTTGCATACGGTTCTGAAAGACCCCGCCCCGGAATATCGTGACGTCATGTGCAAGCTATCCGATCTTTCCGATAAAATGGTGGTGATGAGCCGTAAGGCCTCTGAGTTCCTTAAAGATATCTATGGAGTGTCCGAGGAAAAAATCGCTTTCATCCATCACGGCATTCCGGATACGCCGTTTATTGATTCGAGCTTCTACAAAGACAAGTTCGGAGTGGAAGGCAAAAAGGTGCTGCTCACATTCGGCTTGCTTTCCTCAAACAAGGGCATCGAAAATGTGCTGCAGGCGCTTCCGGCGGTCATAAAAAAACACCCTGATGTGGTCTATATAATCCTGGGTGCAACACATCCTCATATTCTCAAGTTTCATGGGGATGCATACCGTATCATGCTGCAGCAGCTCGTGCGCAAACTCGATATCGGCGAGCATGTAATTTTTCTAAATCGCTTTGTGAGCCTAAGAGAATTGTGTGAATTTCTCGGCATCGCCGATATCTACCTAACCCCTTATCTTGAAGAAGCCCAGATTACCTCCGGAACCCTTGCCTATGCCATGGGCACAGGCAAAGCCGTCATTTCGACACCCTACTGGTATGCGACCGAGATGCTTGCCGAAGGCCGGGGAAAAATTGTTCCATTCAACAACCCTGATGCCATGGCGGACCAAATTACCGCCCTTTTGGACAACGATGTCGAACGGCACGCCATTCGCAAAAAAGCCTATACCTTCAGTCGTGAAGCGGTTTGGAAGGAGGTATCCCGAAAATACCTCCAGGTTTTCAGCGAAGTACGGCAAAACCGCACCCGGAACCCCCGTCCCCGGCATTCCTATGTTGAAAACATCAAGGCCATCACGAATTTCGAGCTCCCGGAGATCAAGCTCGATCACCTGAAAGCCCTTACCGATGATACCGGCATCTTACAACATGCCAACCATACCATTCCCGATCGCACCCATGGCTACTGCACCGATGATAATGCCAGAGCGCTACTGGTTGCCGCCATGGGTCAAAAATACCTGCCGACAAATGGTTTGGGACTTGATTTTCTCAGCGGTCATTATCTCGGATTTCTTCTGTATGCCTATGATGAAAAAAATGGGCGCTTTCGCAATTTCATGACTTATTCGCGGCAGTGGATGGAGGAGATCGGGTCCGAGGATGCGCATGCCAGAGCGCTCTGGTGCCTTGGTAAAGCAGTAGCTTTTCTTGACGATCCCGGGCATCTCGCAATGAGCACAACCCTTTTCAACAAGGCACTGAGAGCTGTCGAAAATTTTCATTCGCCCCGCGCCTTCGCCTTTTCTCTGGTGGGCATGCATGCTTACCTGCATAAGTTTTCCGGCGACAGTGATGTGCGCAGGATCCGGGAAGTTATTGCCGACAGGCTTTTCAATCAGTTTAAAAACAATGGAACAGACGATTGGCCCTGGCTTGAGAACGCTCTAAACTATGCTAACGGAAAACTGCCCCATGCCCTGCTGCTGTCCGGCCAATGGATGCAGCGCAGCGATATGATCGATATGGGACTCAAATCACTCAAGTGGTTGCTCTCCGTTCAGACCGAAGAAGGCCATTTTGTACCCATCGGTAATAACGGCTGGTATGAAAAAGGCGGTCCCAAGGCTCGTTTCGACCAGCAGCCAATAGAGTCTAATGCCATGATCGAGGCGTGTATCGAAGCCTTTAACATCACTCGGGATAAAACATGGATTGACAGTGCGGTCATGTGCTTTAACTGGTTTCTGGGAAACAACGACCTTAACTTGCCGCTCTATGATCCCAAGACCGGCGGTTGCCGTGACGGTCTGATGGCGGACGGCATCAACCAGAATGAAGGCGCCGAGTCCTCCCTTGCCTGGCTGCTGTCGCTGATGACATTGCAAAAGCTTTATGCCGACGAGATTTTAAACCAGCCGTCGTCACAGAAAACTCATTAACAAAAGGATTAGCTATGCATATCGCCATGCTCTCGCCCATTGCCTGGCGCACGCCGCCACGTCACTACGGCCCCTGGGAAAACGTGGCCTCCCTCTTAACCGAGGGGCTGGTATCGTGCGGTCATGATGTAACCTTGTTTGCAACCGCGGATTCGCAGACCAGCGGTAGGCTGCAGGCCGTTTGCCCCCGGGGCTATGAAGAAGACCGCTCACTCATACCAAAAGTCTGGGAATGCCTGCACATTGCAGAGCTCTTTGAGCATGCTGAAGATTTTAATATTATCCATAACCACTTTGACTATCTGCCGCTGACCTATACCGCCTTTATCTCCACCCCGGTCGTTACCACCATTCACGGTTTTTCATCGTCGGGGATTCTACCGGTTTACAGAAAATACAACGGCAAAGTGTTCTATGTTTCCATCAGTAATGCCGACCGGTCGCCGGATCTTGATTATATCAAGACCATCCATCACGGCATTGATATAAAACAGTTTGATTTTCAGCCTGATCCGGACGATTACCTGCTCTTTTTCGGGCGGATTCACCATGATAAGGGTGTCATAGAGGCCCTTGAAATTGCCGGGGCCTGCAATAAAAAGCTGATATTGGCGGGTATTATCCAGGACCAGACCTACTATGACCATTATGTGGCCCCTCACATAGACAACGACAAGGTGATTTATGCCGGCAGCGTCGGACCAGGTGAGCGTAACCGGCTCCTCGGCAAAGCCTGCGCGCTATTGCACCCAATACAGTTCGATGAGCCTTTCGGTCTCTCCGTTATCGAATCCATGGCCTGCGGTACACCCGTAATTGCCTTTGATAGGGGCAGCATGCCGGAACTTATCGAAAACGGCAAAACCGGTTTTTTGGTCGATAACGTGGACGAGGCCATTGAGACTGTTGCACGTATTAAAGAGATTGACCGCGCATCCTGTCGCCGCCATGTTGAACGGCATTTCACAGTCGAACGGATGATCAATGAATACATACAAGCCTATGAAATGATTTTATAGGACAGACCACTATGAAAACGCATAATCCAATAATAATCCGTTCAAAAAAAAACCCCATATTGACAAGAAAAGATGTGCCGTATCCAGTCGCTACAGTTCACAATGCGGGCATCGTTAAACATAACGATCGTTACATTATGCTTTTCAGATCGCATCTGCGAAACGGGCGCTCCATCATCGGCAGGGCCGACAGCGAAGATGGTTTTTCA
This sequence comes from Desulfatiglandaceae bacterium, assembly GCA_046496815.1. Lineage (GTDB taxonomy): Bacteria > Desulfobacterota > DSM-4660 > Desulfatiglandales > Desulfatiglandaceae > JAWOGN01. Next base: position 5,410 of record JAWOGN010000183.1, read on the forward strand.
TTTACGGTTCATCCCAAACCTTTTCTCATACCTTCAACGGACAATGGTTTTGCCGAGTATGAAGCGTTCGGAGTCGAAGACATGAGGATTTCCCCGGTAGAAAACGACTACCTGCTGACCTACAGCGCCTATTCCCGTCACGGCGTGCGGATCGCCCTGGCGCACACCCGGGATTTTGAAAAAGTCGAACGTATTGCGCTGATCACCCAGGCCGACCTCCGCAACGTGGTCATTTTCCCTGAAAAGTTCGGCGATCGGTATGTGCGTTTGGACCGGCCGCATTCCGAAATGTCGCCCTGGTCGATCTGGATTTCCTATTCTCCGGACCTGGTCCACTGGGGCGATTCCCGGGTGATTATGAAGCCGGCGGCCTATCACTGGGATGAAATGAAAATCGGGCCCGGCGCACCGCCGTTTAAAACCGACAAAGGCTGGCTTCATATTTACCACGGCGTTTTTAAGACGATGTCCGGAACAGTGTATCGACTCGGCGCGGCCCTGCATGACCTGGATGATCCGGCCCACATCATCGGCGTTTCCGATCAGTG
>JAWOGN010000186.1:0-4694 GCA_046496815.1 Desulfatiglandaceae bacterium
ACGCAACATCGCCTACAAAAGGCCTTTTTTCATTAAGAACGACATGGATCGATGCCCGATACTGGTGACTTGGCTCAAGGCCTGCGTGAGACTCCCCACCGCTTCAGCGGCAACGCCCGAATCGATCATGACCATCGCACGCTCTATATGCTTTAAAACCTCCTCCCACGACGCGTCGCCGGTGATGTTCTTTCCGAGTTGAATCTCATGTGCAATCATTCCAACCATCGCTTTGCCGAACTTTTCCACGCCCGGTCTCTCCGGCTCTGAGGTGCCATTGAGCAGCTGGAGGCTCTGAGACACCCAAATGAGACCTGATTTGATTTTCTCACTTTGTGAAAACGCCATAATGGCTTCATTTACTTTCATGATCCAGGCATCCCTTGGAAATTTTCATCCGGAAACTTGCGTATCCGGTCGGTTGGTAAGATAGGAGTTTACCAAATTCACTCCGCTGAAGTGTCCCATCGTAAGATAAGCGACTCGCATTTCGCGACCCAATAACAATTTTCGGATTTTCCGGTTGCTTAACCCCTTTTCGTGAAGGGTTAGAATTCGTTCACCAAGTTCATCTAAATATTCAATTTTTTGTAGTATCTCTTTTTTCGGCCGCATTCGGACGTGACCGCTGCCGGGAAACAGCACATTTGGATCTCGCCCGGCAATTTCCTTAAGGGATGCGATGATTTGCCAAATATCATAGTCTCTCCGCAGGGCTCGATCCCGTCCGCCGATATAGGCATCGCCGGTAAAGATCCATCCCTTCGTGGCTTCGTAGAGGCAAATATGATCCGCACTGTGCCCCGGCGTATGTATCACTTCAAATCTATGATTCTCAGTCTCCACGAAATCTCCCAGCCGGGAGGCCTGAAATGGCGCAGGGTATCCCCACATAAATTTCCGATAAAGGTGAAGCCGGTGTCGTTTCCTTGGTGTCGTTAACATAGGAAAGGCCGGCGAATGCACCATCACTTTCACTCGGTATTTTGACTGAATGGCTGCGTTTCCACCCATGTGATCTTCATGGCAATGTGTGTTTATAACCAGCCGAACCGGCAAATTGTCAAGCGCGGAAAGCAGGTCATTCACCGTGTAGGCGCATCCGGTATCGACGACAAGACCATCGATCCAATAGGAGGTCGTAAAATACACGCCCCTTCCCCAAAAAGAGCGTGCCATGCGAAATTTTTTCACGCCATTAAGCTGGTCGATCTCGATCATATTCAACCGGCAACAACATCGTACTTCCCTGAATCCCAATGTATGAAAAGGAGACTTGAAAAAGAATGCGGCCAGTTTACCCTTTGTAACGGGGTATCTCAAGGGCTTTCACATCCGGCCGACCCCATTTTCCCTTGACCTTGGTTCGTTTTCCATATAATAGCTCAGTCTTGAGAAAATTTGAGTCGAATCATTCGATTCGCTCCTGGATCAGGCTTGAAAACGTTTCAAGGTCCTTAAATGAGGTTGCCGTAACTCCTGACGACCATTTCCTTGAGACGTCCCCTGTGTTTTTCTAGAAATGGATTCGGCTGCGGACCCGAGCATTTTCCTTGATACGGAAGATGCAAGACCCAATGCCGCCAACGACGCCGAAACTTGAACGAGGTCGGATATCATGTACACTGCCAGTGATTTGAGGAAAGGTCTTAAGATCCAAATTGACAACGAGCCGTATGTAATCACCGAATTTCAGTTTTCGAAGCCGGGAAAAGGCCAATCCCTGTATCGTTGCAGGCTTAAGAACATGATCACGAGCGCGATCGTGGATCGAACCTATCGGTCCGGGGATACTTTCGAGCCGGCTGTTCTGGAAGAACGCAAAATGCAATACCTTTACAGCCAGGAAAACGAGTTCTGTTTCATGGATGTAGAGAATTATGAACAGGCTTTTTTGACGGCCGATCAGGTGGGGAATGCCAAGGACTACCTAACGGACAATTTGGAAGTGGAGATTCTCTTTTCACACAGTGAGCCCATCGGCATTACCTTGCCGAACTTTGTGGATCTGACCGTGACCAAAGCGGATCCATGGTTGAAGGGAGACTCCGCCGCGGGTGATTCGAAACCTGTCACTGCGGAAACCGGCTACAACCTCCGGGTTCCGCCCTTCATTCAGGAGGGCGACAAAATAACCATTGATACCCGGACCGGAGAATATGTCACCCGCGTCAAAGAGTAGTTTCCCCCGAGAAGAACAAAAGAGACTGGACGAGCGAAAAGACCGCCTGTGGCTGCGTGCGCGCCTGATCCAAGAGATCAGGCGCTTTTTTATTGAACGCCAATACCTCGAAGTGGAAACCCCCCAGCTCCTTCAAACGCCCCTCCCTGAAGTTCACATCGAGCTCATTCGTGCCGAAGACGATTATCTGCAGCCATCGCCCGAGCTGTGTATGAAGCGCCTTCAGGCTGCCGGTTACACTCGGATATTCCAGATCTGCAAATGCTTTCGAGATGGAGAACGTGGACGGCTTCATTTGCCTGAATTTACACTCCTTGAATGGTATCGGGCCGGAATAGACTATGAGATCCTGATGACGGAATGTGAGCAACTGATCCGGCAGATAGCCCAACGCCTCACCGGGGGTGAAAGGATCCGAACGCAGGAGAGGGAAATTGATCTCAGTGACCCCTGGGATAGAATTTCGGTTCGTGAATGCTTTGAGTGTTACGCGGCGCTGGATCTCGAAACGGCCGTGAGAAAGGGACGTTTCGACGAAGTTATGGTCCGGGAAATCGAACCCTATTTGGGTACGACAAAACCGACAATTCTGTATGATTATCCGGCCTCACTTGCCTCCTTGGCAAGACTGAAACCGGAAAATCCCGAATTTGCGGAGAGATTTGAAATTTACATTGCCGGTATCGAAATAGCCAACGGATTCTCCGAGTTGACCGACCCCCTCGAACAACGGAGACGGTTTGAAAAAGATCAGCATGAGCGGCGGGCACTCAAGAAGCAAACATATCCTGTGGCCGAAAAATTCCTGAAATCCCTCGAGCATATGCCTGAGGCGGCAGGTATCGCCCTGGGTGTGGATAGGCTGGTCATGATTTTCGCGGACAGATCCGAAATCGATGATGTGGTGTGTTTTACGCCCGAGGAACTTTGAGCCTCCGGTGTTCGCCGTTTGAATCCAGTCTTTTCCGCCCTGAGGTCTGCAATTCCGTAAAGCCCTCCTGCACCACTGTCCTACTCTTCAACGTCGTATTTCCGCATGACCCATGACGGCTGCGCATTGATCGGGCCGGATGCGAAGGCTGATGCGCGATGCCCTTGATTATTTCGGAGTTTCAGGCTATGGTATGGCGTCATATCCGAGGAGGCAGTCCGAGAACGGCTATTTTTTACCATCGCTGCATCAGACTGAAATTATCATCCCCGAAATCCGGCCCGGTATTCCTGGGGTGTAATTTCCGCCGTCCTTGATTTTGGAAGAAGTGTCTTATTTTCGGACAGCCTCCTGGTGGAAGGGTTATTATTCTGAATGGGTGAATTCGTGTCATGCGGGATTTGAGAAACCAAACCTTGAGAACCGGCCTCGTTAGGTATTCGAAACCGGCGAGAACACTCAGATGCATTGCGTGTGGAACAGATCGCATAAAACCGGGGAGGCGATATTGCACGAAGGAATGCCGCCGGCAAATCAACTGGGTGCTTTCGCTTTCTAAAGGCCTGCTGAAGACGTTTAATGCGAGGTATGCAGCGTTCTATTTTACCAAAGAGCAGGTCATCCTTGATGTACTGCCGGTCTGGTCAAAGGAGATTTCCAGGTTTATTTTTCGGAGAATCCCTGGAAATAAGCCGGCAGAGGATCTCAAGAACCTCATCCTCCAGTCGGGTGAAAAGTGGTACAACCTGGTGGAAAACAAAACATCAAGGAGTTTTGCATCCCTCTTTCTCCTTTCGAGGAACCAAAACAAAAAGATCGATCCAAATAGCATCAGACCCCTCAATAAATCCCGTTTAAGGCTGTCTAAAGTTGAAAAAAGCTCCCTAAGAATTCTTCAACTCGAAAGAGAAGACTTATCCCGTGCGGGGAATATAGAAAAAATAAAATCAGCCTATAAGCGAATGGCGAAGCGCCACCACCCTGACGTGGGCGGGAATGCAGAAAGATTCAAGGAATTGAACAATGCCCACAAACAGATGCTACTATGGGCGGAAAACCCTCAGTACACATCCAGAAGGGCGCTTCAAAACTGCTGGTCATACGATGGCGTCACCAACCGGTGGGCACCCCCTTTATGATCAGCGATGCGACCGGGAGGCAGATTGAGGCCCAGCTGCCGTTCCATGGAGTGAGGGAGGGCTTTGCGGTCTTCTGAAAGAGATCCCAACGGCCCCTGTTGTTCTGCTCACGAGTTCTTTCAAAAATCTAAATTGAAACTCACTGTCTTTTTCTATTTGCTATCCGCTTGCGGATTTCTCCTTCAAAACCCATGTCGGTGGGTGTGTAGAAGACGCGATTTCTGACCTTTTCGGGGAGGTATGCCTGCGGCACCCCCCCGGGATGATGGTGTGGATACAAGTACCCTCGGGCATAGCCCAGGCTTTTCATCAACGCTGTGGGGGCATTCCTCAGGTGAAGGGGCACGGGCAGATGTCCGGTTCTTTCGATTTCCGCTTTTACGGACTTCTCCGCCCTGTAGAGCGCGTTGCTCTTCGGTGCCGAGGCCAGGTAGGTTGCGGC
>JAWOGN010000403.1:0-11681 GCA_046496815.1 Desulfatiglandaceae bacterium
GGCAGACCCGGCGGATCGAACTTCCGGACGTGCAGGTCACGTCGGAACAGTCCTTTCACGTTGCGCCCAAATCGGATGTGAATCAGAGTTTCATCCTCATGGGCCACCTGGGCGGACGGCGCCAAAACCCGGACTACGCAAAGCTCCAGGTCATGAACACCATCCTGAGCGGAGGCTTTTCCGGACGGCTGTTCGAAAAGGTCCGCTCCCGGATGGGGCTGGCTTATTCCGTATCCGGCCGCTACGACTGCCATTACTTCTATCCCGGCATGTTCTTCGTGGGGCTGCAGACCAAGACCGCAGCTTCAGCCGAGGCCGTTGCCGCCGTCCGGCAAGAGCTGGAACGACTCCAGGAGGGCGTGACCCGGGAGGAGCTTGACCAGGCCAAGGACCAGTTCTTCAACTCCCTGGTCTTTCGATACGATCGCCCGGAAGAGATCCTCGAACGCCGCATGTTCTATGCCTATCGGGACATGGCCCCGGACAGCTTTCAGAAGCTCACCGAGGCCATCCGGCAGGTGAGCACCGAGGACGTAATCCGGGCGGCCCGGGAATACCTGCAGCCGAAACGGCTGACCACACTGGGCGTTGATCAAAAAGACGAACTGAAAAAGCAGTTCCAGGAACTTGGACCGGTTTCCGTCATTGAGCTTGAGCCGAGTCCTGCAAAAACATTGAACAACGGAGGATCAGAACCCGGCGAATAAATGAAAGGCCGCCCCCTGCAGATCCTCCTGCTCCCCAGGCGCCTCACCCGTCATTATGATCCGAGGAGAAAGCGGCCCCTCGCCAGGTAAGGCCCTGGTTCTGGTCTTCACAAGTCCGCACCTGGCGATGTCTTGATTGAGCCGCTTGAGCGCCTTTGCCCGACTTTGGCGTTCGGGACTGCTCATGCAGGTCAAGTAGAACTGATCACTTACTTATCCGCAATCTTCTCCAGTCCGCTGGCGCAGGCCTCGGCCACGCCGTAATACGCCTTTTCCTGACCCGGCATCTTATCCCAGCCCCCTTTTTTGACGAAATCGTCCCGCTTCCAGGATTTGGTCTCGCTTAATTCCTTGAGCAGGGATTCATGATCCGGTTCTCGCATGAACTGGGCCACGCAGATCGCGGCCTGGGCGGCCACAACCGCATCATCGGCCCTTTCTCTGCTCGTTCCCAGGGTTGTCCAACCACCCCACGCAAAGCCTATGATCATTGCGATGACTGCCCCGCAAATAAGGCCCCAAACTCCAAACTTAACCTTCCCTGCAGTTTCCGGCTTCATTGATACCTCCCTTGAGTTGAATGGTGTTGATTATCATTCCAATGAACTTTCGACCAGGAAGCCCTCGATTGGTTATCATCGATCCCAGCTGGCACCCGCCCGTTTCGCCTATGAAAAGACTTTTCTGAACGGCATAAAATAGAATCAATACACGCTTCGTGCCAGCCGTGCTTGTTTTACGGGAAAACAATTCAACTCATTGTTTTTAATAGATAAATAGCCATAAAAATCATAGTTACAGACCTGGTATATCACAAATTATGGGTCACATTTGATCATTGGTCAAATGCGGTCACCTCTTCTCATGCCGATATCTGCGTGTAAAGGGAACGCTCAACCGATGGTCATTGCGGCCATCCAAGAGCCGACGAATTCGTAAGAACTGTATTTTCTCGCAAAAACGGCAAGAACGCCTAGAAAAAATCTTTTAATCTTAATCAGTTCACTTTGCGGTCTTTGCGGCTTGGCGCAAAATTTCGACTTTTTGCAAAGCCATCAAGAGTGATACTCAAATCACTCCCTCAATGATAAAACCCTTGATATATTTAAGGTTTTTCCGATAAGCTGTAATTTGAACGTAACTATTCAGGGGGTGGGCCGCTTACTTTGCCCCGATCCATGAGAGGACAGGCTGTTGCTGTTTGAAGTAAAGGTCATGGCATCAACGAGCACTTCGAAGGAAGATTTGTCCTTGAGGCGGCATGTCTGCTTGAGGGAGAGGATGCGTTACACCCATCGGTTTCCCTTATGGGACAGGATGCCCAAGCTCCGTTTTCGCCATAGGACCGTATAGCTGATTCGTTCAGCAGTGTCTTTTGAAGGCGTGTAGTATTGCTTGTCTGAGTGATTAGGGCTCATTGGGCTAAGGCAGTCGATAGGGGGCCGCGGGTTCTGGTTAAGACCGTCCTTCCTTTCCGCTAGAGTCAGTGCTACCAGGCTACTTGACCCCAGTTCGACTACAGTTTTAACCCCAGCTACCCGACAATCAATCGGCTTCAGCCAAAACCCCGAAACCCAAGATCCGTTTAGTACGTACAGTCTTATCGAATGTTGCAAATTTTGAGAGGCCCGGAATCGAAGGCATTCCAGAGCAATACTGCATTGAACCTGAACCGGGAAGACGAGCTCAACCAGGATTCGGGCTTTCCTATCGTCTGGTCGGCGTAGCCCGGAAGGTCCTTCTTGCCAGACAGGTTCCGAAACCATAACCGGGAGTTGTCTTTTTTTTGAGCGGTGAATTGCCGAAAGCATAAGTATTTGCTGAACAAGCTCTTTGGAATACGCCCATCCCAAATCGCGGAGATGGAAGGTTTGAAGGGACGCGCTGCCGTTCGAGGACTGATCATCAGGGTCCGGTTTCTGACCAGCTTCGCTGCGGGGAGATCAGCCTGATTGAGCGAGTACCGCCGGAAGAAGCCGAAGGAGCCAAGGCCCGTCTTGGCTCTCAGCGAAACAAAAGAGGTTTATGAAACACTGAAAAGAAAACGACCGCCAAGGATTTTCAATAAAAACTTCGTGTCGTGCACTTAGATATCTGGCTAGTGCCCATCCAGAAACGCTTTTTGGGCACTGGCAAGTTTCCAGTTCAGAAATGAGGATTTTTTGTCAAGATCAAGGAAATCAAGAGGTTGCGCGGAGGCGTACTGAAGTACGCCGCACAAGCAACCTCGCAGATTGACGCCGAGATTGGCAAAAAAGACCATTTCTGGATGGAAACTAATTTGTATTTGCCAGTGTTTAAGCAGACAAAAGCCGCAAATAGACTCTACCATAATCGGGCAATCGGACGTATGCAAATGCCCTCGCAGGTAGCCTCTACAAGGAGTTATTGCGTAATCGTCAGCTTCACCCTGAGCCGAGGGTGCTATATCAGCAACCCAAGTCGTAACATCGCTTGAAAAAGAAAAAAGGAATCGCTAAACCACCTCCGGTTCAGAGGCTTTCTTTTAACCGATTTGTTTTTTAAAAGCTCTATTACCTTCTTGCCGTCTGATACCGATACCCGTTTTTATTTCCAGCCCAAAAATTCCATTTGTCAGATGGATTAATGTAGTAATTGCGGGTTTTGCGTGACAATATCTCAGATCCTTTCTCAACCTGGGCGGTGAAGATTAGTTCCAGGTCTGAAGGCGGCACGCACAAAGAATGTCCTGCCAAAAAATGTCCAAACACTTCATATGTCGCAAGAGCGATGCCTGGGAACCAACAGCCCTTTTCGTTCCAGACGAGTTGAGTGCTCCATTTCACTACGTTGGCTCCATGGGGCGTTTCGGACAGGATAACGTTATGATTCGCCAATTGTGTCACAAGGTAAGTGTAAAATGCCTTACCGAACTCCGTTTGATCAGATTTATCAACATAGATTGAGTGAAAAGCCTGCTCATGACTAAGCGAAGGTATAACTTGGTTTCGGGCCACTTCCCTGGCAAGCCTATCCCAGTGAACGACGGACAGCATCCGTTTTTGAGTTCCATACGGATAATTGTCAGTTCTCGGTGCTGTGGCGCAGGATGACAATAAAACAGCAATGCAAAGGGCTATGATCGTACGCATCTTCTCTCCCTCCTGTTAAATTGTTTGAGTTTAAGAAAATACTATGAAACAGAAATAGTTTTTTGCAAAATTTATATGATTTGGTGAAGCCGGATCCCCGACTGAGATCTGACCAATCAAAATCTGAAAAAGTTATCGAAGGGGGGGGATGTTAAGGCTAAATGCTGCCATCAGCAATTTCTTCTTGTGGGGGGATGGAGCAATATCGCAATTGAGCTGTGCCGGCCAAAGTTGCAGGGATACGCCATGGCACATCTCCTTGATTGAAGGGCAAAAGGTGAAAGTAAAAAGCAACATTATCTAATAATATCAGACCTTCAAAGTCAACAAAATAATTCACTCACAGTACTGATTCCGCCCTAAGAACCCCTAATCTCGATATGGCCGATTTTGTGCGCGTTGCCCGGGGTCACGCGGCGCGGGCGAGAGGCTGGCCGCGAAATAATCCACAGGATTCTTACCCGCATGCCAAAATCGCAACGTAAAGCCCATCAGCACCGCCAACCTCGGCCTTGGCGGCCTTGTCCCGCTCCGATGTGATGTGCTTCTTGATGGCCTCGTAAAAAGTCCCTCGGGGGTCATTCCGGCGAAGGCCGGAATCTAGAAGTTGCCGATTTAACTGGACCCCGTTTTTCAACGGGGTGACGAAGCAGGTAGTTTTCGGGCTTTTTGCGACGCCATCAAACCTCCAAAATATGAAACAGAATAAGACCTATGATTACATGGGTAATCCCCCGGCTCCCCGTCAAGGCTCCCCCATGAACACAAACCCGCCCCAATATAGGGGATTGTCAGTGCCGTACCTCTCCTGCACGATTTCCTTTTGTTTTAATGCCGCCTGTCTCAACGCCTGGCTCCTGGTCATACCACCGGACAGGGTGTTCTTGTAGAACTCGATCATGAGTTCTTTTGTCTCCTTGTCAGGCACGGGCCACATGCTCATGACCAGGCTCCTGGTTCCCGCCTGAGTGAACGCCCTTCGAAGACCGTAAACACCTTCGCCGGCCCTGACCTCACCGATACCAGTGTCACAGGCAGACAAAACCACCATGTCAGTGCCTCGAAGCCTGAGACCCAGTATCTTCTCCGCGGTCACGATGCCATCGCTCTTTTCCGGATCTTCAGACTCAAGGGCGTTGTTTGCCCCTGCCAAGGCAATGCCCGATCTCAAAAGTGGATTCTCGGTCCTGACCCTTTTACCCGTTGGCACGGGAGTTGACCCAACAATGGATAAACCTCTTTCCATGAAGTCATCCGATGGTGCTGGCAGATCCTGGTCGTCCAGAAAGAACCCGTGGGTAGCCAGGTGCAGAATGCGAGGTGTCCCTTTACTCCTTAGAACCTCTTCAAGGGCCGCTTTGCCGGTATAGATATCGCTGTCATCCTTGCCAAGAAGGGCGTGGATGCCTTCGACCTCTTTCCTTGTGCCGGGCAGGCGGGAAAACCGAAAGCCCCGCATGTCTGCTGAACGCTTGACTACGTTTTCTTCCCGAACTTCCTTCAGGGCGAGCCTTTTAAGCGTTGTTGTCGTTTCCTTTGTTCCCATGTCAAAGTCAGGATCACCCATGATCAAGGCCCTGGCCCCTTGTTCCTGGATCTCTCCAAATCCCAAAATGTCCCTGCCGGCGGCAAGGTAGTTGAATGTGTAATCCTCTATCAGGAACTTCCCGTCAGGCCCTTGCAGCACTTCAAAAGGGATCAGGTTCAGGTTACCGTCAGGGGATATGAAGACCTCTTTCACATCGCCAAGAGCCTTTTTTAACGGCTCAAACACAAGGTCGTGAAGCCTGCGGGATGCCTCCGCGGCCTTCAGGGCCTCTTTGTCCTTTGAGTTTCCGAGTTCCGTCTTGAACAACGCCACGGTTTTGTCGATCTCTTCGGCATCGCCCAGGTCGATCATCTCCACCCGGTCACCTTTGCCAGCATGGAGCACAAACGTAATGTAGCGGGGTGGAAGCCATCTTTCTTTAGTGCCTTTGGCTTTGAAGTTGAAAATGTTGATTCGAACGAATTCCATGAGGGCGGTATTTTCGGGCAAGGCCTGGGCCACCCTAGTACTGTCCGCCCGTTCGATCTTCTTCTTCAGGGCATAGGCCTGGCTTAGAGTGGCCAGTTTAGACTCCAGATCCCTCTTCTCTCTCTCCAGTTCCGCGATCATTGTCCGGTATGCCTCAGCACCTTCTTCTCCCGGTCCCGAGAAGGTCAGTTGAGAAAGCCCGGATCTTACCCGCGCGAGTTCCTGAAACGTGCTCATGGCCAGCAGGTCGTCGGAATAGATCAGAGCCTCCTGAAATCTTCGCTGGGCCTCAAGGGACACGCCTTTCCTGCGGAGCCAAATATCCAGTGCGTCTTTTCTCACTGAAAGTTCTTCTCTCAGATGCATGGCTGAAAGACTGAGAGCGACCTCCAGATGGCGCTGTCTAGTCCTCAGAAACAGGGCCTGCTGGCTTTCGGATGTAAACCCCAGAACCTGGTCAATCAGTTTTTCGTCGATCATTTGACTGCGGACAAAAAGAGAGTGAGCCTCGATGAACTTACTTCGCCCCGCATAAAGCAAGCCCAGGCTGTTGAGGCTTATTCTCACATTCGGGTGATCCGGGCCTAGGGCCTTCTCCCAGATTTCCAGGGAGCGATTGTACAGTTGTTCGGCTCGGGTGTAGTCACCCATGGCTCTATAAAGCCCGGCCAGGTTGTTGAGGCTTGTCCCCACATCCGGGTGATCCGGGCCTAGGGCCTTCTCCCGGATCTCCAGGGAGCGCCGGTATAATGGTTCTGCCCCGACGTAATCACCCATTTCCACATACAGTACACCCAGATTGTTGAGGCTTATAGCCACAGCGAGGTGGTTTGTTCCATAGGCCTTTTCCAGGATTTCATAGGACCGCTCGAATAAAGGCTTTGCTTTGGTGTAATCTCCCAATTGTAAATATAGAAACGCCAAGTTGTTAAGGCTCAATGCCACCTGTGGGTGAGCCGTTCCAAAGGCCTCCTCAAGTATATCAAAGGATCGTCTGTAAAGGCGTTCTGCCCTCTCGTAATCGCCCAAATTGGCATATAGCAATGCCAAATTGTTCAAACTTACAGACACAAAGGGATTATCAGCTTCAAAGGCCTCCTCTCTGATAGCAAGAGAGTTTTTGCGCAGAAGCTCTGCATTCATGTAGTCGCCTATTGTTTCGTATAACAATGCAAGTTGGTCCAAGGCTTCGGCTACAAATGGATGATCCGGGCCGAGCTCCTTCTCATAAATGGTCAAAACCTTTTTCGCTGTTTTAATCGCTTCGTTGTAACGGGCCTGTTGTGATAGTTTGATAATCTGCTGATTCAGCCCTTTTGCCTTTTGTTTTATTTTCCCCTGGTGGCGCATCTGTTTGGAAAACTGAGTGAGGTGCTCGTTAATGGTATGTGCCTTTTTCGAGGCACCTGCACCGGAATCTACGGAAGGAGCCGTACACTGAACGATAAAAAGAAGGGAAGCACACGACAGGATGATATATATTGATTTCAAATTAACCATAACAAAATAAAAAAATAGTTTATTGATTTAATTTAGTTGTGCTGCTATGAAAGTACTGCAAAGCACGGTATCTCCTCTATAATGGATTTCCATGAGCATGTTATTTTCAATACAATGGAAAGTTTCTGGATCGAACAGGCCGTATCCACGCACTCGTATGGTGGATTTTTCAAACTGAAATGTCCTGTTTGTTTCGGTCACGCCCACTTTCCGGCCCAAATACTCTCCCCATCCCACAAGGGTCGAAGTCAGGGATTTCCCCGCCAGCTCCTCGCGCTTGAAAAGAGGGCTTTCTCCAAAAAATAGTTGGTTCAACGGGCTTTTTGTGAAAATATCCCCAGTTTTGATTGGTTTTGGCGACAGATGGGGTGAAAAGTTCTGGATGTTGTTAAAAGCTGCACTAAGCTGTTTTTTCTGTTGTTTTGTAATGGTCCCGGCCTTTTCAAAGGCAGGAAAGTCCATGTCCATATTCATGATCTTTCCTTGGGGATCGGAAAGGCATCGCGCGACTACGAGTGGTGAATCCGCTCGAATGTATTGATCTCCCTGCTTGATGTGATGGATAGCAAACTCCCAACGCAAGCGTTCCCCGGTCCTGGTCACCCCGTATATCCCACTCATAGAAAAAAGAGTTTTTTTTCTGCTGCCCAAGGCCTGTATTTTGGCCTGTATACTATAAGTTGATGTAACGGGGCCGTATGCAGGATTGATTGGGACTTCGATCGGTGTCACCTTGCCCTCATATCGCGGCGGTTCCGGCATCTCGATCGGCTTTTGCGGACGGGTGGCGCAGGCCGAAAACAGAACCAGGAATATGGCAAAGAGCAGACTCTTTCCCACTCTATTGGGTGGCGTCATCCCTCAAATCCTCCTTTCACTATAAATACATGGAATGGAATGTTGACGGCGTCGCAAAAAGTCCGAAAACGACCTGCTTCGTCACCCCGTTGAAAAATGGGGTCCAGTTAAATCAGTAACTCCTGGATTGCGGCCTTCGCCGGAATGACGCCCGAGGGACTTTATTATGGGGCCATCATTTTTGGCAGAGTCAGCCTGATTTCTGGAATGGGGACCAACCGGATAAGCCATGATTCTTGTAGTATCATAGCAAACTTATCCACTCCAGTTTAAACCCCAGCTACTTGCAAATCCATCGGCTTCAACCAGAAACTCAAATCCCAAGATCCTTTTGTTACGTACAGTCTTATCGTATCATGCACATTCTGAGAGGTCTGGAATGGCCGGTATTCCAGCTCAATATTGAAGTGCCCTCAATTACTCTTGAGCATTGTCAGTCCTATTCATTGCCTGGTTACCCGAAGCATGCTCCAAGCGCTCCGCCAGCCAGATCTTAATAATGGACTGTCGAGTAACGCCAAGACGACTAGCCTCACGATCCAGTGATTCAATCATCCAAGTCGGAAAGTCCACATTGACTCGCTTCTGTTCATGTCCGGAACGTCTGGCCTTGCTCAGGTTAAGATGACTCGTAACGTCCTTACCTTCATCAAACAGACGGTCAAAGTCCTTTGCTTTCATATATTGACACCTCCTCTGCCCTTGAGCGGCGGACAGAAATCAAGCGAATAACATTCTGTCTGTATGTCACTACGGCAGACCAGTGATGCCTGCCGATACGACCAATAATCAGGAACCTGGCCTCATCCAGATTCTTCGCCGGAATCTCCAGGATATCGGGGTCATCCCACAGGCGCTTAGCATCAGCGAAATCGATCCCGTGCTTGGCGAGGTTCGAACGGCTCTTGTTCTCATCGTATTCGAAGCGGAGCATGGTATAAAAAATATACTTAAACAGGGAGTTTTGCAAGTGCGAAATGTCACCGACCCAGCGTCACACCGTGTCGTCCCGCACCAGAAGTCGCCGCCCTTCTCGGACCCAAGTAACAACGCCGCCATATATGGAGTTCCTCCCCTACAAAGGATCGGCTTGTTACGTATAGCTTATCGTATACTTCAAATGCTTGGAGTCCAGGTATCTTATTGATACCAAAGCTATTGTTGACGAGCGAATTCATGAATAATTCCCATCAAACGTAATAAAACATGAATCGGTTTCATATACCAAACAGGATGTTGCATCCATGCATGAGAAGCAGCATCTAGGGATACGGGAACTAGTGGCATTGTACTTATAAGTCCAACAGGAACTAAGCTATGCCATAAGCAAAAGATATGATTTGATTTTTTAATAAGCTTCTCACGGCCAGTAACCTTTACTTTTATTGTAAGTCTCAGAATCAAAAGAGAAAGAAACAGTAAAAATCCCATAGCATATCCGTAAAGGTAAAATTGCGGGCGAATGAAAATAGGCACTTTATCAACCCTATATTGAGATAAAATGGACTTTTTCATAACATTTAAAAGTGATTATATAGTTTCCGGATAATTCCAGCCAAATAGCATTGATGACATTCATAATTCGTTGAGAACTACGTTTTCCTATCTTGATAACTCCACCATCTTCATGTTATCAGGAGCCGTACATTAGGTCTCTGCCAGTGTTGGAAAAGTCAGTCCGCTTTTGGGTATAGTTCCCAACCGGATGAGCAATGATTCCTGATGAATCCTGGCAACTTCCCCAATTCCAGTATCAACCCCACATCTGCTCTCAGGTCGACGGAGCGCAGAGGATTTCTTTTGTCAGAACAGCCTTGACCATATCACGGAAGCCGCGGAAAATGAACCGTGTTCACGGCCTAGAGCCGCATCCGAGCAAAACCCATTTCAAGGAGGTTTCGCCATGAAAGTATCCTCGGCCATTGCACGCTTCTTCGAGTACCAGAAAGCCAACTGCAAAAAAAATACCGTCCGGAATTACCACTTTTTCCTTCCCAAGTTTGAAGCCCAATTCGGCAACCGCGAGCTGAACTCCCTGACCACCGACGAGATGTGGGGATTTCTCACCCAGCAGACCGACGGAACAAGCCAGGGAACCAATCGGGAAGAACATCCTCGATCCCAGCCTCCCCAATCCCTGCGACACGCCCGTGCTCAGGAAGATATTCAGTCATCCCAAACCCAAGCAGTGGGTGATCCTCGACAAGGACGTTGTCGATGAGATGATTTTCCGAACCGAGAACCCCAGAAACCGTTTGATCCTGGAACTCATGGCCCGAAGCGGAATGCGCATTGGAGAGGTTCTCAGCTTGTGAGGGGAGGATATCGAGGACCGGAGGATTTCTTTGACCAATCCAAAGAGCGGAAAGGAATTCGAACTGGTATACATCCCCAAGAAGGTCTCGGATCGCCTCAGGCAATATATACTCCAGAAAAACATCAAGCCGGATGAACGGGTTTTCCCCATAAGCTACTCAGCCGCACGGAACATCGTGAAAAAGGCAGGCCTGCTCGTTAACCTGAAGCTCAGCCCTCATGATCTCAGGCGTCATGCTGCTACTTATGCTTCCCGGGCAGGAACTCCGATCGAGAGCGTGAGCAAGTTGATCTTACGGCATGCGAACCTATCCACCACACAGCGCTACCTGGGAAGAATCAGCGAAGTGGAAGCCATGAGGTGGATCGACAACCTTCACGGGTAGAGGAGACAAGAGGAGGGATTGAAGGGCCTTCTGCTCCAATTTTCCGAGCTGAGGAGCGGAGGCCCTTCTTATCGAAAACTGCACATTCAGCAGGGTCTGGAATCGCAGGTATTCCATATCAATCATGTACCGGCCGGAACCGCAGCGGGAAGCCAATGGAACGTCTCTGGAATTTTGAAAGAATCGGGACAGGATGATCCAACCCATCCCTGAATTGACTTCCCCATATTGAAGCACCCCGTTTCGACCACAAGATCCTGCGGTCAGGTTTTCTTTGACACCCAAAACCGTTTCATCTAAACTCTGCTCTCAAGAAAGCGAATTCTTATCACTTGATAAGAACTTCAAGCCCCTTGGTGCATGCTCGGGCTACAGAAGGGTCAGCCTTTTCTTGCCCGGGCATTTTATCCCAGCCCCCTTCTTCAATGAATTCATATCTCTTCCAGGAATCTATTGCCTCAAATTCCTTAAGTTTCTCTTCATGGTTCGGTTGCCTCATAAACTGAGCGACGCAGATCGCTGCCTGGCTCGCCAAGACCGCCTCGTCGGCCATCTCTTGGGTAGTGCCCTTGGTTGTCCAACCACCCCACGCAAAGCCTATGATCATTGCGATGACTGCCCCACAAATAAGGCCCCCAACTCCAAACTTAACCTTCCCTGCAGTTTCCGGCTTCATTGATACCTCCCTTGAGTTGAATGGTGTTGATTATCATTCCAATGAACTTTCGACCAGGAAGCCCTCGATTGGTTATCATCGATCCCAGCTGGCACCCGCCCGTTTCGC
>JAWOGN010000264.1:0-28939 GCA_046496815.1 Desulfatiglandaceae bacterium
GTCGGCATGCCCATGCCCAGCAAGAGACAGGTCATGGCCGTGAAGATGAGCATGAGGACCACGTTTCCCATGGACAGGGTGTCGATGAGGATGATGAATCGTCCCACCATGCCGGTAATGGTCACCACACCCACGATGATTCCCGCCGTGGCCGTGGCCACACCCACGGCCACCATGTTCCTGGCCCCCCCGATCAAACCGTCCCATACATCCCCGATACCCACGAGAAAGGCATTCCAGAGTGTGGCCTTCAAGTCCACGGACGGGTCCAGGGTGCCGGCCCGACGCTCCCTTCCCAGCTTCAGAAATGCCATCACGGGTCGCTGGATGAGCATGATCACGACCACGGATTCCACGGCCAGGAGCGCGGCCATGATGGGGGATCGCCGCAAGACGACCAGGTAGACGATCAGGACCCCCAGGGGGATAAGAAAATAGCACCCGCGGATAAACGTACTGAAAAACAGGGGGAGATCCTTTCTGGGGATGGCTTTGAGATTGAGCTTGAGCGCTTCCATGTGCACCACGTAAAACAGGGCCATGTAGGAGATGAGGGCCGGAAGAACGGCCGCCCGAACCACGTCGATATACGGAATGCCCAGGATCTCGGCCATGATGAAAGCGGCCGCGCCCATGATGGGCGGCATAAGTTGGCCGTTGGTGGAGGCCGCCACCTCCACGGCTGCTGCTTTGTAGCTGGGCAAGCCCACTTTCTTCATGAGGGGGATGGTAAAGGTCCCGGTGGTAACCGTATTGGCGATGGACGAGCCGGACACCAGACCGGTCAGCCCCGATGCCATGACGGCAGCCTTGGCCGGCCCTCCTTTGAATGTCCCCAAAGCTGAAAAAGCCACGTCAATGAAATATTTTCCTCCCCCGGCCTTGTCGAGCAACGCGCCGAAGAGGACGAACAGGAAGACAAAATCCGTTGAAACGCCCAGGGGCACCCCGAAGATGCCGGTCGTGGTCAGGTACATGTCGCTGATGATAAAGTCCAGCGGCACGCCCCGGTGTCGCAGGATTTCAGGCAGGTACGGTCCGATAATGGTGTAGCACAGGAAAAGGGCCGCGAGGATGGCCAGGGCGGGTCCCAGAGACCGCCTGGCGCCTTCCAGAAGGAGGACGATGAGGATGGTGCCAAGCACCATGTCCGCCGTGCTGGGCATGCCCTGCCGCCAGACCAGTTTATCGAAGTCCCACCAGATGAACAGGGCGGCGCACACGGCTGCCAGGGCAAACAGGATATCCGAAAAAGGGATGCGGTTGACGATGGAACGTCTGCCGACAAAAGGAAATATTTTTTGGAGCCCTCTCACCCAGAACGGCGGGCTGTGCGCTTTATAGGCCGGATACACAAGAAAAGCCAGGCAGAGCGCAAAAGCCAGGTGCCAGGCCCGGGCGATGTGAGAGTCGATGGGTCGGTAGGCGATGTAAAGCTGGAATGCGGACCACCCCAGGCAAATCAGGGTGATGACCCAGGAAGCCGTCCGGCTCTTGGGAGTCCTGCCGCCGAGTTCGGCTTTGGCCAGGATTTCCTGTGCCGATGCTTCTTCGAGGTTTTTGTCTCGGTTGGTAGCGCTTGGTTTTGCACCCATGGGCATCCTGCCTCAACGGAAAAGGGTGAGTGGCTCGGCCGGATCACAGATGTTGGAAAGACAAGCGGCGCTTCCATACGAACGCCTCGGGCCGCCTGTCATCAGGGGAGTATCGAAAAAAAATGGGAAGGGGCGCTAAGGCCCCTTCGTGGCGGCTACATCCAGCCTTTTTCTTTGTAGTACTTGATCGCCCCGGGATGGAAGGGAGCGGACAAACCTTGCAGCATCTGTTTGGGCTCAAGGATCCGAAACGCCGCATGAGAGGCCTTCAGGTCATCCAAACGCTCGAAAACGGTTTTCACCATGTCATAGACCACTTCATCGGACACCTTTTCGTGCGTGATTACCGTGGCCGTCACCGCGTAGGTGGGTACGTCATAATCCACGCCTTTGTAAGTCCCGGCGGGGATCTTGGTGTACACGTAGTACGGTTTTTCTTCGGCCAGTTTCTGGATATCCGGGTGATCCAGGGGGATCATGACGATATCCGTGGACTGGGCGGGCTCCTCGATGGCGGCGCTGGGGTTGCCCACCGTATAGAAAAAAGCATCGATCTTGCGGTCCACCAGGGCCCTCGAAGCCTCGTGCTGCTGCAACCCTTCGGCCATAATGTCCTTGTCCTTATCAATCCCGTAAATTTTCAGCACCTCCTCGGCATTAAAACGCTGGCCCGAGCCCGGGTTGCCGATGTTCACGCGCTTCCCCTTGATATCCGTAACCTTCTTGATCCCCGTGTCCTTGCGGGTTACGAGCATGACCGTCTCGGGGTGCATGCTGAACACGCTGCGCAGGTTTTTCACCGCTTTGCCTTCCCAATCCGCCAGGCCGTTAAATGCCTGGAAATTGCGGTCCGACTGGGCCACGCCGAAATCAAAGGTTTCCCGGATCATGGCATTGATGTTAAACACCGATCCGCCTGTGGGCCTACCGACGTAGTTGTACTTGTCGCCCATGTTCTTGTTCATGATGTTGCTGATTTGAAGGGCCACTTGATAGTAGACCCCGACAATGGATGCCCCGCCGAACAGGACGTCCGTCTTTGCAATGGCCTGCGGCGCAGATACAAAAATCGCCATAGCCACGGCTGCCACGATGAAAAGCTTTCCGAATTTCATAATTACCTCCTTTTAGGTAGTTTGGGTTGACGGCTATAGGATTCCGACCGTGCACTTGAAACCGGTTTTGAATCCCTCCCTATTTCATAAACCTTTCGGAAATTCCTCTGTCGAAAATAAACGTGCTTCGATGCGTCGGGATTTCCTGCCTCGCCCGTGAATGCGCGAAACGAGTATGTTTTCACCATAATACAATCGGCACCGTGAAGTCAACCGGCACGGCGTGAAAAAAAACAGAAACCGGATCGGTTATGTCAAGGGATAAGGTGGGTGATGCGGATGAAATTCGCTTTTTCATCCGTCGTTTCAAAGCCTTCTTCTGATAGCGATGGAAAAATGAGCAGATCATGAACGGGCGCGGAGAAGAAATGAAACAGATTTTTATAGAATTTTTCAAAAATATACTTATAATAAATGATTACAAATTTTACAAAAGGTCGTCACTCCGGTGTAAATGAGCGTCCAGGTTCTTCTTAACCCGATGATAACACTGGATTCCAATCGAAGATTCCGTTTGCATCGGGGCGTTCGCCGGAATGACGGAAAAGGGTGATTTCCAACTTTTTTGAGCTCATCAAAGGGTGCGCCTGCTCTTAGATCCAGCCGGATTTTGTCCGTTCTTTTCCTCTCATATCGCCAGGGTGGACGGAATTTCCAACGCTTCCGCATTCACCCTGGCGGTTTAAATTTGTCAGGCGTTGAGAAAACAACATGGAGGGTATTGTAAATTGAACCCATTTTATAAGAACTTGGCTCTCTGGCTCGTAATCAGCCTGATGATGGTGATGCTCTTCCAGATCTTTAAACAACCAACCCGGACCAGCACCGCCGTCAGCTACAGTGACTTTCTCAGTATGGTAGAAAGCGGCAGCGTCAGCGATATCACCATTCAGGGTGACCACCTAACGGGGATGTCTGCGCAAGGGCCGTTTAAGACATTTGCCCCAAAAGACCCTGAGCTCATTCGACTGTTAAGGAGCAAGGGGGTCAGGATATCGGCAAAACCGGAGGAAGATTCCTCGTGGTTTCAAGTGTTTCTCTCCTGGGTCCCCATGTTGTTACTCATTGGGGTGTGGATATTTTTTATGCGGCAAATGCAGGTGGGCGGTGGAAAAGCACTCTCTTTTGGGAAAAGTCGGGCCCGGCTGATGAGCGATTCTCAAGAGAAAGTGACGTTTGAGGACGTGGCGGGCATCGAGGAGGCCAAGGAGGAATTGGAAGAGATCGTTGAGTTTCTCCGGGATCCGAAGAAGTTCACCCGTCTTGGGGGCCGGATTCCGAAAGGCGTGCTTCTGGTGGGCTCACCCGGCACAGGAAAGACGCTGCTGGCCAGGGCCATCGCGGGCGAAGCCGGTGTTCCTTTTTTCAGCATCAGCGGATCGGATTTTGTGGAAATGTTTGTGGGGGTCGGCGCATCCAGGGTCAGAGATTTATTTGTCCAAGGCAAGAAAAATGCGCCCTGTATCATATTTATTGACGAAATCGACGCAGTGGGGCGACATCGTGGCGCAGGATTGGGCGGTGGACATGATGAGCGGGAACAGACGCTGAATCAGCTGCTGGTTGAAATGGACGGCTTTGAGTCCAACGAAGGGGTGATTCTGATATCCGCCACCAACCGGCCGGATGTACTGGATCCGGCCTTGCTGCGGCCCGGTCGATTCGATCGGCAGGTTTTGGTACCGGTTCCGGATCTCAAGGGTCGGGAAGGTATCCTGAAGGTTCACCTCAAGAAGAAAGTCGTGGCGGATGATCTGGACATGACGGTGTTGGCCCGCGGAACCCCCGGTTTTACGGGCGCCGACATTGAAAACATGGTCAATGAAGCCGCGCTTATGGCAGCCAGACGGGGCAAAGACAAGGTGGACATGGCTGATTTTGAGGACGCCAAAGACAAAGTGCTGATGGGCACGGAACGGAAAAGCATGATCATCAGCGATGCGGAGAAGAAGATCACCGCCTTTCATGAATCGGGACATACGTTGGTGGCTAAACTTCTCCCGGACGCGGATCCCATTCACAAGGTGACGATCATTCCGCGGGGGCGAGCCCTGGGATTGACCCAGCAGCTCCCCCTGGACGAAAAACATACCTATCCGAAAGAGTATCTGCTCAATAATATTGCCATCTTGATGGGCGGCAGGGCCGCCGAAGAAATCGTGCTCAAGAGCCAAACAACCGGTGCGGGAAACGATATCGAAAGGGCTACGGAGCTTGCCCGAAAGATGGTCTGTGATTACGGGATGAGTGAGGACCTCGGTCCGCTCACCTTCGGCAAGAGTGAGGAGCAGATTTTTTTGGGCAGGGAGATTGCCCAGCATCGGGATTATAGTGAATTAACCGCCCAAAGAATTGATGAAGCGGTCAAGGGTATCGTCACCGGCGCGTATGACAAGACCCGGCAGTTAATCGGCGACAATTTGGAGACGCTGCACAAGATGGCCGGTGCACTGCTGGAAAAAGAGACGCTGACCAGTAAAGACATTGACGAAATAATGGCCGGTGCGAATGCCGAACCCGAAGTCGGGGCAGCTCCGGCGTCATAACGGGGGAGCGCGGGATTTGTCTTACCTTCTGAAGTGGTCTGATTATGTTCTGAATCTGGACACCCGGAGCCATGTGATGGGTGTTTTGAACGTTACCCCCGACTCGTTTTCCGATGGAGGCAAATATTTCGATCCGGAGAAGGCGATCGCGCACGGGTTCTCGATGGCTCAGGCGGGGGCCGACATGATCGATGTCGGGGGGGAATCCGCGCGACCGTATTCGCGAAGGATTTCCATCCGGGAGGAAATAGACCGGGTGGTACCGGTTATCGAGACACTCAAAAATGCGCTTTCCATCCCCATCAGCATCGATACCTGCAAAATGGCAGTGGCGCAGGCGGCCCTGGAGGCCGGAGCATCGATTATAAATGATATCACTGCATTGCGATATGATCCCCGAATGGCCGGCTTTGCCGCGGAGGCGGGAGTTCCCTTGATCCTCATGCACATGCGGGGGACACCTGAGAACATGCAAAAAAACCCCGCCTACGAGAATCTTATCTCCGAAATCATCGGTTTTCTCAAAGATGCAATCGACCGGTCGGTGCGTGCCGGAATCAAGCGGGAACAGGTGCTCGTAGACCCCGGGATCGGGTTTGGAAAAACATTTGATGATAATCTTGAAATCATCAAGCAATTATGCCGATTCAAGGTCCTTCAAAGGCCGATTGTATTGGGAACATCCAACAAAGCCTTTATCGGTCATATCTTGAAAAAGGAGGCGCACGAGCGCGACACGGGAACCATGGCGACGGTGGCCGCCGGGGTGATGAACGGCGCCCATATTGTGAGAGTGCACCATGTTGCCAAGGCGGTGGAGACCGTCAGAATCGTCGATGCCATCCAAAGGGGGCGTGTGATTTGAACCTGGAACCGATCCGTTTCGGCGAAAATCAGTTTGAGAGCACGGGCGAACTCCGGACAATGGTCGACAGACGCAAAGAGGGGGAAGATGTTATTCTGTATTGATGTGGGAAATACGAATATCGTACTCGGTGTGACCCAAGAGAATCGCATTCTTTACCACTGGAGAATCCGAACGGAAAAGGATGTCACGGCGGATGAACTCGGAATTCTTGTGACCAACCTTTTCCAGTCGGCCGGATTGAAGCTGAATGATATCAAAAACATAATTCTATCGTGTGTCGTACCGACTTTGCTGAACACCATTGATGAGTTTTCCCATCGGTATTTTAACGTATCCCCGATGGTCGTCGACGCCGAGCTCTATACCGGCATGCCGATCCTCATAGACAATGTGAAGGAAGTGGGCGCCGACCGAATTGTCAATGCGGTGGGTGCATATGAAAAATATCGCAAGGCACTGGTTGCCGTGGATTTCGGCACGGCCACGACATTTGACTACATATCCGAGGAAGGTGCTTACATGGGCGGCGCCATTGCGCCCGGCGTCCTGATCTCCTGCGAAGCGCTTTTTCAAAAGGCTTCCAAGCTTCCGAGGGTAGAGATTTTTGCGCGGCCCAAGAGCGTGATCGGCAAGGATACAATCAGCAGCATGAACGTGGGCATCGTATACGGATACGCCGGCCTGGTGGATGGGATCGTCAATCGAATGAAGGCGGCGTCCGGAGGTGACCTGACCGTCGTGGCAACGGGGGGGCTTGCGCCGCTCATTTGCGATGTCTCGGCAACGATCGATCACGTGGAGGAGTTCCTGACCCTGGAC
Source organism: Desulfatiglandaceae bacterium (assembly GCA_046496815.1). Taxonomy (GTDB): domain Bacteria; phylum Desulfobacterota; class DSM-4660; order Desulfatiglandales; family Desulfatiglandaceae; genus JAWOGN01. The sequence continues at coordinate 6,944 of JAWOGN010000264.1, forward strand.
GGCCTAATGATCATTTTCTCGAAAAATCAGGCCCGGTTTAGCAGCGCTCGGGAATAGGGAACGATTTATAAACATGGGCAAGAGGAAAGATCCATCGAAAGCGTAGGCGTTATTAAACCGCAGCGGCTCCGGCGAGGAGACCGGATCGGCGTCATTTCTCCGGCCGGTCCCGTCACTGAGTCGGATCTCGAGCCCGGCCTGAAACTCTTGGAGTCTGCAGGGTTTAAAGTGCGTCTCGGAGCCCATGTGTATGACCGGAAGGAATACTTGGCCGGTAAGGATAAGGATCGCCTCGAAGATCTCCATGCCATGTTTCTGGATCCCACCGTGAAGGCCGTTTTCTGCACCCGGGGGGGCTACGGGAGTCTGAGACTCCTTGACAAGCTCCGGTACGACGTGATTCAGGAACACCCAAAAATATTCGTAGGGTTCAGTGATATCACCGCGCTTTTGATGGCCATTCGCGCAAAGACCGGCCTGGTTACTTTCCACGGTCCAATGGTCCGGGGGCTTGGTCGGAATCAGGGTGAAAACTGGGAACACTTGCTGGGGGTGCTCGCTTCCGGCGCACCCCTGGAAATACCCCTGGGGGGCGCCGGCGTGCACGTGCCGGGAAGGGCGCAGGGTCCGCTTATCGGAGGCAATTTGAGCATGATCTGCCATCTGATCGGTACCCCGTATTTGCCGTCCCTTGACAGGTGCGTGCTTTTTATAGAGGACACAGGAGAAACACCTTACCGATTGGACAGAATGTTGACCCACTTGGCGCTTACGGGTCAGTTGAATGACATCTCCGGTCTGATCGCCTGTGAATTCCTGGATTGCGGCGATGCGACAGCCGTCAATACGATATTGACGGATATGCTGGCGGGCTTTCGTATCCCGGTTGTAACCGGGCTCGCGGTCGGCCATGGTCCGAAAAACCCGGCCCTTCCTTTCGGTATGACGGTGGTCCTCGATACCGATCTGAGAACTCTTTCAACCTTAGAACCCTGCGTCCAAGACTCGGAGGCTGTCCGAGAACGGCAATTTTCCCCAATCTCTGCGTCAGACTCAAATTAGAATTTTCGTGTGAATTCAGCGCTTTGAAATGGTGGGTTGGGGGCCGTTGGGATCTCTTTGAGAAGGCTGCAACACAAACTCTACACGACACGTAGAACGCCCCCATACCCGAAATAAAGGGCACGGTGCAGGCAGAGAAGACCTCAGGTGCGCAAGAGATTTTCCTCTGAGGCTATCCCGGAATGAATTTTAGGGCCTCGCTGCCGTTCCATGCAATGGGGGAAGCATTTGCAGCCTTCTCAAAGAGATCCCAACGGCCCCCTTTTTCCATATTGGGGATTTTCAAAACGCCAAAATGATGCGAATCCTCGTATAAAATCACGATTGAATGACGGCAAAAGACAATCCAACCATGAGCGTTCATCAGAGTCTCTCCCGGCTTCGAGAACGAATCGAACAGGGTGCCGGCAATACAAAGGTGTTGGGCCTCTCCGGGTCCGCTCAATCCTATTATGTGGCGCGATTCATCGCGGAGCTCAAGAAACCGTCCCTCCTTATCCTGCCTGACGGAAAGGCTGCAGAAACGCTCTCCAAAGAAGTTCACTTTTTCATGTCGACGGGAAATACGGAAGCGGCCACGGAAGATGCACGGCTGCGTGAATTTCCCGCCTATGACGTGACGCCTATGACGGGACTCAGCCCTCATAGAGAGGTGAGAACCCGACGCCTTGAAGCGCTGTACGGACTTATGTCCGACGAGAGACCCGTCGTCATTACGTCCCTTGACGCGCTTTTTTTCAGGGTCCTGCCGAAGTCCTCACTCGTACAATCCATTGAATACCTGGAGGTGGGAGAGGACGTCGATCGTGATCGGCTGGTCAAGGGACTGGAAGCCACCGGGTATCAGCGAACCTCTCTGGTGGAGGAGCGGGGAGACTATGCGGTCCGGGGCGGTGTCATCGACCTGTTTTCACCGCTCTATCCATGGCCGGTGCGCCTTGAGTTTTGGGGAGATCGCCTCGAATCGGTCCGCGATTTCGACCCCCTCGATCAGAGATCCAAAACGCATCGGAAAGCGTTCATCCTCCTCCCTGCCAATGAAATCATTATGGGTCCGGAAAACCTGAGACACGCCCGGTCGATGGGTCGACTGCCGTTTCAATCGGAAATCGGCCTGGGCTTTCCCGGCCAGGAAGCGTGGCTGAATCATTTCTACCCCTCCCTGGATACGTTGCCGAACTACCTGCCCAAAGACGGCGTTATCATGGTTTTCGATTCCTCCCGGATGAAAAGGGTCTACGAAGAAACGAAGAAACGCTTCCGACAGGATGTGGAGAGGTTCCGAGAAGAAGCGGCGCAGAAAGGAAGTCCTTTTCCTGAAGTTGACGGTCTTTTGGTTCCGTACGAAGAAATCGTGCGTCAGCTTGAAGCCGGACAGCGGGTTGAGTTTATGGAATTGCTTTTGGCTGAAAGCGATGTGCAGGGGGAAGCCATTCGAATCCACGGGGAATTTCGGCCGGATGCGGACCTGGAAATACGGCTGGGGGCGAAAGGTCGGGTTTCCATGGCCCCGCTTGCCGGAAAGATCTCTCGGTGGCTTGAAACCCGGGGCAAGGTGGTTCTCGTCAGCCGCACGGTGCAACAGGCCGATCGCCTGAGGGAAATCCTGGAAAACTATGGGGTGACGGTGGACCGGGTGGCGCAGGATTGGAGGGAAATCCCCGGCGGTCCCGGTCTCAGCATTTGTCTGGGTCGGCTCTCGAAGGGGTTTGTGTGGCCGGAAATCGGATTATACATCGTCAGTGAGGATGAAATCTTCGGACCGAAGCGAGGCCGTTACGGCAGGCGGCGGACCGCTCACGATGATACGCTGCGCTGGTCCGGTTTTAGTCAACTGAAAACGGGAGATTTTGTGGTTCATGAAGACCACGGCGTCGGCCGGTTCGGCGGTCTTTCAAAAATGGAAATCGCGAGCAGGGTCAACGACTTTGTGATGATCGAATACGCACAAAAGGACAAGCTCTACATCCCGGCGGATCGGATCAGTATTCTGCAGAAATATGCCGGGGCCGAGCAGGCAAATCCAAAACTGGACCGGCTGGGTGGGAACGCTTGGTGTGTGGCCAAACAAAAGGCAAAAAAATCGGTAAAGCGGATCGCGAAACAGCTGATCGACCTGTACGCCTTGAGGAAGTATCGAAAAGGCTATGCCTTTTCTCAACCTGACAATTACTATCGGGAATTCGAAGCCACCTTCGAGCATGAAGAAACCGATGACCAGATCAAGGCGATCGAAGATGTCTTGACGGACATGACGGCGGAGGAACCGATGGATCGCTTAATCTGCGGAGATGTGGGCTTCGGAAAAACGGAGGTGGCTGTGAGGGCGGCCTTCAAGGCCGTGTCGGACGGCAAGCAGGTTGCCGTTCTGGTCCCCACAACCGTTCTGGCGGAGCAACACTATGAGACATTTACGCAAAGAATGGGACCTTACGGAATCCATGTGGGAAATCTGAGTCGTTTCAGGACCCCGTCCCAGCAGGCGGAAATTTTGAGAAAACTGAGGCTTGGAACGATTGAAATTTTGATCGGCACACACCGGATACTGCAGAAAGACGTCACATTCAAAAACCTTGGGCTTCTCATCGTTGATGAGGAGCAAAGGTTCGGCGTGAAGCAAAAGGAAGCGTTAAAGAAGTACCGTGCGCTGGTGGATGTGCTGGCCATTACCGCTACCCCGATCCCCAGAACCTTTCAGATGTCCATGATGGGTGTTCGAGACCTGAGCATCATCGAAACGGCTCCCGAAGACCGACTCTCGATCCAGACCTATCTCTCCACGTATGATGAGGCCCTGGTTATCCGGGCCTTGAAGTTTGAATTGGAGCGGCACGGGCAGGTTTTTTTTGTCCATAATCGCGTCCGGAGCATCGACACCGTGGCGGATAATTTGACCAAGCTGGTTCCTCAAGCGCGCTTTGCCGTCGCCCACGGCCGGATGAAGGAGCGGGAACTGGAAGAGACCATGATGCGGTTTTTGAAAAAGGAGATCGATGTGTTGGTGTGTACCACCATCATAGAATCGGGCCTCGATATTCCCTCGGCCAATACCATTATCATCAATGAGGCGGATCGACTCGGCCTGGCGCAGATATATCAGTTGAGGGGCAGAGTCGGCAGATCCAAGGAAAAGGCGTATGCCTATTTGCTCATTTCAAAGGATTCGGTGCTGACCAGAGACGCGGAAAAACGGTTAAAGGCCCTGATGGACTTCTCCCATCTGGGGGCGGGGCTTCATCTGGCGATGCACGACCTGAAAATCAGGGGAGGGGGAAATATCCTGGGTTTTGCGCAAGCCGGCCATATATCCGCAGTGGGATATGAGCTGTATTTGAGACTGATCGAACAAGCGGTGGCCGAACTCAAAGGCGAAGCATGGCAGGAAGACATCAACCCGGAAATCAATGTGGACATTCCGGCCTATTTGCCGGGAGCGTATGTGATCGATACGGACGTCCGGCTGAATCTATATCGAAGGCTGTCCGGCCTCCGCGAAAAAACGGAACTGGAAGCGATGTCGGATGAAATCCGCGACCGCTTCGGTGCGCCGCCTCAGGAGGTGCACAATCTTCTGGCGCTGGTTTCTCTCCGGATGGTTTTGAAGGACATGGGCATCAGCAGATTGGACGTGGGACGTGATAGCCTGATGCTGAGCCTGTCTCCGGATCGTGAGGTGGATACCGAAAGACTGATCGAACTGGCGAACCGGGACCCTCACCGGTTTCGGTTTTTGCCCGCCAACAGATTGAAAATCAATGTGGGAAAGCTTCCCTCGTCGAATGGCCTTTCAGCCATCGAGGGTGTGATTGAAAATCTCGGTTTGCGCTGATTCGCAAGCCCGAGAAGTGTGGCAGCGTTCAGAGACGGTTGTCAGGACAGCTTGCGGGGAGACCGGAAGGCACAAAAAACATGCTTGCATTTTTCCAGATCCCTGGTAACTTAACACATTTAAATGGTTCTTAAAATTTCTTCCAATAACTCAAAAAGGGCCTGGCAGGCGGATGCGATGATCGAGGGTTTATCCGTTCGACATTCCTCAGGTTTTAACGATAAATGCAAATCGCCCTCTTCTTGCTTTTGCATGCACCCGTAAAGCCCTGTGAGGCGGCAGCGAATTTGTGTTCTGTGAGTGAGTCGGATGTGCGGAACAAGACCCCCCGTTTTTTTTTGAGGCGACGGCTTTTTTTCAGTATCTGGGTATGCGCGCTGGTGATTTCCGGATGCGGATCCATTCATGAAGAAGCCGATGATGTCGTGATCGTCGTGGGTTCGCGGCAGATCACCCTCGATGCGTTGAGAGCGCACGCGGAATTCATAAGCGGCGGGTTGGAGGCGCCGAAATCCCATGCAGACCGGATTCGAAAGCGTCTCGCCGACCGGATCATCGGCTATTATCTGATTCTCGAATACGGGAGGGAAAATGGGATCCGCCTCGAAGAAGCGGAGGTGAAAAGCGCCCTGGCGGCCGCAAACCGCGGATACACGGAAAGTGACTTCAGCCATGCACTGCTCCGGGAATATATGGACTTTGATCGATGGCGGAATCGCCTCGAAGCGCGACTCCTTGTCAAAAAAGTGCTGGCAAAGGTTTTTGAACAGGCCCCTCCCCCCGCGTATCGCGATATTGAGCGGTATTATGAAACGCACGCTGAGGAATTTCGATTTCCTCGGATGCTGAGATTCAGACAGATTTTAACCGAAACAAAGGAAGCGGCTGAGGATTTGCTGGGGCGGATAAAACGCGGGGAAGCAATGAGCCGCCTTGCCGGGGAGCATTCCATCGCACCGGAGGCTGAAGCGGGAGGTGAAGTGGACTGGGTCGCACGGGAACACTTGGACGAATCCATGGCGCGGGTGCTTTTTTCAATGTCGCCGGGCGAGGTGAGCCCCGTTGTCAGGACCGCATACGGGTATCATATCTTTGAGGTGCTTTCCATCCGACCTGCAGGGGTGAAAGCACTCCCGGAGGTCCTCGGGCAAATTGAAGCAAAGCTTCTTGAGCAGAAGCGGGAATCCTTTCTCGATCAATGGTTACGGGATCTGCGGACGCATTTTGAGGTCAAAGTGAATCAGGAATTGCTGAACCGGTTAGAGGTGTCGTAAATGAAACGGGGCACGATGCTTTCCATCATCACGCTCATTTCGGCCCTTCCGCTCGTTTTTCAGTCCCCGGTCCGGGCTGAGATAGCCAATCGCGTGGTGGCCCTTGTGAACAATGAGTTGATCACGCTTTACGAATTAAACAAGAGAATGACGGCGGTTACCGGACTGGATCCCGAAGAACTGAAGCGCAAAGACGAGGACGCATACCTCCAAACACGCCGTCGGGTTTTGGATGACCTGGTGAATGAAAAAATCGCCCTTGAAAAAGTACGGGAATTGGGAATTCAGGTGACCTCCAGGGAGGTGGACGCAGCGATTGAGAGAATAAAACAGACCAACCAGCTCACCCATGAAGACCTGATAGCCAGCCTTAAGAAAAATGGAATGTCCTATGAAGACTATCAGGGAAAAATCAAGAGCGATCTGGAACGGGCGAAATTGATCAACTTGGAAGTAAAGTCGAAAATTATCATCACGGAGGAGAAAATCGCGGCGTATTACGATGCACACATCGATCAATTCAGCAGCGTGGAGCGCGTTCATCTGGCGGCTATTTTCCTAAAGCAGGAAAAAACCGCCGATCAGGAAGAAGCGCTTGCGCTTTTTCGAAAGGGTGAACTGCTTCGATCCCGAATCAACAACGGTGAGGATTTCGCTGAAATTGCGAAACGCACTTCCCAAGGTCCCGGCGCTCAAGAGGGTGGGGATTTGGGCTTTTTTGAGACCTCAGCCCTGGATCCGGAGCTCATTAAAATTGTCGAAGGCATGTCACCGGGCGATGTGAGTGCACCGATAATGAGACCCTCCGGCGTGCAGATCATAAAGCTGATTGAAAGACAGGGCGGGAGCGTAAAGCCGCTTGAAGCGGTGAGGGAAGCCATCCATGAAATACTTTACCAGGAGGAGATTAACAGGCGGTATACATCCTGGATCAACGAACTGAGAGCCCAAGCATATCTGAAAATTATTTTTTGAGATCGTTTCAAATGGATCCAATGGGATATCAACAACCGAACGGTCATGACGTTTCTCGGGTCGGGGGGCCGGATGTTCGGAATGGAGAAATGGGATCTTCCTTGGATTGCGGGGTCGGACCGTTTCTTAAGGATGAAAGACAAAAGAAGGGCCTTGATTACAACCAGATATCGGAAATAACCCGAATAAGGCCGCATTTGTTGCAGGCAATAGAAAACGAGGATTGGGACCGTCTTCCATCCAAAGTTTTTGTAAAAAGCTTCATCCGGTCGTATGCGCACGCCCTGGGACTGGCAGAGAGCGAAATTATCGCACGGTACCGGGATGAAGCTTCTGAAATCACCTGCGCGCCCAAACCGATTCAGACCCCCCGGAGATCAAGGACCCCCCATGTGATTGTTTTGGCATGTCTGCTCGCAGTTGCCGCATTGTTTTATCATTATTGGAGGGAGTCTCCGGCACCTGAGGAGACGTCCAATCACTCCCGGTCGGCCGGCGCGGTTCCGGACGGGACGGTGGAGTCGGAGCCCGCCGAGATTGCAGGCGCCGCACCCGAGTGGGTGGCGCCGGATGCTCAAAAGGAATGGGGGGCGGCGAGTGTCGGAGATGACGGGCCTGAAAGGCTGGGCATCACGGTTGAAACGGCCGTTGACATCCTGAAGCGGGAGTCTCTTCGGAAGGTATCGGAGGCGGAAAAAAGGCCTGTCGATAAAGCAGACACGGCGGTATCCGCTGAATCTGAAACCGAGCGAACGGTTACGGGCCCTGAATTGATTCTCAAGGCCAGTGTGCTGGAGGAAACCTGGATTCGGATTTTCGTGGACGGCCACCCCCCCAAGGAATACATCTTCCGTCCCGGAAGCAAACCGGAATGGAGGGCCGACGAAGGGTTTGAATTACTGGTTGGAAACGCGGGCGGCATTCGGTTAGAATTGGATGGCCGGGAGATCAAAAAATTGGGACCCCCCGGGCAGGTGGTTCGCCTATCCCTGCCGGACGGCTATACCCGGACAAATTTAGAGGATTAAGGTGCCGAACGTTTTCGATATATTTGAAGAGAGAGGATTTGTTGAACAGGTTACGGACCGGGAGGGCGTGCGCAAGCTGTTGGAAACCCCCACAACGTGTTATATCGGATTTGATCCGACCGCCGGCAGCCTGCATGTGGGAAGCCTGCTCCCGATTATGTCGCTCATGCATATGCAGCGATGCGGGCATCGGCCCATTGGTGTTGTGGGGGGAGGGACCGGTCTGGTGGGAGATCCCAGCGGAAGGACCGAAACGCGTTCCATCATGAGCCGTAAAGACATCGACAAGAACGCCGAGGGACTGAAAAAACAACTCTCTCATTTTATCGACTTCAGCGATGGAAAGGCGATTATGGTCAATAATGCCGACTGGCTCACCGGCCTGAATTATATTGAGTTTCTCCGAGATATCGGTCGGCACTTCAGCGTAAACAGGATGTTGGCGGCAGAAAGTTACCGGGCAAGATTGGAAACCGGTCTGAATTTCATAGAGTTCAACTATATGCTCCTTCAGGCCTATGACTTCTGGTACTTGTACACACATTACAATTGCAGGCTCCAGATGGGCGGCAACGATCAGTGGGGGAATATCCTGGCCGGTGCCGATCTGACCAGACGCTTGGAGGGGGAAGTGATTTACGGCCTCACTTTTCCGCTCCTCACCGTTTCTTCCGGGATAAAGATGGGGAAAACCCATGCAGGGACGGTGTGGTTGGATGCCGATTTGACATCCCCCTATGACTACTATCAATACTGGATCAACCAGGACGACCGGGATATCGCGCGTTTTTTGAGTCTCTTTACTTTCCTCCCCATGGATGAGGTTCGAAGGTTGGGTCGACTCCGGGGGGATGAGACGCGAAAGGCGAAAGCGGTGCTGGCGTACGAAACCACCACGCTGTGCCATGGCCGAGAAGCGGCGGATCGGGCGCGGGAAGCGTCTCAACATCTTTTCGGATCCGCCGAGGGGGCCGCCGGGGAGTCGGTCCCCATGTATTGTATCCGTGCCGAAGCGCTTGAACCAGGGATCCCCGCCTACCTCCTTTTCGAACATGCAGGACTTTGCAAGACGCGGGGAGAGGCTCGGCGGCTGATCGCTCAGGGGGGGGGATATTTGAATGGGGAACGGATTCAAGCGTTTGACCAGTTGGTGAAGCCGGAAAACCTGGTGAATCGGTCCCTTTTGTTAAGGGCGGGAAAAAAGAGATATCTGAGAATTACCACGAAATGAGACCGGCAAGCAAAAATGAAAGAAGAAACGACTCAAGAAGAGAACGAATTGCAGCGTGAGGACGGTTCGGCGGATACCGGCGAATTGAACCTGAACCTTGCACCGGTAATTCAGGCCGAGGAGAGGCATTTAGTCCCTTATGATCCGCTCCAGATGTATCTTTTTGAAATCAAACGCTACAAGCTGCTGACCCGGGAGGAGGAGATAGAGCTGGCGAAACGGGTCAGAGATAAAAAGGACGAAAAGGCCGCTTACAGATTGGTAACGTCCAACCTGAGGTTGGTTGTAAAAATTGCGATGGATTTTCACCGGTACTGGACCAAGAATTTGCTGGATTTGATCCAGGAGGGAAATCTGGGGCTTTTGCAGGCCGTCCAGAAATTTGATCCCTATCGAGGGATAAAATTTTCCTATTATGCCTCATTTTGGATCAAGGCCTATATGTTGAAATTCGTCATGGACAATTGGAAACTGGTCAAGATTGGAACGACGCAGAGTCAGCGCAAATTGTTTTTTAACCTGGCCAAGGAAAGAGACAAGCTGATCGCAGAGGGTTTCAGGCCTGAACCGCGGCTCTTGGCGGAGCGCCTCGACGTCAAGGAAGAAGAAGTCGTCGAAATGAGCCAGCGCCTGGGAGGGTGGGAGGTTTCACTGAGTTCGCCGGTGGGCGATGATTCACGCGAAGCCTACGGCGCGCTTTTGCCTGACCCGGGCATGGACACGGACGAGCAATTGTCTGAGGATCAAGGTCGACTACTTCTGAGAAAAAAGCTCAAGGAATTTCGCAAGACACTCACCGGAAATAAGGCCGACATTTTTGATAACCGGATCATGGCGGAAAAACCCTTAACCTTGCAACAGCTGGGTGACAGATATCACATATCCCGGGAGCGAGTTCGCCAAATTCAGGAAAAAATTATTAAAAATCTCAAAAAACGGCTCAAGGAAGAGATCCCCAATTTCGAGGAAGAGTATATCGATCTTCTCAAGTGAGTCGCGAATCAACCCTGGGATTTTGGATGCTCCCAATATTTTTGGAATTCATTTATGCGTATGAAAAGAAAACCCAACACCGAAAACGCTCCATACGAAATGGCGGCGAGTCAGCGCCCCCCCCGCTCGGGGTGGAAGATTGGAAAGCGGATTACGCCCATCCTTTTCATCTTTATGTTCCCGGCGTGTTCATCGGTGCCGATGGGCGCACCGATCGATTCCATGCCGGAGACCATGGAGCCGGAGACCGTGGAGCCGGCGACGCCGGCGAATCCGGACGATGCTTTGCAAACGGCCTACAGTCGCTTTGCACTGGCCGCCATCGCGGCTTCCCGGGGCGACTTTGAGGCGGCGCAGCAATATCTTTCAACCGCGATCGAAAAAGACCCGAATTCAGCCTACCTTTCCCGGAAAATGGCCCTGCTTCTCAAGAAGATGAAAGACTATCCGCGTGCTTTGGAATACGCGCTCAAATGTGTTCGGCTGGATCCCGACGATGTGGATCATCGGATTTTGCTCGCAGACCTTTATATCCTGTTGGGTGAGGACGAACCGGCGCTCGAACAGTACAACAATGCGCTGAGCCTCGATTCGAAAAACCAGCGAATCCGGTTACTGCTCACGACCATTCTCATCCGAAAAGAGCAGTTCGACGGTGCGCTTCAGCATTTAGATATTTTGACGGCGCAGAGCCCCGAATTGGTCATTGCGCATTACTACCGAGGTAGAATTCATCTCGAGACCGGCAATTACCCGAAGGCGGAAGCGGCCTTTCACGAAGCGTTGCGGCTCAATGAGAGTCTCGAACCGGCCTTGTTTGATTTAAGTACGCTCTATCAGTTCACGGAAAGATATTCGGATGCGATCGAGACCTATGAAAATTTGCTCGCATTTTATCCGGACAATTTTGAAGCCAGAAAGCGGCTCGTGGATCTCTATCTCAAATTGGGGGATGAAGATCGGGCTGAGGCACATACGGAAAAAATAAGGGAGCAATCCAAGCCGGGCGAACCCGGCAGGCAGGCGCTTGGTCTCATATATCTCCAACAAGGAAAACTTGACGAATCCATCGAGGAATTGGAACTGATTGTCTCCGCGTGGCCGGATGATCAGAAATCCAGGTATTACCTGGGCACGGCCTATGAGGAGAAAGAAGCCCTGGATAAAGCCCTTGAGCATTTCCGGCGGATCAAGACGGATTCCAAGTATTTTGTCAACGCGCAGATGCATATCGGCTATATCCTCGAACGGCAGGAAAAATTTGACGAGGCCATTGGTGTCCTTGAAAGGGCCATTGCGCTGAACAAAGACAGGGTTGAGCTGTATCTGATGCTGGCTTCGGTGTATGAAACCAAAGCACAATACCCGGAGGGGATCCAGATTATACGGGAAGGCCTGGCGCAGCATGAAGACAACATTGATTTGGCATTTCGTCTGGGTGTGCTCCTGGACAAGAGCGGCGACAAGGAATCCTGCCTCGAGCAGATGCGGGGCATTTTGGAAATAGACCCCGATCATGCCGACGCATTGAATTATATCGGATATACCTATGCCGACCAAGGGATTCGGCTCGATGAAGCCATGGGCATGATTCAAAGGGCCTTGAGGATAAAGCCCGACAGTGGATACATTCTTGATAGTCTCGGATGGGTTTACTATCAGAAAGGGTTGTATGATGAGGCGCTTAATCACCTGCTGAGAGCGGCGGAGCTGACCGTCGGCGACCCCACCATCAATGAACATCTTGGCGATGCCTATTTTAAGAAGAACCAATTGCGGGAGTCCCTCGAGTACTATAGAAAGGCCCTTTCTCTGAATCATCCGGATGAAACAAAGGTACAACAAAAAATAATCGAGGTGGAAAGGCTTTTGAAAATCGAAAATTGATTTCAAGAAACCGAATCTATACGGTGGGGCTTTTCACCCTGCTGGTTACACCTTTCATTTTCCCTTCCTGCGCACCCGTCACGCCAAAGCAACCCCCCCGTATTCTCGATGACCGGGAAATCGCGGACTTCATATCCATGGCTCGGGCGCAGGACGCACAAGTTCGCACCCTCATATCCGCCGGGCGCTTGAAGATAAGAAAGGATAATTCGGAAAACGACGCGAATGTTCTGATGGTCGGTGAAAGGACCCTTGATAAAATCAAGATCGAAATTACGCACCCTTGGGGCCGCCCGGTTGTCCATATTTTGGTTGATGGGAAACGGGTGGATATGGTTTCTTTTGTCGACAAACGGTTCTATTTCGGCCGGCTTGGGACCTTCGACCCCACCGGATTGTTCCCGGGCGGGTTTGATTTTGATCAGATTTGGGCCTTTGCTCGCGCGTTTCCGGTCCTGCGGGCGCACCACCGCGTTGTTCTCTCAAAAAACAATCAGATTGCCCTTCTGAATTCAACGGGTGAGACCGTGCAGGTCGTTGATTTTTGTGGCCCAAGCAATCTCCCCTGTCGTGTTTTTTCCCCGCAGCAAGGCGCATCGCTCTTTTTCTCCAGGTTTCAGCAGCAAGAAGAAATTCTCTATGCCCGCAACGTGGAATTCAGAGCTTCCGGGGTCGACAGCGCACTGGGAATGGAGTTCAAGCAGGTTGTCTTTAATGAAACCATTCCGCCGAACGTATTCGAGCTTGTAAAACCGGAAGGTTTTCAGTCCGTGCCGCTTCGAGGGCTCAACACGGACTGATTTGAGAAATGGGGAGGATACGGGTGTGTTGGGTGCCGGAAATCTTGACAGTGTCGATGCCGTCTCATATAGTGCCGTCATTTTCAGATACGCGGAAATTGTAAGGGGGTCAGGGCGATCCACATGCAACGCATCAACAGAATCTTTAATCATCCGAGGCTGCGGAAGCTGCTGGTGAAAAGCCGGGTTTTCCTGGGAATCATTTTCGTTGCCCTTCTTTTTGTCTATGGCCGATTTGAGTTGTATTATATTGCCTTTGGCGTCTCTTTTCTCGGTGAGTTGATCCAAATGTGGGCATCCGGCAGTTTGGAGAAGAACGAAATTCTCACGGTCCGGGGCCCCTACAGTCTCATCCGGAATCCGATGTATTTAGGAAGGTTTCTTGTGATTTTCGGGGGGATTTTATTATTAAGCAATATCTATATTATTTTAGCTTATATTATATTATTTTATTTTTATATGATTAATCGTGTAAAAAGAGAAGAGAATCGTTTAAGGAAAATTTTCGGGGAACCGTATTTGGATTATTGCAGAGAAGTGAATCGGTTTGTCCCCAAATTTAAGATCTATGCGCAGGGGAATCTTTTTTTCTTCCGATTTCAGATTTTGCTCCAAAATAATGAACACCTGAATTTCTTGGCGCTGTTATGCTTTTATGTCGCCTTTTATGTTTGGTCCCGGATGCGGTGATTTCAGGATGGCTGCCCGTCATCGCTTTTTCCGTGCTGTTGGATTTCGCAACAAAGGCATGAGTTGCTTTCCTGAATGAAGCGCATATCGGATCAACACGTCGATGGAAACTTCTTTCGAGGTCGCGGCACGTTGCGCATATTTACCCGATATTTCTGCAAAGAATTCCTGAAGCTTCTGGCGCTGGTGCTGACCCTTTCGCTCTTTATTTCCCTCATCGTAGAATTTGTCCAAAAGCTCGATGATTTCCTGGAGGCGGAGGTGCCCCTTGCGGTGATTTTCGCTTACCTTCTTTACAAAATTCCCTTTGTATTGGTTCAAATCACCCCAATGGCGACATTGATCTCGGTCATTGTCATGTTCTGCATCTTAAAAAAGAATAATGAGGTCACGGCCGTGAAAGCCTGCGGCCTCGACATAATCGGGCTTTCGAGACCCATTATTTTTGTGTCGCTGATGATCGCCATTGCGGTTTTTTTGGTCTCTGAGGTGATCGTGCCGTTTACCAGTTCCCGAAGTAACGGCATATGGAGCCGAGAGGTGAAGAAAAAGGACCCGACCCGCTTTTATGGGCGGAATCATGTATTGTATCGCGGAAAGGACTCATTTTACGTCATTCGGAATTTTGACGGCAAAAACAACATCATGCAGGATCCCACCTTCTATTTCTTTGACAAATCATTCCGGGTCATGCGGAGAATTGACGGGCGGAAAGGAACGTGGACCGGCAAAAATTGGAAAATCGAGAAAGGCATGTCTCAAGAACGGGAGGATTCAGGGGGATATCGCCTCAAAAAATTCGATGAAATCTATCTGGACATCCCCGAAGGTCCGGAAACTTTCGTCCGACCGGTCAGAAAACCTGAAGAGATGAGCTACTGGCAACTGAAGCGATATGCAGAGCGGGTTCGCCTGGAAGGATACGATGCGGCGGAGTATCTGGTAGATATGAATATAAAAATGACCTTTCCCCTGATAAATCTTGTGGTGGTCTTTTTCGGAATTCCCATTGCACTGGGAGTGAAAAAAGGGGGCACGCCGCTGGCCGTAACGCTCGGGATAGGGGTTTGTTTCCTGTATCTGATGAGCATCGGCTTCTCTCGGTCGCTGGGACTTTCCGGCCTGCTTCCTCCGTTACTGTCGGCGTGGGCGGCCAACCTGGTTTTTTTCTTTATCGGCACCTATCTGATGATGCGCGTTGAGCGGTGAGTTTCGGGAAATATCCCGAAATCGAACATCAAATCGCGAAAAGCGATACCCTTTGCCCGAAAAAGATGCCGGTGGAGGGATGAATCGGTCCGAGGCCGAAACGCTCGAACGATTCCAGGGCTTTTGCGGGGGTTTTGGCAGCATGAAAAAAAGATGGAGCAGATGGTATCCGGTTGTTTACCGAGGCATTTTGTTTTGGTCGCTTCTATCTCGAGTCATCCCGTTGAAATATTGGTTAAGTCTCGGAAGATTGGGCGGACTTTTTTTTTATTTTTTGGATGTTCAACACCGAAAGATTACGTTAAGAAACTTACAGTTTGCGTTCGAAAATGAGAAAGCGAAGCGCGAGACAGCTGCCTTGGCCAGACGGAATTTCGGGCAATTCGGTATGATCGGCCACGAGTGGATCCGGCTGAAACACATGCGCAAACCGGATCTCCTCGACCTCATCCATGTTGAAGGCAAAGCGCATTTAATCGCCGCCAAGCGGAAAAGCCGATCCGTCATACTTCTGGGGGCCCATTTCGGCAACTGGGAATATGCACACGCCTTTTATGCGAGCACCATCAACCGGTTAAACTTCATTGTCCGTGCGGTTGATAATCCATTCCTTGAGCAAGAACGGGTGGCATACAATGAAAGATTCGGCGTGCGGGTACTGTATCAAAAGCATGGTCTCAGACCGGCAATCCGGAACCTTAAGAAGGGCGAAGACCTGGTCATCTTTGCGGATCGAAAGGCGAATCCGAGGGAGGGGATCCCGTGCCGATTCTTCGGTAAGGTGACCTCTACCCTGAGTTTGGTTCCGACGCTGGCGCAGCGATTCCACATTCCGGTCGTCCCCATGTTTATTGTGCGTTGCGAGGATCGGGTCCACCACCGGATCATCTTCCTACCGGAACTCGAAATTGCAGACAGCGGCGGGGAGAACGCCGTTCGCGAGGCAACACAGAAACAAAGCACCATCATCGAGGAGATGGTTCGAACGTATCCCGATCACTGGGTCTGGCTCCACAAACGATGGAAAAAGCATTACCGATATCTGTACACGGAAGCCCTGGCCCGGCGGCAACGCCGCCGAGAAAAAAGGAAAGCGCACGTTGCGGAAACCCAGCGCCGGGATTCAAAACGCCTTCCACGCACGATTCAAACGGGCTGAAAGTATACGAACTGGTTTCCATCCGGAAATGAGATATTTCCGGACGGAGCTTTCAGCGGTCAGCGTTCAGCCAAAACCTTGTCTTTCATGTCTTTTGCTGAAAGCCGAAAGCTGAAAGCTGATAGCGCGAGTTCATAAATGCCTGTTTATGGATGCGCACGAACTAGAATTTTATCGGTTTTCGTTCAGGCACTGCTATCTAATTGAACATACAGGGTTTCAGAAACCCCCGCCATGAAAGACTTGAACATCGTCATCATTACCGGGTTGTCGGGTTCCGGGAAGAGCATCGCCATCGATGCTCTGGAGGATGCAGGATATTTTTGTGTGGACAACATGCCGGTGGTTCTCTTACCGAAATTTCTTGAACTGCGCTCAGGTAGTATGTCCGAGGTCCAAAAGCTGGCGCTGGGCATGGACCTGAGGGAAAAGGGGTTTCTGGAAAGATACGAAGCGGTTTTTGAACACCTGCGGGCGGAAGGGTACCATTTGAAAATCCTTTTCTTGGAGGCTTCGGAGGAGGTTTTGCTGAATCGCTTCAGTCAGACGCGGAGGCAGCACCCCGTCTCCACGGAAGGACGGCTGCTTCAAAGTATCCGGACTGAAAGCGTGCAATTGCAGGGGCTGAAAGCGATCGCAGACACGGTCATCGACACTTCCCAATACACGGTCCACCAGCTCAAGGAATCCATTATCCATTACGCCCACCCGGGCCGTCAGTCTCATCGGATGCAGATGGGAATCATCTCCTTCGGTTTCAAATACGGGATCCCCCTGGAAACGGATCTCTTGATGGATGTTCGCTTCATTCCCAATCCCTACTTTATCCCGGAACTCAAGAAACTGGACGGCAAAGACCCCCGCGTCAGGGCGTTTGTGAGGAAATGGCGGGAGACGCAGGTTTTCCTGGAAAAGTACTATGCGCTGATTGATTATGTGTTGCCGCTTTTTGAAAAGGAGGGCAAATCATACCTGACCATTTCGGTGGGATGCACCGGCGGGCGGCACCGTTCGGTGACCATTGCGGAGGACATTTTCCATCATTTGAAAGAGCAACGCCGAGACCTGAGCCTGACGCATCGGGATATCGCAATGGGATAGGCAATTTTGATGAAATCATAAAAAGTCGTCACCCCGTTGAAAATCCCGATGAATGCGGAATCTTCGAACGGAGGTCCAGATCCTCCTTAAGTAATTGAAAAAACTGGATTCCGGTCTACACCGGAATGACGGAAAAAGTCGTCACTCCGGTGAAAACCGGAGTCCAGTTCCTCCTTAACCGGCTGAAAAGACAGGAATCCGGCTGCAGTTTATCTTGCACTGGATGCGGGACCGGAATGACAAAAAAAGGCGATTTTCCTCTGGGGCTGTCCGGGGATGCGGGTTAAGGTCCCGCTGCCGTTCCATGGAATGCGGGAGTTCTTTGCGGCCTTCTCAAAGAGATCCCCACGGCCTCCCACGCAGCGGGGTTGTTAGTCCTCCAGCAGGTTTTTTAACCGGCGTGCGACATTATATTTGGAATGCGGCTTGGCCGCCCGCGGGTCGGTCTTTCGGTCCACCTTGCGGGCAAGACGCGTGAGCCTATTCGGGTGCTGAAACATGACTTGGTACGTATTCCGCAAAAACCGGGTTTCCGGATAGTGGGCCACGGTTTCCTCCAAGAACACGCTGAAAAGATCCTCGCCGACGGTCTTTCGCAGCGACTTGAGGTAGGCGAGGATTTCCCTGGAAACAAATTCCGATACCCGCGCTGGGTTCCGAGAGCGAAAACTCATTTCAAAATCAAAATACAAGAAACCGTCCTCGGTAATCATGACGTGCTTCATATCGCCGTTTTCATGGATTAACCCGGGCTCACACCGATTCACTGCCAGCGCGTGACGTCGATGCCATTCCGTTAAGAAGCGTCGATAGGTTTCCAGACGGTTTTCCAGGGGGATGTGCGTGTCGCCGAAAAAATCCCTGAATTTCAGCGCAGGCAGATATTCAAACAGCAGATAGCCCCCTTCGGGCAAACCCTCGACCTCCACATCCGGATAGGTTTTGAAGACCCGGAAGCCGGCGTGGCTCCAAATGTCCAGGCATCTCTTTTCGTTGGCCAGACGTGCTCGGGGCATGAAGGATGTCTGCCCCTGAAAATAATTGCTGAGGGTACCGGTGAGGTAGCGGAATGCCGTGCGACTGCCGAAGTACACTTTCAAAACCGCAAACCCCCCTCGATACGGGATCTTGTAAAGATAGTTGCCGTTTTTCAGTAAAAGATATTTTTCAAGGTTTTCGATGTTTAATTTTTCTGTGGCCATGGTCCGATTGTTTTCCGGGTTGCGATATCGACGCGATTCAGTTCCTCAAGTGTTCCCAAAGCATACGGGCTACGGGATATTTCGAATGTCGCTTCCGATGGCGTGGAAGCCGCCGATCCAGCGAATACAGGATTCGCATCACCGGATTGGGATGCCGGAAAAAGTAGCGAAACGGGTAAAACAAGTATTCCCGGTGCGGATACTCACGGATGATGACGTCCAGAAAACCAGGAAATTCATCCGAAGGGGTCACCTTGTAAAGAGAGCGCAGGTAGCCGGCGATTTCTCTTCCGATTAATGACCGCAGGCTATGGGGTGCTTGGTACACCGTCTCAAAATCAAAAAAAATCAAACGTCCCGCTTCGTTCACAAAGACATGCTTAAACGAGGGGTGTTCCTGGATTAAAAGGCGATTGCCGCTCTTTAAGGCCAAATGATGTCGCCGGCCCCAGGGGGGGAGAAACCGTCTCAGCATCGTAATCTTCTCATCTCGACCCACATGCGGATCGGCAAAATAGGAAAGAAGCGTTTGACCCTGAACGTATTCGAGTACGAGATACGGTTCCTTCATCCCCATGAAATCCGGGTGCTCAACGGGTTCAAAGACGTCAAAGCCGTGCGTACGCCACGTCTCAAGGACTCTTTTTTCGGTCTCGAATCGGTCCCACGGATCCAGAGAGGATTTTCCAGCCAAAAAATTGGCCAGCGTTTCCGGGATCTCACGCCATTTTTTCCGCTTTCGGCCGTAACACTTCACGATGTATTTGTTGCGGCCGGCATCCTCGACCAAGAAAACACCGTGATGCCCATCCCCCCGTTTGCTGGAATCCAGACACGTCGCCTTGAGGCCGGTGGGAAGGCTTGGGAGACGCGCGTTGTTTGCACCTGGAGTTTCCTGAGCCTTTGTCAATTCACGCCCTCAAAATGCCTTTCAGGTCCCGGGACGCCGGATCGGCGCGTTCCCCATGCTTCAGGCACTGTAAAAAAAAAGGCGCGTTTCTTCAACGAGAATTATCCCTGATGTATGAGCCGGGACGAATCGGCAGTCTCAAGATCTTCCGGGAAAACCCGGTTCAGCTCGTCCGATGCGCCCGGGCGCATTTGCACGCCTCGGGGTCATGGGAGGGGGAAAAAAATTCGTATCATTCAAATTCTTCACTTTCCTCCGTGGGGTAGAAAAGGTTTCGGGTTTCACCCCTGACTTCTTTTGAATCCTCAAGCAACAGGCGCGACTCGGCGTTTTTTCGAAAGCGCTTCGCCCGGTGTTCAAGCGCAAGCAGTTTTTGGGTGACACCACTCCGATGCAAGCGCGCCTTGATTTCGCCGAACAGGGTGTCGTCTCCATAGAGCAGGGTCCCCTCGTTCAGGATCTTGCAGGCAACCCGATGCTTGAATGTGTCAAAACGAAGCTGTTCATGCACCCGTTTCATTTTCTTTACGATATAGTCGATCTCCTCACTGACGTGCGGCGCCATGAGAAGCCGGTATTTTTCTCGATAAATGGCATCGTCAAGCCTTCGCAGCAAATCATCGGGAAAATCATCCGCTGCGATGACAACCAGATCGATGTCGGATCCGACGACGAGTTTTCCGGTGCTCCGCTCCGGTCTGGGTACATCATGCGCCATGTTGTAAACAATGTCGCCGGCAATGAGGAAGCAAACGGGGCGATTGCGCAATTCCTGGCTATCAATCTCGCTCGCGATACTCGAAACGACGCGATAGGCCAGTTCAACCTTTTCCTTGCTGACCGACTCGACATGGGCGGTAATCTCCCGGGCTTTTTCCTCGATCGGATTCGGATCATCCACGAACCCGATGACGGAATAGGTGAGGAATTCCCGCAGGATGGAGGGAGACAGGCGAGCGAAGCCTTCCACCCGCCTGTCCAGTCTGAGATACCGCGTACCGAGCCGACGGATCATGAGCTTTTTGGAGTGGTTGCAGGCCTGCCACACGACAAGGCCGTCCACTCCCAGGGCGTCGCGTATTTCGGAACCTTGTAAAGGGCCCTTCGTTTCTATGAGTTCGAGAATCACCTTTTCCATGTGCCTACCTGAAAGCGCCGGGCGCCCGGAGCAACGGATACCTTCCCTTCGAATTCCCGAACCGCCCGGTCCACCATTTCTTTCACCTGCAGCGCGCTTTTCTCATCAATTCTCGTCAGGCCGACCCGCAGCCTCAGAAAGTCCAGAAGGAGCGGATCAAGTTTCAGGCGATGTGTCGGGGGAGCGTGGGGGTGAATCCGAACGGTTTTTTTCAGTCGGTCTGAAAGCCGATTGGAAAAGACCTTGAAGTGATCCCCAAATGGGGCCTGTTTCAAGAGATCCGGATGACCCACGCGGAGCAGCTCCCGGATCAGGTACGCGTCGGCCCGCGGATTGAGTGCTGTTTCGAAAAAAGGATAGGTTTCAAAAAAGGCTTGCTTGGTGAAGGTCCTTCTCCCTTCACGACACACAATGCGCTTCAGGGTTTCCGCTCCCCACCCCAGCATGGCGAACAGGGGGTTCCTTTTCTTGCTTGAATACGAAAAGGAATCAAGCCCTTGTGTGAGCTGAAGCCAGAATTTCCGCTCCGGGATATCCAATTGGAGGAAAACCTTGGCTTCAGGGCACGTTTCGCGCCGGCACTTTTCTCCATAATCGACCCGGTACCGCAGGTCCGTGACGGCGTTCCGGGCGGGGTGCAGCAGGCATCCCACCTGCCTGCAGTTTTCATCCAGGTATCCCAGTGCCCAGCAGCTGAACCCGGTGATGGGAATGACGCCGGTTCCTTTTTCTGCAAAGCTCCGGGTGTTTTCCCGCAGGATTCTCTTCATAATGCTTTTGTAATCGATATGCTGGTAGCCCGCAGGACGGATCGGCGGGCAGCAGGCGAAACAGGTTTTTTCACCGTCCGGGAAACACAGGGTCGGCACGACGGTTGAACCGGGGTTTTTAGGGGTGCTTTGAAAATGCTGAAAATTCTTGATGCAGTTCATTGCTGTCGGGGTATCCTGATCATATCTCATTCAGTTGCGTTGAAAGCAACGGATTCCTCAATCGTCCTTTTTAACTTCCGTATCCCGCACCAGCCTGCTCCGACGCCGGCGGGCCAGTTCGCGTTTATCCGCCACCTCATCCGATTCGTCCATAATTTCCCGACCCAGGATTTCCTCCAGGATATCTTCGAGCGAGATCAGCCCTGAGACGCCGCCATACTCGTCAAGGACCACAAACAGGTGCTGCCGCAATTCCAGGAACTCCATTAATACGGTGTTTAATTTGGCCGTCTCCGCCACAAAATGAACCGGTCGCATCAATTCCGTGAGGCGCATGTCGGTTTTTCCCTGTGAGAGCGCGATGGACAACAATTCCTTGGTCAGGACGATCCCCACCATATCCTCCATGTTCTCATCATAAACCGGAAAGCGGCTATGCTCCCATTGGGTCGGCACGGCAATCGCCTGGGCCAATGTGAGGTGTTCGCTGAGTGAAAAAATCACGGTCCGGGGTGTCATCACCTCTTTGACCCGTTTGTTTTGCAAGGTTAAAATGTTTTCAATGGCTCGCTCTTG
>JAWOGN010000272.1:0-3204 GCA_046496815.1 Desulfatiglandaceae bacterium
CGTTGGCGCTGATGGAGACTTACGGCATCACCCACCTCGCCATTGTCGATGCAAACCATCGTGTTGAAGGGATCGTGCACTTACACGATCTTCTTGGACGAAAGGATTTCAGGCTGGATGACGGTCTCAATTCCACCGCAAGGACTCATCGTTGACCTGATCACCCCGCTCCGGAATGACCGAACGCTCGATGGTCGCGGACTGGGTCGGCTGTTGGATCATCTGCTTCCCCGAGTGGACGGGCTGCTGGTGGCAAGTCCCAACGCCGGGGAAGGAACGTACCTGGATTCCGCCCGGCGCGTGGAGCTATTCGAGATGGCACTGGTGGTGGTTCGGGGCCGGCTGCCGCTGTTGGTTTGGATTACCCAGGGCACCGAGGAAGGCACAACGGAGACCCTGCTTCGCCTCAGCAAAGCTCTGGAACGGCGACGGAGCTACGGCGGACCGGTCTTCTGGGTGGATACGCCCCTTTACTATCACAGCAACCGCGGACTGCCCGCCCTTTACCGAGACATGTGCCGAATGGTCGATGAACCGCTCATCCTTTACAATGATCCCGGTCTCATCAAAGGCTTGGCCAAACCCATGAAACGATGCGATATTCGCACGGCGATCTTGAAGGAATTGGTCCAATTGAAGCAGATGGTCGGTCTAATCTTCCTCGGCACGCTCGATCGCGCCCACAACTACCAGCGCGCATGTCGGGAAAGAAAAGGGTTCAGTATTTACGATGGGGACGAGTCCCACTTTTTGGATCACCCCAGCCGGAGCGGCGTCGTATCGGCAGGAGCCAACGCGGCGCCTGAAGCCTGGAAAAAAATCACCGGGTCCTCACTTCCCACAGCGGCGGCTCCAAAAAGCGATCCGGAGTACCTCCAGCGGGTGTGGGATCTGGGCAAATACGTTCAGGATCTGAAAGATGTGTATGGACCGATGCCTGCGCCGGTCATCAAGGAAATCCTGGCAGCCCGGGGACTCATCGAGACGGCCGTCTGCGCATATCCCATCGAGGACACGTCCGCAGCGAAACAAAAAGCCGCTGCATGGATGGCTCGAAATGACCCGGAATTTACGCCTGCGGCCCCTTCCTGAACGCCCGAAACAGCTCAGGGCCTCACGGCATCCCGCAGCGGCTGTGGAGAACGCCTCTGCAGCGCGTTTTCAATCATCCCCCCGATCACCGCGCATTCCACCCCGAAGGGAAGATAGCCCGCGTATCCCAGGATGGGCATCTCGAAAAGATGAAACCGATTGACAAACGGAACGCTGTATTCCCATTTGGCGAGGCTGTAATAGTTCCACATTTCCCAAAAAAACCCGCAGAGTATCGCCGCCGAGGCGGAAGCAACCAACAAGACCCAGTTTCCCTCCGCGAGGTCGCTCAGGACATGACGCTCTCCCATCACGCCCTGTAGAGACACGATGATGAGGAGCGGGGAGACCCAAAGCAATGGGAAAAGATGGTTCGGCCATATGCCGATGCCCGCCAGACCCAAGGCAGACAAAAAAAGAAAGGCCCATCCAAGAATCCGGCCCGATCGAAAAGAACCCAGCGGCAGGAATCTTTCAAATCCGCTTCGGATGCAGGCTGACGTGCGTATCCACTGCCGCGTTCCCAGCACCGCGGGGAGCACGGTTGAAAAAGGCAGTGTCGCGTACCAAAAGTACTCCCATGAACTCAAGTGAACGCCCACGTAATGCCAGTTTTGAACGAATCGGTTGAGATATTCGAAAAACCACCAAAACAGGGCGCTGATGGGAAAAAGCAGCAAGAAAAATCCGGGCCGGCTCCGCATCATGCACGTTCCCTCACGTCGATATGCCAATGCGTTGATCACCACAATATAGGACAGCCACAACGGCGTGAACGTGTGGGGTTGGAACCCGGAAAACCACGGAAAGCGGGTCCAGGCGAGAATCCAGGCGATCAACCCCGTACCGATGCCCACCCACCCCCACCAGGGAAACGCAAACCGATGAACGGGGCCGCCGCCGGCTTGCCGGCAGGTTTGAATGCCCCGAATCAGAAAGGGTGCGACTGCGGCGAGGATAAAAAGACTGTAGCCTGTAAACGCGACCCATGAAAAGGGGGCGTGGACGACATAGCGCGTTTCAGGCGGAAACTCCAGGTACCGTGGCAAGGGTGCACCGGAAAGAACGACGCCCAGTAAGGGAAGGCCCAGGAGCATGGTTGCCAGGATGCAAAATTTAATGAGAAAGCGCTTCATATGTTGTAACCGTTCACGGGTTCAAAGGTTCAGGGGTTCAAGGTTCAATTCTCGTCCACGGAGTGCATTTGGGTTAGGTATTTATGAGAACCAAGGTTGAGCGGTTCAGGGTTTCCCGATGAAATCGGGATTCCGGGTTGAAAAACGTCAAGGCCTCTACTGTTAAGGGATTGCGTTTTGCTTGCACTCGTGGCAGCGTTACCCCCAATGGGTGAAGTTGAGCATCTCAAATTTTCATACATATTGAATAGGAGTTCAAGCGGTTATAACCTTTGAACCCTGAACCTGTGAACGCTTACCATATTTTTATCCAAAGGCGTTGCATGAAGGACCGAATTGGAATTATCGCTAGCACATTATGCCCGGCGCTTCCAAATGTTTTCCGCCGTGCTTTTGCCGACCGCCATGAAAATCCGTCGGAATTCACGGTTTTAGTACCGTGTCTCAAAAGTCTTGTTCTCAAAAATGGCAAGGTAAAATCCTGAAATTGAGGTCCATATTTGACCCACTTCTCAGAGACACGGAAATTCGAATATCGAATATCGAATATCGAAACAAATTCAAATAAGCAAATACAAATGACCAAAACGAAAGGACATCGGCCTGGGCGTGGCGTTGTTTTGGATTTTGAAGATTAGGATTTTGGTATGGTTTCGGATCTCGAATTTCGATATTCGGGTTTTCAATGTTCGCACCACTCCGAACGGTTAAAAAAGAATTGCCAAAAACCGACACACAATTTATGAAACAGGGAATTATTTTAGATTCTTACACACGTTCAAGGTGAGGGATTGTCTCTCAGAATGCTTAAATCTATTTGATAATAAAGCACTTATCAGTTAAAGTGAAAATTTGAAGTATCTTTGGCTGGAATTCTTTCAGGAAACCTCCCTTTTACAAAGGGGGAAAGGGGCTTAGAGTGAATGCGCATTTGATCTGGATCGACCTGGAAATGACCGGCCTGGATCCTCGGAAA
>JAWOGN010000361.1:0-9890 GCA_046496815.1 Desulfatiglandaceae bacterium
CTCTACATATCCGGTTTGTTTACGGTATGGTTTAGATATAAACACTTCAAAATATTTGTAAAATTTCATGTTAACTACCTGGCACGATGTTCGCTATCAGCATCATATCTACCCGTAAATGGGAATGGGGAAAGCGGAAAGCCGGGGGACTTAATTTAACCGAGGGATTTTTCGGATTTAGAACTTGACCGCTTAAGGGGATAGCAAAGATTGACAAACCAAATTGATCTGGAAGAAGAGCTTCGCTACCTGGGCCTGCTCGACAAAGCGAGAGAAATCCATTCAGAGCTGGGAGACAGGGCGGTTATTTCATACATAAGGTCGAGCTATCACCTCCTGAGCAAGGTATATCATCCGGATTTGAATCCCAAAAACGCGCTCAAGGCAAAAACCGCTCAACAGCGCCTGAATCGCGTTCGCCTTCTGATCAGTCAGATGCCGGATGCGGAACTTGTGGATCTAATCAAGAAGGGAAGCCGAAGCCGGAACCGAACAAAAAAGAAAATATTGGTTGTGGAAGACGAGTTTGGTTTGCAGGACATATTCAGAGACATCTTCCTGATGGAAGGCTACGATGTCGAAGTTGCAGTCAACGGACACAGCGGCTTCAATCTTTTCCAACGGTTTGAGCCGGATATCGTTTTGACTGATGTGGTGATGCCGAAGATGAGCGGATTGGAACTTGTGAGAAAGATTAGAGAGACACACCCCAAAATCAAAGTGGTCTACATCAGCGGTTTTTTTGGCATCAGCAGAGTAAAGCGGCAGCTCGATGAAGAGATCTTGAGGTACGGGTACCATACGCTTTCAAAGCCGTTTAGAATGAGCGTTTTGTTGGACTTGGTGGACGGATATCTCAAAGACAAAACCGATGAAGCGACCCGTGTCAACATATTCGTGTAAGGCTTGCCCATTTGAGCGATACCGCTCAATTGTCGGTAGGCAACCGGCAGGAGGCGAAAATTAAAAAAAACCGGATGTGTGAATCAATCCACCGCTGTTGAGATGAAATCCGTCGGGTCTGCAGCGCTGATTCGAAGTATTTCTTATCCGACTTCGACATCCCCTGGGTTCTTTGACAGTATTTCCCTTATCTTTGAGGCCAACTGATTCAGGTTAAAAGGCTTTTGGATAAACCCGTCACACCCCCGGGCCAGTATTTCCTCCGCCTGACTGTTCATGCTGTAGCCGCTCGACAAAAGCACCTTGATTTCGGGATCAATCTCCTTCAGACGGTCATACGTCTCCGCCCCACTGAGCTCCGGCATGATCATATCCAGAATGACCATATCAATTTTTTCTTTTTTTGCGCTGTATACCTCGACGGCGTCTTTTCCACTGCGGGCCGGCAGCACCTGATATCCCAGAGTTTCCAGAAGCTCCCGGCCGACACTGAGAATCATGGCCTCATCATCCACCAAAAGAATTGCCTCCGTGCCCGCCGACACCTCTGCCGGGAATGCCCTTTTTTCCATCACCGGTTTTTTCGATGCCGGGAAATAAAGGCTGAACGTCGTTCCGGATCCCTCCGCTGACTCGACATCAATATACCCCCCATGACCTTTCACAACCCCGTAAACTGAAGCCAAGCCCAGTCCTGCGCCTCTACGCATCCCTTTCGTCGTAAAAAACGGGTCGAATATCCGTTCCAGGGTCTTTTTGTCCATTCCGACCCCGCTATCCTTGATCCGCAACAGGACATAGTCGCCCGGCTTTGGACGATACATTTTGTCGTGCATTTCCTGATCACTGGTATTGCCTGTCTCAAGGGTCAGCTCACCGCCGTCAGGCATTGCCTGCCATGCGTTCACGTAAAGGCTCAAGAGGGCCTGCTCGATCTGTCCCCGGTCTGCATCCATCGCGTGCAGGTCTTCCGCGAGGAAATGATGGATGGTGATGTCTTTCTTGGCCCTGCCGAATGTCTCAGAGGTATCCCGGACGATTTGGTTGAGATTAACGGCTTTGACTTGGTACTTCCCCTCTCTGGCATACCCCAGAATTTGCCTTGTCAACTGGGACCCACTCTGAACGAGCTTTTCAACCGTATTCAATCTTTCGTAATGGGGATGGTCGGAATCAATGTTCAGAAGCATTAAAGAGGTGTTGCCTTGAATGCCCATAAGGATGTTGTTGAAGTCGTGGGCGATACCTCCCGCCAATGTGCCGATGGCCTCCATCTTTTGGGCCTCTTGCAGCTGCGCTTGCATTCGCTTCCGTTCACTCACGTCATTCATAATGACGATCAGGCTCTCATTTTGTTCATGTTTCACGGATAGTAAATTGAGAGAAACCTCCGTGTTGTTCAGCCGTACCGGAGCGTCCTCTGTGATTCTCCGTAGCGCCTGACCTTCGGTGTCCAGCAGGGCTTCAATTCGTCGCCGATCCGTCCCGGAAAAGAGATCCACAAAATTTGAGCCCAACAGCATTTCCTCAGGCATGCCGACCAGTGCGAGGGCGGTTGGGTTCGCATACACGATTCTTGGCTCAAGTGTGAGCTCCAGTATGCTTTCGGACATGTTCCTTAAAATCGCTTCAAAATGGCGCTTTGAAACCAGGAGTTCCTTCGTGATCTGTCTCGGAGAGACTTCTTCGGAGCCCAATATCTTATCCGGCAAGCTACCTCTCGACACCCCGTCCGATTCTCCCAGTACGGCAAGCACGTGCTTTGTCATCTTGTCAAACGGTCCTTTGGCAATACATGCGTCGGCGCCGAATTCGACAAAGTCCACCGTTTCCTCCGCAGCGATTGCTGAAAGGACGACCAGATTGACCTTCTCAAGTTCCGGCATTCGGCGAATAATTCGACACAATTTATCCCCGCTGATATTCGGCATCACCAGGTCAACAAATATAACATCCGGAAAATAGGTTTTGAGTATGTCCAGCGCAGAAAGGCCGTCCGCCGCCGCGCGAACTTGATAGCCTTCTTTTTGCAGAAAATTCGTCATGAACTTCAACATGACCGGGTGGTTGTCCACCAGCAAAATCTTCTTCTCCATACCTTGCCTTCCCTCGTAACGCGGGTTTTTATAGCCCTCCCAGCCTGATCCGGTTTCTTCCCTGCCGCTTGGCCCGATACAGACATGAGTCCGCCTTGCGAATCATGGCTTCAGGTGTAATTTCCTGATCGGGCGTGTCGGGACCAAAGCCGGTAATCCCGAAACTGGCTGTAATGAGAATCTCCTCCCCTTCCACCGCAAAGGCCCTTTGCGACAATCGTGTGCGGATTCTTTCCGCAGGCCGCCTTGCGCATTGGATATCCGTCTCAGGGAAGACGATCAAGAACTCCTCCCCCCCGAACCGGGCGACCCAATCCACATCATTTCGAATTGTTTCTCTGATGCACTGCACAAATTTTTTTAATACCAGATCACCGGCACTGTGTCCATATGTGTCGTTCACACTTTTGAAATGGTCGAGATCCGATAATACCACTGAGAGCGGTCTGTTGTATCTTCTTGCTCTCTTGATTTCCTGAGGAAGATGTCCGGCGAGGTACCCACGATTATAGCACCCGGTAAGCGGGTCGGTGATGGAAAGAATCCGTATCTCTTCGTTGGCGTCCTTTAGAGACCTCTCCAATTCCAATATGCGCCTCCCGGTGTTGAGCCGGGCAATCAACTCCGCATGGTTAAAAGGCTTCGTCAGGTAGTCGTCCGCACCGGCTTCCAATCCGGCGATAATGTCATCTTTGGAATCTTTGGCTGTGAGAAGGATAATATAAATATATCCGGGCCACCTAAGCTGTCGAGAGAGCCTGCACAGCTGAAGCCCGTCCATTTCGGGCATCATCCAATCCGTCAAAATAATTGGAAAGAATCTCTTGCCGAGAGTATCCAACGCCTTCTTCCCATTTTCAACGGACACCACTTCGTATTCAGCTTTCGTGAGGGTCTTTTCGAGGATTTTTCGTGATACGGGATCGTCTTCAGCCACCAGTATGGGAAAAGACTGTTTCAGTTCCCCTGTCTTTCTCCGGCGACCGCCCAAGGGCCGATGAAAGATGTTCTTCTGCATTGCGTTTCGCGGCATGATACATTTCCCTCGTGACTGCTCCGTGTGCAAACCGGCGGGAAGGCCTGAGGCCGCATTACGGCGCAATAAGACCCGCGATGGTGTCGAGATTACTCCTGAGTATCACAAGAGCGCCCACAACGTCATCGAAGCGATGCTCTCGGGCGTCTGCTTCCATCTTTTTTGCGTGTTCGTGGATTTCCATTAATCCAAGATTGCCGGCAGCTCCCTTCAGAGAGTGAGCCGCGCCCGCGGCCTTCTCTGCATTTCCCTCCCCGATAGCGGACTGAAGCGCTGTCATGTCGGAAGCGGCGGTGTCGACAAAGAGATCGAGCAGTTCTAGGTATTCTTCTTTTTCCAATCCCAGGTTTTCAGCCAAACTTTGAATATTCATATGCCATCCTCTTTCAAAACCCATTTTTTCAGCATGTCAAACACGAGTTCTCTTTTAATTGGTTTGGACATATAATCGTCCATACCTGCATCAAGGCATTTTTTCCGGTCACCTTTCATTGCGTGGGCGGTCATGGCGACAATGGGAATTCGTATTTCGGAGGTTTGCGTCCGAAGCTTGCTTCCTCCATTGCGTTTTTTCTCTTCCCACTTCCGTATTGTCCGTGTTGCTTCCAGTCCATCCATCTCAGGCATTTGAATATCCATGAAGATGAGATCGAACGCTCCCGGGGACTCCGTATATTTCTCCACAGCCTCCCTGCCGCTGTGGACCATCTCCAGTTGATAGCCGGCTTTGCCCAGCATCAGTTTTGCCAGTTTCCGGTTAACCGGATTGTCCTCCGCCAAAAGAATACGGAGGGAATGTTTCATTTTTTCTCGAACGGAGTATTGCGTCAAAATCGGCGGTTGTGTCTCTGAACGTGTGGGCCGGGCTCCCGGTTCCTTCGCCTTTCGCCGATTGGGTTTCTTCTTGCCGGGTTGGCGGTTCCGCTCCGCCAGCAGTTTGTCTACCATCTGGTAGAGCTTTTCCCGACGAATCGGTTTACTCAGAAACCCGTCGAATCCGGCAGCTTGGCACTTTCGAGCGTCCCGTTCCATCAAAGATGAAACAGCGAGAAGCGGAAGATCGGAGAATGGCTGCTTCGAATTGCGTATCTGTTCGGCCACTTCATAGCCGTTCATACCGGGCATCTGAATATCGATGATACAAAGGTCGATATGCTTTTTGTTCTTCCACGCTTTTTCCAACGCAGGCCGGACCGTTTGACCGTTTTTCAAAGCATGGACTCGAGCATGGACCCTGCTCAGCATGTGGGTCAGTATCTTCAAATTGATCTGATTATCATCGACGACCATCACCTTCATTCCGGAAAGGGAGACCGGTGTCATTTGTTCGGATGTCTTTACTTCCGATTTTCCAAACCAACCAGCGAAATGAAAGGTACTTCCCTTTTTCTCCTCGCTTTCCGCCCACACATCGCCCTGCATCATATTGGCGATCTGTTTGCAGATCGACAAACCCAACCCCGTCCCCCCATACTTTCTCGTGGTTGAGCCATCTACCTGGCGAAAGGGTTCAAATATCGTGGGCAATCGGTCTTTCGGGATTCCGATGCCGGTGTCCCGAACCCGGGCATGGATTTTCACCTGCGCGTCTGTTTCCGCTTCGACACCCACGGAGAGTTCGATCTCACCCGTGTCCGTGAATTTGGAGGCATTGCCCATTAAATTGCTCAACACTTGACGGAAACGAAGGGGGTCCCCTGTTACATATGAAGAAAGGTTATCTTCGATATGGCACAGGATCTCTATGGGTTTTGATTGACCGCTCCGGCGGATGAGCTCACACACCTCATACGCGATAAGTTCGGGATCAAAAGCCACTGCTTCGAAGTCCAACTCCCCCGCTTCAATCTTGGAGAAATCCAGGATATCGTTGATCAGAGAAATCAGCGTCTCGCCACTCTGCTTGATGGTCCTGCCATACTCCGCCTGTTCCTCGTCTAATCGGGTCTCAAGCAGCATGTCCGTAAACCCGATGACCGCGTTCATAGGGGTTCGGATTTCATGGCTCATATTGGCGAGGAATTGACTCTTAGCCATGTTGGCAAATTCAGCTTCCTTTGCCATTTCATTGGCACGGGCTGTTTGTGCTTCCAACGCTTTCGTTCTCTCAGCCACTTTTCTCTCAAGGTAAATGTTCTGCGTTTGCAAGAGATTATAGAACTCCAGGCTTTCCAAGGCATTCGCCGTGTTGAGGAGTATAATGGACAGAAGGCTCAGAGACGCATCGGGAATCCTTTGTTTTTGAGCGGGCAACAACCCAACAAACATGCCTCTCAATTGTGAATAGGTTGCAATTACATGGAGAAGAAACTGGCCGGAGTGCTGTTTCGAGTCAATAAAAACGCCTCTTCTCTCCCGCAACGCCCAAGAAAAAAAACCCTTGTCAATCATGAATTCCACTTCGTCTTCAATGCGCTGCCGGGACTGACTTGGGTTGCATACGAGCATTGTGAAGTCTGCATCATTCTGATCCGCAAGGTATAACGCGCACACATCAAATGGAATGAGGCGCCGGATTCGTTCTTCAGCCTCTTTCAAAATGTGAGAGACCCCATGTTTTTCGTTGATTTTCTCCTGAAAGTCACCCAAAGAAAGCGCCATCTCCAGAGCGTTTTGAATGAAGCGCCTGTTTTCTTCCAAATATTGTATGCGAGCCGAGAGCTGCTCCGGATCAATACCGTTCTTCATGGTCTCGTTATCCTTCCAGAAACGATTCAAGGGCCACCATTTGATGGATCGCCTGTCCAATTGCCACTTGAAAGCTGCTGGTCGAGAGCCCGAGTCTATCCCAAGCCTCACAGTCAAGAGGCGGCACAAGAATTTCGCCACTGCTCCCCATGCCCAAACCGTTGACGATGATGTCCGCCAAATGCACAATGGCGGCTGAGATCGGATCAGGAGCGTTTGAAGGGTTGTGATGATAGAATATGTTACTCTCCAGCGCAGGAGGCAATCTCCACTCCCTCAAGAGGTATTTGCCGATATCGGTGTGTCTGCAGCCCAAATAAATATCTTCCGCTTCGTACAGAAGCCCATTTGAAGCCCTGCACACACGCAACAGATTCTTTGCATGCCCGGGGAAATACTTGTAGACGATCAGTCTTCCGATATCGTGCAAAAGACCTGAAACGAACAATTGCTCTGTTTGGGGCATGTGCTTGTGGGCAGCCAGCAGTCTTGACATAATGCCACACGCAAGCCCGTGCCTCAGAAAGGAATACATATCCAAAATTTCTTTTGGAATACCTTGGAAATTGGTAATCATGCTGATGCCAAGCGCCAGACTGCTGATCTCTCTTGTCCCGATGATTGTTACGGCTCTGGATATGCTCTCTATCTTTGAAGGGAATCCGTAGAAGGGGGAATTCACAATTCGCAGCAAGAGTGCCGTCAGACTCGGGCTTTTGTTTACCACTTGAGCGATATTGTCCGTAGAGGCGAGGGGGTCAACAATAACCTCATTCAGTTCAAAAACGATGGAGGGGATTTCAGGCAGCTTGATTTCCGTGTTGAGAATCTTTTGTCGCACATCCAACTTGGGATAGTCTCCGGGGATACCGGACTGTTTCGCGGGGATGTCTTTATGAAGTTCTGAGACGCCGTTTCGGCTTCTAAACAATACGGACAGTCTGAATATCTCCCTTATTGCGGGATGATCCGGATCAACATGACAAAAGAACGGCTTTGTTTTTTCTTTGATCTTCTCAATTCGCTCGGGGCTCACATCGGCTTCGGGATTTTCTTCATTTCCGCCATTCCCGACCACATTGACTTCCGTCACCCCCCAGATTTTAAATATCCTGATATGTCTGGCCTCCAGTTCCTGACCCTTTGCCAGCAGAAGTTTTCCTTTCATATCCTTGACGTCGTCCGCCAGAATCATACCTTCTTTTAAACTGTCTGTTCGCAAAATACCCATTTCTTAAACCTCAGAGGATGGTGTGGGGAGAATAGCGCATGTCACGCGGAATACACGCCGTCATCGGCTACCAACGCACGAATCGTGCCGGGATCGTGCAGGAAATAAATCCACATTAATTTCAGAATGTTATATATTTTGGTTAGGGATATTGAAGTTAAATACGTTCTAAATTGATTCCAAGTGCTTTGAATTCGTCAAAGTTTTGACTCATTAGTGGGATAAGGAAGCCGTGTATCTTCTCAACAAAATAGCGGAATGACGCGGAATCCAGCAGGCACACCGCATCTTATTGAGATATTAAGAAATAGTGGCGGCGGATGAAAGGAGACATGCGGAAATCACAGTTGCAGACAGGGTATCGGAGTGGCTTGTGCGGCACAGCCTTTGGGTTCGAAGAATTGCATTGACGGGAGTTGAGGAGCCCATTTCATGCCAAAGACGATGGAAGACAGACCCTCAGCGCATTTCCTCCCCCGCCTCGATCCTTCAGTTCGATCCTCCCGTTGTGAGCTTCGATGATCTTTCTCGCCATGGGTAAACCCAGCCCTCCGTCGAAGGTCTTCGCGGAAAGATTTGAATCCATCAACGCATTCCGCATGTCGTCCGGCAATGGTTTTCCGGTGTCTGAAATGGTGACGCATATTTCTCCGGTCCGGGGGACCGGTCTGACGGACATATTCACCTCGCCGTGATTTGAACCGATCATGCGAATCGCGTTTCTCAAAAGTTGCGCGATAACGCTGGCGATCCCTTCCGTATCTCCGGACACTCGGATCGGTTCTTCGGGAAAATCCCGGAAAACTCCGATCCGCTTCTCCCGAAAAAGATCGTCGAATTCCTTGAGGACGCGCTCTATGACGCCTACCAGTTCTATTTCAGAAAAGACGGGCTCATACCCCTTGGCGTATTCCACCATTTCCTTCAAAACGCGCTCGAGCCGGGTGGATTCTTCGGCGATGATTTTTGCGTATTGCCCACCACGATCTTCCTCTCTTGCCTGCATTGCCAGTCTCCTGGCAAAACCACCGATGGCGAGCAGTGGATTGCGAATTTCGTGGGCCACAGCATCCAGGGTATTTTGTAAAATGTCCTTTCGTCCCTTGGTCATCTCCTCCGACATACTGCTCAAGGATTGGCCATACCGGTTCACATGCTCCAGGAGCCCCTGAAACGAATTTTCCATGGAGGTGCTGATTCGGGCCAGGGCCTGATTCGCCTTTTCCATGACGCCCAGGATATCCGTCTGGGAATCCACTTTTATGCGGAGTTGCGCCGCCAACTCCTCCACCTTGTTAAAGATCTCAGATAGCGCTTCATCGATCCGCTCATGTTTTATCTTCAGTATGCTTTCAGCTTCCTGTTGCAGGCCATAAAAATCCGGTTCTTCCCCGAACACGACTTCCGTGAGCCTTCTTGCCGATTCTGTGACCTTGCAAAGCGCCGGTCGCTCCGGGCGAAGCGCTTCGGCTCCAAACCATTTCTGGCTTTCCACCAGGTGATCTGAAAATCGCCACCGCTTGAAAACAAGGCCGCCCATTTCTCTGTGATTCACCCCCAGGTTCGCTTCCTCCCACGATATGACCCCCTCCAAGGGTACATTTCCCGCAGGAAATGCCCGCTTCATCTCGGCGGAGGAGATTTCATACAGCATGAGTGTCCCAATCTCCAGAATCAATCCCGCGATAAAGGCTTCCTCCGGATTCACGTCACCTATTTGTGCAGATTTTGCGAAAGCTTGTGAAATGAGGGCCCGGTAGAGTGAAGTTTTCCAAAAAAGATCATAGTCCATGCCCCCTTGCCTTCCCATGGGAAACATATCTCTCAAGGAAATGCTTAACGCCATGATCCGCACCCGCTTGAACCCCAGAAGAACGACCGCCTGGGAAACCGACGTAACCCGTTCGGGCCGCGCAAAAAAAGCACTGCCTACCAA
>JAWOGN010000380.1:0-4715 GCA_046496815.1 Desulfatiglandaceae bacterium
GAAACGTGTCGCTGGAACGATGTTTGCATATCGTTCAGGGATCTCTCGCACAAGAATACCGAGGATCGGCATGGACTGCATTACAAAGACTTTAGTAGAACGTCTTGTGGGAAAAGGCATGGAGATAAGCAGTATTCCCAATTATCTCAAAATCCTTGCCATTACCCTTTCAGCCAATGCCCCTTTGAGTCTTCAGGAATTGAATATGCGTCTCGAATCATTGGGTTGGGATGATTTCGAGCTGGATAATCATACCCTGCAAATGGTCATGGCCGTGTTTGAAAACTATGATTCCAGAGAGTCGGAGATAAGGAGGGGTCTGTGAGTTCGACGAACAGGCAAACCCTATAAACCGCTGGCGGGAAAGAGACGCTCCTATTGATTTTTGGCATAGAATAACGTGAGGAAAAAAATGAAAAAACGAATACCCATGGTTCTGTCCGTGGCCATCACTGTTTTCTGTTTTTCAAACGCTTATGCCCAAGAAGCCCTGAACGTGTCGATCTCAAACCAGACTGCGACCATCGCCTACCAGGTTCTGGAAGAGAATAAACTCCTGGTATCTGCCCTGGACGCTGAAGAAAATCCGATTCGTGGGCTCAAATCCGTTGATTTTGTTGTGGAGAGAGCGGGAAAAAAGGCGAGGATACTGTCCGTAGACCCCTTCGAGACCAGCAAAGAGGTTGGTCTGAACATTGTGCTTGTTGTGGATAACTCCTTCTCCATGCTGCAGCGCGAAGCGGTGGTGCCGCTGCTCGAGGCGATGGAAGAATTCTTCAAGATGGTGAGACCGATCGATAACATCCACCTGGTCGTATTTGACAAAGAACGCAGTTTGAAGGTCAAGAAACACGGTTTACATGCAAAAACCTTCCATTCCAATCAGGTTTCGGAACTGAGAGACTTCCTCACGAGCAGTTACGATCATGGCCTCACCTCCGGGACCTTCTTGTATGAAGCCATGGTTGCAGGAATCGATCTCATACGCAAAATGCCGGAAAAAAGCAATAAGTTCCTTGTGGTTTTCTCAGATGGTGAGGACCTTAGCAGCTCCATCAATAAATCGGTCGTTGGCGTTGAAGCGAAGGACATACCAAATTTTGAGGCATACTGTGTGGATTACATGCCGGGGTCCAAAAAAGATCCATTTCTCAAAAGATTTGCGGAAATGCACGGCGGTCACATTTGGAAAGCGACTTCAGCGACGGAACTGTTGCCGATTTTCAAGGCGTTTACCACCACGTTGCTTCATCGATACGTAATTAACTATAATTTCCCCGACCCGCCAAAAGGGACCCTGGCCATGGAACCTGTAGCGCTGGAATTTGATTTACTTACGATGACAAGCGGGGAGCCTGTGCGTAACTACATTTTCTTTGAAACAGGCAAAAGTGAAATTCCGGATCGATATGTCCTTTTCAATGACCGGATGCAGGCGGAAACTTTTGATGATAAAACGCTGACATCGGCATGGGAACGCTATTTCAATGTCTTAAACATCATCGGCAAACATTTAGCAGAGAATCCAAGCCCTCAGATTAAGATCGTGGGGTGCAATTCCAACAAGGGTGAGGAGAAAAACAATCTCGACCTTTCCATGGAACGGGCAAAAGCGGTAAAGAAATATTTTGAGACTGTCTGGCAAATCGATCCCCGGCGGATGGATTTAGGTGCCCGGAATTTGCCGCCGCAAGCATCCGACACAGATAGGCTCGGCGGTCCGGCAGAAAACCGGCGCGTAGAAATCGAATACGGTGAAACACCCCTGCGAACTGCCCTTACCAGCCAATTCATCGCCGAGGCAAACCGTATCGGTCAGATAACAATACGCCCTCAGATACTGGCGGAGTACGGCATCTCAAGTTGGGAACTTACCATTTCGGCCGACAGCCGGGTGATCAAAACATTCCAGGGAAAAGGCGAATTGGAATCGGAATATGCAGTTTCTCTTGACGAATTTGACAGAGAAAATTTGACGAAATCCAAAAACCTCCGGGCTCGCATCAAAGTGGCTGATATTTACGATGATACGCATGAGACCGCCGCACCACCCTGCCCGATAAAAATTTCGAACAAGGAACTGATTCATGCGTTGATTCGTCCGCCATACGGTCCGGTGGCGCTGGAACCCGACGCGGTGGTCATTGAAGAGTTGACCATGATCGACAGCTCCCCAATGCTGAATTACATTTTCTTCGACACTGGGAAAAGCGACATTTCCGAACGCTATGTTCGCTTCGATAATCAGTCCGACACGAAAACTTTCTCAGAGAGCAAACTGAAGGGGACGATGGAAAAATACGTTCATGTCCTTAATATCATCGGGAAACGCCTTTTGGAATCCCCGGAGGCCGGGATACGGATTGTAGGCTGCAATTCTGACTTCGGCGCCGAGCAAGGCAGAATCGATCTTTCGAGGAGTCGTGCCGATGAAGTTCGAGCATATCTAAAGTACATTTGGGGCGTCGATTCTTCGAGGATGAAAGTGGATAGTCGCAACTTGCCCGCTGTTCCGACCACAAACAAAATAGAGGAAGGAAGAGCAGAAAATCAACGCGTGGAGATCCATTCCGATTTCGCTCCTTTACTTGAGCCCATCAAGAGCACCTATGTAGAAGAGATAAGCGTCACAAAAGAACTCCGGGTCGTCCCGAAAATCCATGCCGGTTACGGTGTGGCACGTTGGGAAGTCCAACTGGCGGGCGATGGCGCCCCGGTCGATGCAGTTGAGGGAAGCGGCGCGCTGCAACCGCTTTACATTTTCGATCTCAACCATATTGGTCTTCATGAGGTGGCTTCCTTCGGGGAACTCACGGCGGAGATTGAGGTCACCGACAGGAAAGGGCAGGTTTACAGGGCTACGGGCGCAAGTTCTGCCGTCAAATTTGTGAAAAGAGAGGAGCGATTGGCCCGGAAGATCGGCTACAAAGTGCTCGAAAAATATGCACTCATTCTGTTTGATTTTGACAGCTCGGACATAAAGGAACGTAACAAGGCCATCGTTGATCAGATCATTGAAAGAATGCACGCGGTTCCCTCAGCCGAGGTGAAAGTATTTGGCCATACGGATTCCATCGGAACAGAAGATTATAATCTCAAGCTCTCGGAAAAACGAGCGAAGGTCGTTTATGAACAGATTTTGGCTGAGGGGATTGAGGGGACGGAGAGGATCACTTACGCGGGTGCGGGTCCATACGATCCTCTCTATGACAATAATCTCCCTGAAGGTCGGGCGCTCAATCGAACCGTGACGGTGTCTCTTGAGTATGAGCGGGAAAAATAAATGCGTTTCATGGTCATATCCATTTCGGTCAATGCCCTGAATTTTTCAACCGCGATGGGGAGCAAACCTGAGGTTCCTGAAACACCGGTTGTCAGGCAAGCACCTGTTCAATGGCGTGACCCACGGCTTCCGTGAGCAAATCAATTTCTTCTTCTGTAATGATAAAGGGCGGTCCGATCACCAGCGCATCCCCGTCTATGCCGGCTAAGCCCGTGGATTTATAAACGATAACGCCCCGTTTGAACAGCGCTTCCCATAGCCGTTCCGTTACTTGCGCATCACGGGAGAATGGTTCAAGGGTCGCTTTGTCTTTGACCAATTCGATGCCCCACATCATCCCCAGACCCCGGACATCGGCCACACGGGGATGATCATGCAATTTCTCCTTGAACTTACGGCCCAGCATCCGACCCAGCGTATCGGCACGTTCGACCAACCTTTCCCGTTCCAGGATCTCCACGGACGCCAGGGCGGCCGCAGCGGCCACGGGATGGTGAGAGTAAGTCCCGCCGTGGGTAAATCCATGGGCCGAGCGCAGGGATTCAAAATGCTTTTCCTGAACACCCACAGCGGACATGGCCAGCACGCCACCGGTCAATCCTTTGCCGAGGGTGACAATGTCCGGGGTAACGTCGAAGTGTTCACTGGCAAACCAGCGTCCGGTGCGACCCATGCCGCACATGACCTCGTCCTGAATGAGCAACACCTGGTAGCGATCGCAAATTTCCCTCACGAGCGGCCAATAACCCGCAGGGGGCGGATAGACGCCGAGGGTGGCGCCACTCACCGTTTCGGCTAAAAATGCCGACACCGCTTCACCCCCCAAATTCAAGATGGTTTCCTCAAGTGCGACCGCGCAGCGGAGCCTGCAGTCCGGGTAGCTTAACCCATAGGAGCAGCGAAGGCAATACGGCGGGGGGATGTGCACTGCGTCGGCGAGAAGCGGAATGAAAGGGGCCCGGAAAACGGTCCGACCCGTGGCGGCAAGCGCGCCAAGTGTCAATCCATGATAGGACTTCCAACGAGAAATGAGTCGTATCTTCCGCTCCCGACCCTGTGTCAGATGAATCTGTCTTGCCAGTTTGATCGCCGTTTCCACGGCCTCGCTGCCACTGGACATAAAGTAGAACCGTTCGATTCCCCGCGGTGCGTGATCGGCAAGGGTGCGAGCCAACTTCTCCACCACGGGGGTCGTGAACATGGTGGGATGAGCGTAATGGCATTTGAGTATTTGATCTCGCACCGCTTCCGCAATTTCAGCGCGACCATGCCCGACATTCACCACCACGGCACCGCCGCTGGCATCCAAATAGCGCTTCCCGTTCGCATCTTCGATCCATACCCCTTCGGCCTTTAAGGCCTCGGGCAAAGGACCGGTCAAATTTCTTGAAAAAACATTACCAGGCTGTTCAGACATAACAATTCTCCTAAA
>JAWOGN010000392.1:0-18135 GCA_046496815.1 Desulfatiglandaceae bacterium
TCGGGCCGACTGGATTCCTCGGCTGTTGTCTTTTTTTCAGTGCCGGCAGCCTCGATTCCCGGAGCGTCGGTTCTGTCGGCGACAACAACTGCTTCCGGGTCTTTAAAGTTTCCCATTTTGATCAATAAACCGGTTTCTGTCGGAGCGGATGTAAATTTTTCCAGGTAAGCGTCTTCCGTATCCACCACCAAACGGACTTTGTCCCGGTAGCTGCGATAGTGAACACTGCGCGCCCATTTCTCTGGAATTTTCATTCTGTTGAGCCCTCTCAGGGGCCGCTTGACATTGTAAAAATCAAAGACAATCCGCGCGGGATCATTCAGCGTAAAGGATTTGTAATCTTTGATCGCACCATCCGCCATTACATTGAGCAGAAGATAGTCTCCCCACGACCAGGACGTCACCGACTTCAGGCGGGTGGCTGCCGACCCGCTCATCTTCTGCGGTGATCTTGACATGATGGGCGCCGCCCGAGTCTGCAACTTCGGCGGTGAAACCGGCGCCGCTTTTTTTCCCCCCGCGGCCTCAGCGGTTGATGTCTCCCCTGCAGATTCCTGCGGTGACGGGGGAGGCGGATTACCAATGCGTAAGCGCAATCCGCCGTCCACCTCCACGACCTGGTATTGCTTCAGATAGGGCTTCTCGGTGTCAACCACCACCCGCAGCTTCTCCGGGTGGACGCCATAGCGAATTCTGCGGGCCCGCCTGTCTTCAACCGGCAATGCGTGAGGCCCTTTCAACCGGTCGCGCATGCCAAACAGGTCAATCACGATCGTCGGCGGGCCATCAAAGCTGAACACTTTAAAGTCTTTGATCTCCCCATTTGCCGCTAAATGAACGTCCAGGTAGTTTTCCCGCGATTCGGTGCGAATCAATTCCAAGTGGGTAGCCGCCCGCACATCTGCTGCCAATGGGGGCGCGTCCGCTCTTTTTGCGTTTCCGTAAGCCGATGACATCAAGATCGGCAAAAGCAAAGAAATGCCGAATATCCATTTTGAACAATGCACATGTCTCCTGTCTCCATTTCCACCCAAGCCGTTTCGTACCATTTCGAATGTGTGTTATCCTCTGCCAATACGCCGTAAAAGAGTTTTGCGGGGCTGCATCGACTCATTCTTAACGATGGGTAATTACACAAAGACTAAATATTTAGATGGGGTCTGTTAATGAACTGTTAGCAAACAATTAAGGTTTGGTGATATCATTTTCCATTCAGAATCATCCCCAAGAAACTCAAGTCCTTTGTCATTCCCAACTTGACCCAGCGCCGAGGCTTCCTTTTGTCATTCCGGACTTGACCCGGCGCCAAGCTTTTTTTTGATCAGCTCTTCAAGCTAGGGAGGACGGCGCCAGTCAATTTATACATAACGGGACAAAATTCTAGACCGCTGTCATTCCGGACTTGATCCGGAATCCAGGTTTCCTTTATATCCCCAATGAATGCAGACTCCTCGACAGGGAGCCATGGAAATGCAGAAGGAAAATTCCACAAGAGCAATGAGATTACAAAAACGGAGTTGCGTATGATTAAGCCGGAGGGCGTATTACAGAATTATTTCAGCAGGTCCACGGCTGAGCCGAGCAGCCTGCTGAGTTGTCCTTGGTAAGTTCTTAATCTGTCTCTATCGTGAACGACATATTTGGGGCCTCTGACTTTAACCCATTTTTCATATACCATGTCGGACAAACCCGATTCGATGCGTTGATTCAATTCGTCAATCGTTTGGGTTAGCATTTGTCTTTGAGGTTCTATGGCGCCGGGTTCCGAACTTGGTTCGGTTTGAGCCAGCTGGCTCTCCTGCGAATCAGTTACGCTGCCGGCTGGCACAGTTTGCCTGCTTTCATTCGTATTGTATGAAAAAACGGCCGGTTGCCGGTGCTGTGGCACATTGAAAACAATGGCATGGTTGTACCCCTTTAATACAAATCGCAGGACCTTTTCAATTTGTTGATGCTCAAAATTTACCTGAATGCGCCGCGTCGGATCAATAGTCTCGACAACATATATTTTCAGAAAAGCCAATTCCGATAAGTTCTCCAGAAAACTGATCAGGGAAACACCGGATTCTTGCACGGTCACAAATCCATTTTCATATTCCAGACCTTTACTTGCGTGACTCCATCGGACCGCGCAGGTGACCAATAAAGGCAAAACGCAGATAATGGCGCCAATATTTGAAATCCGATGCGACACGCTGAAAACTTTCAAATTCCCCTACTCCGGTTTCTCGACGGATTCGTTCTTTTCTTCAAACCCGAGGACTTCAACGGCGATCCACTTCGGGATGAGTGACTCGGCCAGCGCTTTGGTGTATTCCGCCATTCTTTGCTGGGCGCTTTTCATGGCCGCCGATTCCTCGGCAATTTGGCTGGTCTCAGATACGCTTCCCGCACCGGCCAACGCACCGAGATTGGGAGTAGGACCCGTTTCCGGAACACCCACTGAACCCAGAGCAAAACTGATATTTTGTGCATTTAGAACCTCGGTTGCACCCAAAAAGACATTTCGGCCGGCGATCCCGGCTTCTCCGGCATCGATCACACCCTTCGGCGCGAAAATATACGCATCACCAGCAGGTGGCGCCTCAAGCGGTCCTTGAAATCCATCCGGATCATACGTCAAGGTACGAATACCACTTCCGACTGAGGGGGGTTCCCATTCAATTCTTATGGAAATAATACTTCCGTCATCATCATATGTGGGAACGCTTTTCGGTGAACCGGCATTGACTGCGGTCTTTGAACCTCTGCCTGCGTTGATATCCCCTTCATCCGACCATAAGGTAACATCCCCTCCCCGGAAAGTCATTATTCGTGATTCATTTACGTTTACATCTCCCACTGAAAAAATATTGATGGCGCCGCCCTTGGTGGTAAAAAACCCTGTATCTGTTTGAAATGCCTGCCCGGAAGCTATTTTAAGGGGATCGGGTATGGCTGTAAGCCCCACATTGACAACCCCGTTTGAAAAAACATATAAATCGCATCCCTCTGCAATGGTTTGAATACTCGAGCTGGTCATGTCAATACGGCCGTCGCCTTTTTCCTTGTCTTTGAAAAACGGATCAATGAGATTCGTTTCTGCCGCAGCCACTGCTTCTGCTGCGCCCAAAGTATCTCCATCCGCCAGTTTTATGCTGTATTCCTTGCCATATTCCCTGATTTGATCAAAAAAAGCGGCAACCCCGTCTCGTGATATGTCCAAATCAAATCCTGCAATCACAGCCAATGATCCATCCGTCTCCTCAAGTGCTGAATAGAAAGCATTCCCAACGCTTTGTATGCCTTGTGTCGTACCCAGATCAATAGAGTCACCCGCTTCAACCACGAATAAACCGGGTCCGGCATTTCTAAATCCGGTGTCCCATAACCACGGCGCGGTCAAGGATTGCAAATTTATACTGCCCCCTGCGTGGATCACGGTTTGGTCGTCCGGATTGATGTTTTGTCCGAAAAAATAAACCCCTGAAATATCACCATCCGCATAAACAGACGTCTGCTTGGCCGCAATGATCTCCAATTCCCGGATGTCCTTCCCGGCATAAATTGAAATCGAATTGGGATCTTCGCTGTGCAGGGGCTTGCCTCTGCGATGGGCACTTTCAAACGTCTCGCTTGAAAACAGTTTATTCAATGGATCGTCTGTACCGCTTACGATTGTCAGGCGATATATATCTTGGGGGTCCATATCCGACATTCGTATGACTGCCCGCTCCGGTTGATTGAGTGTGGGCTCTCGATAAAGCCCGGAGATACTGTCATCCGCATGGATGGTCAGGTTGCCATCGAGCGAAGGCGCCATAACAAAATCCCCCCCCTTGCCGGAACCAAGACGTATATCACCGCCGGAAACAAGCGACACCGTCGGTGGCAGTACACGATATGATTTGCTTTCAGCCCCAATCCCCGTAAACTGCCCGGACCAAAAACTGCCGGAAAGATCCAAGTTTCCATTGATTGCCGACAGGGAAACGGAAGCTGTTTCTCCATAATCCAAATACCGCTTTAGAGATCCCAGTTGTGAATATTCCGCATAGGTTTCCGGGAAAGTCGGATTATAAATCGTGCCGAAATCAATACCGCCTCCGGCGGTCACGGCCACTTGGGCATCGAATATCGCCAGGCTTGTCGCATATGAATACTTTGACGCATTTGGACCGGTGAGATTTTTATCCGGGCTTGTGATATTTCCCCTAGCCGCAATCTCTCCTTGGCCGTCGGCAATTTGAAAATATCCGGACAAATCGTCGTTTGAAAAAACAGACAAATCGCCGGACTTAAAGGTTCCGACCTGACCATGTATCGCCCCACCTGCATTAATCGAGATGGATCCCCCTCCCATGGTGGCGACACCGCCTGTTGTGGTAGGACCGCCTGCATAGCTGGAAAAGAAACCATACGCATAATCCGCCGACCATTCCGACAACGTAACCCCGTCACCCAATTCTTTGACATAACGATTATCCCAGTATTTTAGATGGGCAGTTTGATTATGGAAAGGAATACGATTTTTCTGCTCAATGCCCAGTTTGATCTCATTTAGATTGATATCCCCCATCTGCAGTTGTTGTTGAATGTCCAGTGTTATATTGCCGCCATCATGCGTATCTGCATAATTCCAGTCCGCATATGTAAGTTCATCTATCGACCCGGTGCCTGTGGTCCGGATCGCACTGCCGGCGGCATCGTTCAACTGCATATGTAAATCTCGCCCTACGGTGATGTCAATATCGCCCAGCGCGGATTGAATGGCTGCATTGTTCATTAGTATCAAATCCCGTCCCACATGCCCCTGAATGTCTCCGTTATATGAACCAAGGTTATATCTCATGGCCGCATTGACCATATATGCATAAGTAGGGTCATCTGAAAAGACAAC
The DNA here is from genome assembly GCA_046496815.1 of Desulfatiglandaceae bacterium. Taxonomy (GTDB): domain Bacteria; phylum Desulfobacterota; class DSM-4660; order Desulfatiglandales; family Desulfatiglandaceae; genus JAWOGN01. The sequence continues at coordinate 4,880 of JAWOGN010000392.1, forward strand.
CCCATAAAAAATCATGTCTTGTCCAGCAGCAAAGCGGATGGCATTATTTTCACTATAAACCACCCGATCGTTGTTGAAAACCAGATCCCCTTGGCCTGCAAGGGTGGATCGAACATCCGAACTGCCCGGATCGGCGCCGGCGATCAAATTGAAACCCCATGCACTGGGCAGCACGGTCGTTTCCTCATTAAGATTTATGTATTCAAAATTATATACGTCAATCACCGTTGGGTGGTCGACCAAAGATTGGTTCAATATAAAATCCCCCTCGGCCCGCAGCGTAATATGCCCCGCTTGAGCGCTCCGGTTACGTTCGGTCAAATCCCATTTTGCATCAAGGGTCAAGTCAGCGGTGCTTCGCACCTCAATTCCCGGCACGATTTGGATATTTTCAGCAGTTCCGCCTTCAATGGTTAACCCGTCTGATACCAGGCGATTTTGAATCGCCTCACTGTTGGTTAGGAAATCGTCAGCATCCTCATGAAATCCGTTTATATCCCCGGAGGTTATATTCTCCTCTTGATACACTTTCACCCCCTCAAGGAGGACTTTTGATGCCCCGGAAACAGTGCCGGCAAGATCAGCCTGAACGTCGTTGCCGGTACCGGTTTGAAGGGATCTAAAATGAACCTCACCACCTATACCACCTTCTGAAGATACAAGTATTATTGAATTTTCTTCAAAGTTTATATTCGCTGCATTGAGGTATACCGAACCGGCATCTGCCCCGGCTGCCTTAGCTGAAGCGTTGATCCGGCTGTCTTTGACAAGGGCAATCTCATTGCCCGCATTGATCTCGACATTTCCACCGGATGCACCTGAGACATCAATGATTCCTTCAATAAGCACGTCTCCACTGTCCGCAGTAATTTTGACTTGATCAGCGTGTAGGGTTTTTTCCTGGGCAAGCTTAAAATTGCCGGTACGAAGCCGTAAATCGATTCTATGATCAAATCCCCCGTTTTCGAAAATAGCCAATAATGGTGCAGTGTCCGTCTCTGAAATTTGATGACTGTCCACATAAAACGCGCCGCCTGTTCCACCGGCGCCATGCCCTAAAATTTCGCCGTCAACCTGGATCTGCGCCTGGGGTGAAAGCAGTTTTATGATCCCGGCATCGCCCTGGTTTCCGGCAGACACATTGACAAAACTGTCCTGGCCGATGACGATGGCACCGGCATCGGAAGCCAGTGTCACCCGGCCGCCAGGGGCATAATCATTTCCGGACACATCGATGAATGCCGCATCTGAAAGGGTAATACTCTGGCCGCCTGTTTCATCATCATGGGCCGTTAACGTGACCCATCCCCCTGATGCCAGGATGCCGCCACCGCTAAGGTGAATGTTTTTGCCCACAAAATCCAGGGGACCTCCGGAAGAAGAATCTACAAGATCTGAGGAACCGTTTCCGGTAATGGAAATCGTATGGTAGCCCGCCTCGCTGTTTCCGGCCCGCACCAAAAACCGGGTGCTTTCAAACGGGGGCTGATCCGCTTCGATGTCAACGTTCTCGTAAAATGAGGATATGATCCTTGCCGCCGTAAAGATCAGGTCTCCATCGGCGACCAATGATCCTTTGCCGCGAAGCAAAATGTCACCAAAAAGCGTCTCATTTTTGCATTCCATATCTATTTCATTGAAACCGCCGAGATAAATATCACCGTGTCCGATGCCGATCGCTTCTTTTGCATTTAAAGCAAGGTGACCGTTCTTTTCCGGATGTGAAACCGTCCCATCCGCACCTGTGGTATTGACAAGATAAATCTTGCGGGCATTGATCCCGACATCCGACAGTTCATTTCCTTCTTGGTACAATACGGCAGGAGAATTCATGGTCAGGGTTCCGGCCATGTCAAGGGACGTGCCGCCGGCCAGGATAAGTGATGTATCGGCATTCATTTCAAGGTTGTCGAACCCTGAAAAACTCGCCAAGTTTTCGGTCAACAAATAGAGGGTATCCGGATCTCTTTCCAGGGAATCTTCCGGCAACACGACTAGATTGCCGGTGGAAATCACCAAGGTCCCCTCATTTGAAGTCATTTGACCATTAAACAGTGCGCTGCTTGCTTTGATTTCAACTTTACCAAAATCAGAAACACCGGAATCAGGCACCATCTCAAACTGTCCGCCGGGAGTGTTAAATATCACTTCATTGCCTGCACCATTTCCCACCAGTTTGCTGTTCTTTTCCAGCCGGATACCATTAGAGGCGGAGAATTGGACATAGGGTGCTTTTACAACCGCATCTTCAGCAACAATTACCTCATCTGTCAAAGATAATGTGCCGATGTACAGCTCGCTTAGGTTACTTGCAGACACGGTGGTATCGCGGATCTGGGCCGTGTTGACATATGGCTCGATCAGACCGGCGATATCGTCAAATCCATAGCCCTCTCCCAGGGCGGAGGTGGCCCTGATAACCGCACTTTGTTTGCCGCTAAGCGAAAAGCGCCCCCCCTGATAACCGCCCATGGCATCACTATTCAAATTCCCCTCCAATACTGATGTGGTCCCTTTGATATAGAGGTTTCCGCCGCCACCGGAAGTCATCGTTTTAACATTGAATTCGCTTTGCGCAATCACCTCCCAAGCCGGGCGAATGCTATACATATCAGGCACGGCAGCAATAAGATCGTTACCTGCTTCCTTTTTATATCCGACCCTGATTGGGTACCCATCGTCGGTATACAACGCCGCACCACCGCTTTTATTGATACTGCCCAGATTTTGAATTACATAAGCACCCGACAAAAATGCATACTCTTCCGGGAGCAATGAGTATGTCCCTGCGGGAAGTCCACTGCCTTCAGTCAATTGAACGGTAGGCCCCGGGTAATCGATGCCGGGCACAACAACATGAGTATTCTTTGTGGTTAATAAATTTTCAAGCCCTTTGATACCGGGTATAAACTCGGCCCCGAAAATGGTACCGCCCCCCGCAAAGTCGATCAGGGCTCCGGTTTGCATGACCACGGTGTCCCCGTTGACGCTCACGCTTTTTTCAGGCGTGGATTCCATCAATTCGTAATTGACCACACTCGTAAGGGTCCATTCTCTGGGTTTGAGAGGAACATTCCAATTTGCATCCTCGACCAGATGGCCATACTGTATCGACCCTTTGGCCGTCACGGAAGTGACGCTGCCGCCGGCCAGAAAAACAGTTGCTGCTTTGTCATCGTCATTGAGCAGGTCCGGACCCTTGAACCGGATTTGTCCCATTGGCGCGGCCAGAAATCCCTGATGATCGATTTCATTGGCGGCAATGGTCAGCGCCCCCCCGGCAGAAACAATGGGGCCGCCTGTTTTCGACGCTGCCGGCAAAATGGTGATTCGTCCTTCATCCGATGCCAAGGTAAAATCAGACTGCGTGGTGGGATAGATACGGGCTGACCGTACGGTCAGGTCTCCGGGCGTTCTCAACTGCCCTTTCCACATCAGGCGCCCGGTATTGTTATAATAAACATCGTCTGTGAGCCGAATATCTTTTGTGGCATCGAGTGAAATGGTGTTAAATCCGGAGACAGCGACACTACCATTAATTTCCATATATTCTCCGTCAAGCGCAAACCGGCTGTCGCCATCACCGGCCTCCAATGATTGGGTGTCGCCAACAAGGTTTAAATAGGATATCTGCTCTGAACTGTCCCCATATTTTGCTTGGGTATTGGCCAATATGATTTCAGCCGCATCAAAGGAGACGTTCTGATCTTCTCCATTCCCGCTGATACGCGGTGCGTCCAAAATTAGACGACGCAATAACGGGTTACCCGCTTCATTTCCCTCCATGTTGATATTTCCGGAAAACGCCAGTTCTTTTAAACTGCTGAGTGAGACGGCATCAAAACCGGCAGCGATATAGCGATTTAGATCATTTTCATCGACGGTCATTGAAAAGAATAAATTTTCTTTGGTGATGGAGAGAGAAGCACCGTGAACGGTTTTGTGGTAAGCGTGTCCGCTAAACTCTCCATCTAACGTCAACTCATTAAGATACTTCAGGGTTAACGAACCGGAACGAGCGGCCATGGCTTTTGTGATGATGCCGCCGTCGGCTTGGTAAACAATTCCATTCACCGGTTGAGAACCGGAGATATCGATCCGGGATCCCGGTTCCATAAGGATACTGCCGGATTTTGCAGTCAGCGTCACCGAACCCCCATCCAGGATGTCATATTGATAGCCGAGTTCAGCTATGTACGATTCCGGGATTTTCCGGTTGTATCCGCCGGCGCTGAGGCTGCTTCCTTTACGGATAATGAGGTCTCGGAGCTCTCCGGAGGCTGTCAGGTTTATATTTCCGGACGGAGCGATCAAGCTGCCGGCGATATCGGTGATCAGCCCGGATAATGTGATATGACCTTCCGGCGCCACTTTTAGGGTTGCATTTGGCTGTACATATACCGTGTAGGTGTCTATTTCACTAATTACTTCCTCTGAACGCACCACAGGCAGTCCGGCTTTGGCGGTGATGCCGGAATCTCCGAGATATTCCAGGGGAACCTTAACATATTCATTTTCACTGTCTATGGTGAGGCCTTGCAGACGAATTGATTCTCCAGGGTTTAGATTGCCTCCGGCAACAAGGTTTGTGACAGACGGTTCGGGAAAGGCCATCTTAATACATGAAGGTTCCAGCAGGATATCACCGGCAAAATTCAAATCCTTATAGCTTTTTAGCGTAATATCAGTAAATCCGGTATCCGCCAGTTGATCCTGTTTTAGTACCAGCTGCGCCTTCAACTCATCCGCCAATTCGTCATCGAATCCAAACCCGGGGGAAAGCAAAGGACCTTCTTGGTCTACGATAAGGGTATCCGTATGCAATGTAATGGCGCCGCCTGTTTCGCCGATAAGCGAGTGGCCTCTTAAGCCGGCTTCTAAAACCAGGGATTTCCCTTTCAATTCTATACTGCCGGCAGAACCGGCTTTGATATTTCCATCGGGCTTGATCTCATAGCCGCCACTGACATCCAAAAGGGAATATGTGCCCAGAATCAGTTCTCCCCCGAAATACGTATTGTCTGTTACACGAAGACTTCCCCCATCAATAAAGCCGCTTTTTAGCCCCCCAATATTCTCGGCAAGGGAGTTGTCAATTCTTTCCCCGGCAACGACGACCCTGGCGCCCTCATTCATCAACACACGATCGACCAGTTGAACAGTCTTATCCGCGGGATTCATTTCGGATGTTAGCGTATCAGTGATGATGAAGTTTACTTCACCACCGGGAATTTCAATATTCCCATTATATTCCAACGCGCGGGCCCTAAGTTCCAACTTTGCAGGCGCAGCATCCCAATATTCCGGGGCCATACCCACCACGTACGTGCCGGTGGATTTAAGTCGCAAACCCCCCGGGCGCAGTTTCAATTCAGCATCCGTATCAACTGTGATTTTTGTGTTGGACTGAACCGTCAGATTGCTCAGACCTGCGGCACTGAGTTTGTCGGCTGAAATCACACTGCGAAAAAGCGGGCCTTGACTGTTTTGGAATTCAGACAGATACGGCTGATTGCCGTCAATCGAGACTGTTTTTAAATCGGTTTCAATAGAAAAATCCTCTGGAAGGACCGGTGCCTCCTTAACGATTACCAACTCATCGACAACATGATCCACAGAGGTCCCCGTAGCAAGCTGTGGATTATCAGGCCCGATGAACAACTCTCCGCCACGGGGAGCCTTTACCCCTGAAGCAGTTTGAAGCGTGTAATTGCCATATGGCTCAACCGGAATTTCCGTCTCGGTTTGGTAAAGACCGGCAGTTGCCGATCCCAGAAGAATGCCGTCAAGCACAATGCCTTTGGCAATGAGGGATAATGTACCGGCATCATCTCCTTGTATATACCCGGTAGTAAAGCTCAACAATGGCGTTGCGCCGCCAAAGTAAAGACCCTCGTATCGATCAATCGTTCCGTAACGCTCATCCACAAATTCCTGGTAATTGGCAATAGTGTCGTATTGAATCGACTCCGGTGCTTCACTGATGTCATATACTTTGTTGCCCGACAACAGTTGGGTAATATTATGATGACCATCTGGTACTCGGGTACCCCCCCCTGAAAAGTCAATTCGTGCAGCCTCTTTCCCATCGTACCCGTCTCTTATGATGATATCTCCATTTTCCGTCTGAAGTTGAATCTCTCCTCCGGCTGTAGCCATTTCTCGCGCGGTTAGAAATTCCCCATGCAAGTGGGCGGATAAATCTCCGATAGTGGAGCCTTCCTGTGGCAGAACAGTCATGGTTTTCCCCTGTAATATACCGTTTTTCTGGGAAAAATCATTTTTCAGTTCCACGCTGTTTAATTGCACATCGACAGCAACGGATTCAGAAGGCCGGTCGACCCATTCACCGCTCACATCCAAACGGCTGCCGGCATCCAAATAGATGCGATCCGTAGCATCCATGATGATGGTTCCCGACTTTGCCGTTAGGTCGCCACCGTGTTCAATTATTCTTGTGGATGTGGTTTGATTCTTCATTTCATTGGTGGCTATATTGACGACTTTTTTCTGATCCAGACCCGCAATCTCTATGTGTCCACCCGAAAGCTGAAAACTCGAATGAACCTTTTCCGTATCGCCGCTTATCGGAGCGATGGTTCTACTGGCAGCACCTGTCGTAACTTTTTCCGAGGCTTTGAGTTCAATACGACCATTGTTGGTGATGGCGGTTATCGACCGAATATATCCGTTCTGATTGACGTTTTTTCCATACATGCCGGCAAGACCGGCGTCCGCGGTGATGCTTCCTGTTTCAGTGTTCACGGCCGTGCCTTTTTCCCCGGGCGTTACCCAAATATGGGGAAAGGTTCTGTCCAACAACTTCATTTCCGCGTCGTTTCCCGCTATCAGAGCCACTTGCCCGGCCGGTGCGTTGATCGTTCCTGAATTCTCGACCTCCGGAGATGCCAAATAGACGAAGCCGCCTGTGCCCGCTTGTATGCTGCCGCGATTGCAAACCGCCCCGGCTGTGTCATCGCCGGTAAAATGCATAACACCTTTTAGGAAGTCATCTTGAGCGATATTCAGAGATGACGCCGCAAGAGAATGCACATTAATCTGGGAATCCGGACCGAAAAGAATGCCATTCTGATTGATCAGGTAAATTTTCCCATCTGCCGTGAGTTTTCCGAATATCTGGCTGGGATTCTGGTCATAGATACGGTTGAGTGCCTCCCAATCGGTGTTGCCTTTCTGGTCAAAATGGGTCCAGGCTTGCTTTCCGATATTAAATGATTTCCAGTCAACAATTGCCTTGGGCTGATTTTGATGTACAATCAATTCACTGCTCCGAGGACGGCTCAAACCGGCCACACCCTGAACAAGACCATCCGGTTTGACTATAGGAAGGGAGTTGGGAGGCACCTGAGGCAGGTTGGTAGCGCTGCCGTAAAATCCTGGGATTTGCGGCTGACGGGCGAGTAATGTGGGCGGCAGCATGAGCTGGGCGATTAAAAAAAGCGATAACGATAGCCGATACTTATTGAAGCATTGAATCATTTAATGGGATTCCCTATATTTGTCATGTTTTCAAAAAAACTCAAAAATCACCATCTTTCGTCATTCCGGCGAAAGCCGGAATCCAGTCCTTTTGAATAGTTACATATGGCTTGGACTCCGGAGTTGTTCGGGATTCACCGGAGTGACAACTTTTCAAAAAAGCATCATTTTATGATCAGATTGATTAGGGTAAACCAATCCATTACCAGGAATATTCAATAAAAAAGCCCGCAGCTCACCTGTTATCAGATGTTGCGGGCTCTCTGGTTTCTGCCTTAGGCGGACCAGCAAAGTACCCATGATTCTGAAATTAATAGAATCTTACTTTAAAGACTTTTGGAAACAGATACCAAATTTGGAAATCCAAGTCAATAGATCTTCTCGGATAACGGAGAAACAATGTATAGCGTTCCCCCAATCAATTCCAAAGGGCTTGAGTTGTTTCCAAAGCGCAAATGACTCAATCAATATCGTGCCGCAAAATGGATAACGGATCCATTTTCCCTGAAGGTTCAGTGGAAGAAGGGTGCTAGGCCCCCTGCTTCACTTGGTGCTTGGCCTTCAAATTCGATCCGGTTGCCTGTCCATTGAGCGCCTTTTTTAATTCAGCCTGAAACTCACTCGCCGGCCGGAAGCCCTTTATTATCTCAACTTCGTTACCCCCGGCATCCAGCAGAACAGTCATGGGAAATCCGGTCTGTTCGTACAATTCCTTTAGACCACGCTGCTCGTGCGAGTCCACCTTTACCCAGACAAAGTCATCTTTCATCATCTTGATCCGGGGGTCCTGGAGGGTCGTATTGAACAGTTTCTTGCTGTAACCGCACCAGTCCGCATACAGCACCAGGACGGCCGGCTTTTTCATTTCTTCAATGGCTTGCATGCCCTTTTCATAATCCTCTATCCATTGGATCGCCATATTGCTGAATTCATTTGCTTTGGTCAAGCTTAATATCTTTACATCAAACAAAATATCCTGCCCGGCCAGGGGGTCGTTAAAATCAACGGTAAATTGATTGTCACTGACGGCCACAACCCTTCCGGGCCGCCTTTCCAGCTCAAAATACCCACCGATTTTAGGGGTCAGATGGATGTGGATCTTGTCGTTTTCCACGGTCATCCGGGTCAATCCGAAATCGGAATCCATTTCCTCGGCCACCGGTGACAACTGAAGCGATACCTTATCTTCGGCAACATCCATAATACGGGCCTCAACATAGGGATTAAAGACGATTGTTTTATCCTTTATGGGGAACCCGTTGTATTTTTGCGAGTATTCCTTTACCGACAGGGTGATCATGGTGGGCACGGTCTTGTCCCGGTCAAAATTCCGAATGAGCCCTGGATTACGGCTGCCAAAGGCCTGGTCAAGAGATATGACAACCTCTTTTTGCTCACCTACCGCCAGTCCCATCACGGCATATCCCAAACCGGGAAAAGCCTCTTGCGCTCCGGCGATGAGCGTTAGTGGACCGAATATGTCCGGGGCTTTGAAATTTTGTATTTTTTCCTGGTTAATATCTTCGGCAATGTCGGCGGAGGTGGTCTGGATCAATTTCCCATTGGATTTTAGCCTTGCCGTATAGGCCACCTCTACCAGGTCTCCGGTTTCAACCAGAACGCTTTTGTTGATATCTGGTGACAACCCGGGGGATTTGCCCGTTGCTGAAGCGGTAGCGGGCATTCCCGGCGTATCGCCCGATGTATCGCTTTGATGCAAATCAGCCTGTTTGTTTGATTCCTGCGGTTGCATATCCTTTTCAATGGCAACGATCTTGACATCGCATTGAAGGGCTTCACCCCCAAAAGGGTGGGCGTAATCGACCAGGAAGTTCTTTTCGCTGACCTCTGCAATCTTCCCCACGGCCGGCCCGACGCTTACCAGGGACCCCTTCCGAGCATCGATATCGGTAACGTAATTATCCCCCATATCCTTCACCGTAACCATTCCGAAAGGGCCCTCCATTGCCTGGTCGGATATGGGTTCAAAGGCAACCTTCACCGCATCATTTTCAATGGAGACGACTTCTCCTGTAATACCCGTATCCAATCGCACGGTCTCGCCAACGGCCGGATTGCCGCCCGTCAAATTGGTAAATATATCCTTTGCATAGACCGTGTTTTTGGGATGGGTTTTCACCTTTGTCAGTCGAATGCTGCGCTCGTTAGAGGGAAGATCATTTTGGGGTTCCGCCGTCACGCGAATGGATCCGAAATCGCCGGGTTTCCATTCCCTGGTATCTTGAACCAACTTGTCAATCAGCACGTCCTCCAAAAACTTGAGCTGTCCTTCCAAAGCCGCGTTTTTTTCCCGGGCATCATAGGCCGTGATATCCACAGGTTTGTAAGCTTTTTTGTAAATAAAGGCCCTGGCCTTTTGATACTTTGAAGAATTTGCGATATCCGCTTGCGTCGAGACAAGGATATCGCCGTTTTGCATCCGGCAGGTATATTCCAGCCCGCGCCCCTTGCCCGCCGGATTTTGCGAGGCCAGTGATGCATGATCAGTCATGCCTGCAAATGAGAAAAATAAGGCAATGCAAATAGCCACAACGATAATTACGCCAATTTTTTTCATGATTTTTTTCACTCCTTATTCCTTTAATCTCCTGGCAACCTAACTTGCCAATAAATGATGGTCTCGTAAAAAGTCGATAATACGTCTCTTGCGTCATTCCCGCGAAGGCGGGAATCCAGTGATGTCAAATGGTTCTGGATGCCTGCCTTCGCAGGCATGACGGGATTTGGGATTTTTTACGAATGTGTCAATAAATAAACAATAACAGGGCTTATAGCTATCAAATTGTTAATTTTATATAAGGTTTTGTTTTTGTTTCAATGAGGTGAACACGGGACCCATATTCAGTATTAAGGGCTGATTTAAGGATCGAAGGATTTCCTTTACCGTCAAAAATAAGTGGGCTGCCGAAGCAGCCCACTTATTCATTCCCATACGGCTAATTTATTGCCCTCTTAGCCGTTCAAATCCTGCGGCATGTCTTATTAAGGCCGAGGAATCTTTGATCTCGGGAAGTCTTTGGGATCATTATTGTTTTTATAAACCTTCATATCACCTTCGGTCGCCCAGAAATAGGCGCTCTGGCCGAAGTTTTCAAATGAGAGGTACTGCGATTCAGCAGCCTGGGTCTGGATTGCGGTGAGGAGAGCCTGATCTACAGCTTCCACACAGTCGTCCATAAAGCAGGTCTGGGCGGCCCAGAAATTGTATTTACCCGACGCAACATCGTACCGGCTGGGAGCGACACCCTGGTATTTCAGCTGATGGACGCCGAGGCTCTCACCCATGCCGATGCCGGACCGGTACATGACCTTGTCCGCATCCACATAGCCGATGCCGCCGGGAAAACGATCAACACAGTCCGTGGTCAGCGCTGAAGAGCTCTTGTAGTGCCAGATATTGTTGGCAGTGCCGGAAAATCGTGAAATGATGACGTCACCGCGGGCAACGGTATCAAGTAGTGTCTGGTGGGTGCCGGAACCGGCATGACGCATGCATTTGACGATGGTGAGGTCGGGGAAACTCGGGCCGAAATCGTTCCAGTTGTCCACGGCATTGGAAAAAATGTGCAGCACCATCAGACGGCTGACGTTGTCCAGCGGTTTCTGCACGCAGGTGGGAACCACATCTTCATATTTACATTCCCAAGCCTGTGAACATGTTTTTTGAGCGGCCGTACCCTGATTTCCGTCCTGGCATACGCCATCAAGGCATTTGAAATCGCCCCGGCAAGACAAGGCCGGATCTTCATCGGGATCGCACTCCCAGCCCTCTTTGTAGTATGCCCAATGGGCTTCAAACGGTCTATCATCTAGTGCGGCTTCCACGGCGGTATAATCACACACATGATGGGTCACCGCATTATTGGCGATGAAACCAAAGGGTACGATTACACCGGTAAATGAATGATCTGGGGTTATTTGATCACAAGGAGCATAAAAATTGGTTGCTCCGCTGGGATTAGCCACATATCCTGCATAGCCGCCTGACCATCCACGCGTATAGGGCGCGCAAAGGGTATTACAGGGAACATCGGCACAACCCAGCTGGCAATCGGCAGTTTCAATATCCGGACAGGTTCCGGCCGCCCAATTACAAGTAGCGGGTTTACAATATTCCAGGGGTTGACAATCATAGTTATTGCAGCCGCCGCCTGAGTTGGAAATATTATACTGGACGTAAATCGTGTCATTATGATTAGGATCACCAGGACCATCAAGGACACAATCGTTTCCACGGATGATCAAGGTGTCTCCGCCATCGGATTTGGTACACGTTGCCTGGTCAGTTGAGAGACAATCGTAAGTTTCCTCTACAACCGCACCTCCGGCTTTGATCCAAAAATCAGCCTGTGCAGAGGCACCGCACATGTTGATATCACGGGTGATTACGGCAGCAGACGCCGTACCGATCATCCCGCACAGAGCAATGATTGCAATTGCAAAAATCTTTTTCATGATTTTCCTCCATTCTTTCATTTTGCATTGTTTTTTTTAAAATCGTTTTATTGTACTGACCTAATTCATTTTTTTCTTCTTCTGATTCCGATCAGGGTCAGCAAACCTGAGCCCAGCAGGATAGCGGCACCCGGAATCGGCACGGCACTGTAGGAAACCAGCAGGTTGTCTCCGCGGCTATCCAATGTGAAAGTCCCGGCCAAGGTGAGTTCCCGGGTAAAGAGATCAAATGCGTACAGATCATAACCACCAAGGATGCCTTCGTTCAAAACAGCCTCGGCCCCGAAAGTTGAACCGGGATTTACCAGCAGACCAGCATAAATGCCGGGAGTCGTGCCGCCGTTCATCCAGTTGTGATAGGGACCATCGGCTTTACTGAGAACTTCTTTTCGATTGGTGCCACTTATGCCTGGATCATCATAAGAATTTAACAAAATAGCGTCTTGATACCCGGCAAAGGGGTTGCCCATTGAGAAATCAGTTGTATCAGAGGCAAATAACGCAGGTACATCAATATAATCCGGATCTCGTCCACCACCAAAAACACCGACTTTGATGTCACCCCAACTGGCTGCGCCGAAATCGGAAAGAGATATTTCGGTATCCAGGTTTGAGTAGCTTATGGTTGTATCCAGACCAACGCCCAGGTCAAAATGAGCCTCGTTTCCTGTGGCCTCAAATGGTTCTCCCTCATATGCTACCAGCTGAAGATTTCCATATTCAAAAGCGGCCATGGCATTGCTGCCGAATGCCACAACAGCAATGACCGTTAAGATCACAAAAAGCTTCTTCATTTCGTTTACCTCCTAATAGTTAAGTTGTTTTGTCCCCAGGCAGCCCGGCGATCTGGTGATTTGGTCAAATAGTTAACTTTCTGAATGGTTGAATAGGACAAAATGTAGATAAGTATCAATTTTTTCATTTTTATCTCACGAATAATTTGTCGATATTCCAAATTCTCAAATCAACTATTCAACTTGTCGGCAGACCCTTTGGCATTCCGTCCCCCGGTCGCCCGGGGTTTGGCATTTTTTCTGAAGACCTCGTGAATAAACTGTTTCCGGTAGATACTGCACACCCAACGAATACCCTCCTTTTTACCACCTCCTTTCCGGCTGCTTGCGGGCCTGAATACAAAAAGCCCGAACAATGAGCAGCGTGCTCTTTATTCGGGCTTCCTGGTTCTCAAACCGGGTGAGGCAGCAAAGTACCCTTCGAAATTTTATTGCGTTATAAACCGTCCTTGTTACGGCAGTATTAGTGTCGGATTAGGTTTTGAT
>JAWOGN010000404.1:0-22548 GCA_046496815.1 Desulfatiglandaceae bacterium
CTCATTTTCCCAAGTAATTGCCAATTTAGTTCCAAATTTTGGATTCGGCCTGACAAAGCTGACGCTTTTCTCATAAATACTTAACCCAAATGCACTCCGTGGACGAAAATTGAACCTTGAACCTCTGAACCTTTGAACCCGTGAACGGTTACCAATTTTGATTTTTCAAAAAACTCATTCGCAAAACAACAGGGGACGGTGGAATCGCTTTGAGAAGGCCGCGATCCCGATCACCGCCGGTCCTTCAACCGGCTTCCACCCATCTCATAACGGTTCAAGAAACCTCCCCCTCGCTTATTCGCACTTTTCTTACGAAAGAAATCAGAAGTAGACTCAAGGCCGCCATCATCGTATTGATCATGAAAGGAATGTCATAACTTCCGGTGGCGTCACGCAGCGTACCACTCACCCAGTGCACCAGAACGGCCCCCAGGCCGTAAAAGGGTGTCCACGCGCCGATGACCGTCCCCATCACCGCTTTCGGAAAATAGTCCCCGGCGCACGCCCCATACAGCGGCCAAATCACCCCGTAGAAAACCGCCATGATGCCGATCAGCGCGGATAGCATGACCCATGAATCCCCACCCAGGAGGATGCCGGTGAGACACGCCGCGATGACCGCATTGGAAACAAAGATCGCTCTTTTTCGCCCCAGGTAATCCGACAGGGGCAGGATGGTCAAAACCCCCACAACCTGGCAGGTACCATGAATTGTGGCCAGAAAACTGGCTGTTTCCAGTGGCAGGCCCAACTGATACTTGGCGTAATCCACCATGAAGGTGGTAATGCCGTATAGGCTGTACGCAATACAAAAATACGAGATGCCGATGAACCGGAATGCAGGATCCTTGAACGCCGCGGAAAAACGACCTGCTTTGGAAAATTCCCGCTCAATCGGCCCCCCTCCGATATTGATGTCCGGTTTCCGGCCCCACGGCATACATCCGGCGGATTCCGGCGTGCTTCTCAGGAATACGCCGTTTGCGACAACCATTCCGAGGGCCCCAATCCCCAAGAAATACCAGGAATACCGCCAACTGAAGTGCGTCACGATCCAGGGAAACGCGACCCCCATCGCGGCAAAGCCCAGCCCGTAACCCGTCGAAAGTATCCCCAAGGCCAGGCCTCTCCGGTTGGGGGCAAACCAGCGCTGAACCACGGTGATGACGGGTGTCCACATGCCTGCGGCGCCGATGCCCGCCAGCGCGAAAAAAAAACATGCCGTCCAGAGGGTGTTGACCGTGCCCATGAGCAAGACGCCGACGGCAAGGATGAGAAGACACCCGGTAATCACCCGACGCGCGCCCAGCCGGTCTGTGAGGTAACCGGTCAGCGGGGTAAACACGATATATGAAAAGAGGTACGCGTTGATAATGGAGCCTCCCGCCGTGCGGCTGAGCCCCAGGTCCCCGACCATCTCCGGAAGTGCCACGCCGTAGCCAAGGCGCACGGAGTAGTTGATAAACAGATTGACAAAGCAGGTGCCGAGAATGATCCACGCCCGGTGTATACGGTTACCGCTTTCCACAATCCCCCTTCTTCTCCACACTACGAAACATCAAACGTTTCCGGATACCCAGAAAATCAGAACCGCCACGGTCATGACCGCCAAAGAAGGCATGAGGATGTAGCGGTAACTGCCCAAGAGCTCTGCTTTAAAGTAGTCCTTGGTGACCAGAAAACAAAGATGAATGGGTGAAAGGATTTGCCCCATGTACCCGAATGTGTATGCAAGGGCGGCATACGATAGGTAAGCGTAAGGACTGGAGACTTCGAACAAAGGAATGATCAGCGGAAAGGAAATGCCCACAAATCCCACGGCAATGCCTGTGATGAACCCGGAAATGAATGGGATCAGCGCAATGATCAGGCCAATCGGAATTCCGCAGTTCAGCAGTTCATCCCGCACCTGGATAACCGCTTGGCTGTCCTCCATGATTCCCTTGAAAATCATGATGGCGGCGATCAACCACAGCATCGGAAGCGTGCTTTTATCCAGCACGGCGGATTGAATTCGGGGAATGGATAGATGGTTTACCACGCAGACCCAGACCAGCGATACCGTCAGCCCGGGCAGGATAGACAGTGTTCCGGGGACTTCAATTGCATAGCCCGCCAAACCGGCCAGACTCGTCAGACCGGCCAGCGCCGCGATCACGATCACGATGACCAGAATGGGCATGGTCTCCCAGAAGAAATCCCGGATCTCCGCCGGGGAGATTCCGGCGCCTGAGTGCGCCGACATCTTCCCAAGGGGCCTCAATATAAAAACCGCCCCTGCCAGGGCGGTGATGATCGTCATGGGAGCCATAACGAGCATGAAGCGCCACAGCTCCGTTTCCAGAAGCGCAACCGCCAATACCACGCCCGGATAAAGCGGCCACCAATACTCCCAGATGTGCCGGAACCAATAATTGACGGCGGTTTTCGCTTCCGCTTTCAAGTGATTCCTACAAAACGCCGCATCGACCATGGAAGCGGAAAACAAAGCCCCTCCCGGCATGGGAAGCAAGCCGATGAGCGCGGGCATCACCGCGCCGGCGATTCGATCATCTCGAGACAGTTTGCCGAAGGTGTCGACAATGCGATCCAGGTGCCCGCATGCCTTCATGAGCCGGCTGATGACGAGAATGAAACCCACAACGAGTATCAGGCTCACGGTCTGCAAACGCGTGAGGTTGAGAAATACACTTTGACCCACCTGCAGGGGCGAAAGCTTCATCCAGAAGCCGAGCACAAAAGAACCGGCAAGCAGGGATAGGCTCAACGCCACGCGCACCCGGTTCAGAACCAAAACCAGAGCGAAAACGCACGCGATCTTCAAAAGTGCCGGGGCGGATGTTAGGGTATCCATGGAACATGTTTGAAATTCAAACGTCTGATGAAAACGTCTTCAAGGGATTCACCCCCGAGAAATTCATGCCCAAAGCTTACGGCAAACCCCGGATAGCGGTTTTCTCGGCTCACTTCCGTTAAGTGATCCGCTCCGGCGGCCTCCGCTCGGGAACATAGACATGGGGGACGTTTCCCTCATTCCATTCTTTTGACACGTAGAGATTACAGTAACAGCTCCCGTACTGTTCAACATCAGGCTGCCGGTATCGGCACGGGCAGATAATGTCGCTGTCCGCCTCGCGATCCCCTGACGACAGCCTGCACGGACAGGACATATACCCGTAGCGCTGCTTGTTGAGGAGAAGCGCTTCCAGCAACTCCAACACCCGTTTTTTGTCCGTGTTGAAAAAATACCCCTTGGGTTCCTGCACCTTTCTCAACATGTCATAAAGTTTCTCTGCCTCACTCATAGTCCAAGCGCCTCCTTTATTTCATCCTCTTTATGACCCACGATCACCCGATCCCCGATAATGATGGTGGGAAATGAGCATTTGGGATTGAACTTCCTGACCTCTTCCAGGATTGCCTGCCGCTCGTCTCCCTCCAGCTTGTCCACATCCGTAAAGTTGAACTGAATCCCGCAGTCACCCAAAAACCGTTTGGTGGCCTTACAGTGGCTGCATGTGCTCAACGTGTAAATTTTAACGAGGCTCTGCTCCATCCGCCTTCTCCTTTCTCTTCCCTTTCTAATCACGACTCCCCTGAATCGCGACTCGGCACGATGCGGTGCACGTCGCGAAATTTCCCCGCTGTCCCTCCCGATAAGTTTTGATATTTCGGAAACAAACCGAGCCGGCAAACTTACCGTCCCAGGGAGATGATTCAGCGAAAAAATACCTTTTATCGGCTTAACAGGGTTCCAACTCTAATGACGGATTCAAAAAATATCAAGCGCATATCCCGGATGACCTCATTAATAATCCAAAATCGTATGAATTTATCGCTTTGAAATGGTGGGTTGGGGGCCGTTGGGATCTCTTTGAGAAGGCTGCAACACAAACTCTACACTACACGTAGAACGCCCCCATACCCGAAATAAGGGGCACGGTGCAGGCAGAGAAGACCTCAGCTTCGCAATAGATTTTCCTCCGGGGCTGCCCCGGAATAAATTTTAAGGCCTCGCTGCCGTTCCATGCAATGGGGGAAGCATTTGCAGCCTTCTCAAAGAGATCCCAACGGCCCCCTTTTCCGATGCTGGGGATTTTCAAAGCGCTAAAGTGATAACGAAAATCGGCATTTTTGGTCATTCCGGCTGATGGCGGCCATGGGGGCGTCTGAATTCAAATTTCCAGAACTGATCATCAGGTTTAACCCTTGAACCCATCAACCCTGGACCTTCAACCCATCCGTTCAGGTGTGAATTGACATTTGCCGCCCCATTCCGGTATTTCTCTACGCATGAAGCGAAGCGCCCTCCCCCTCAAAAAAACATTCCACAATTTCCTGCCGCTCAAGCCATACTTCATGGAAAACCGTTGGGCCATCGCCGTGGGGCTTATGTGTCTGCTCGTGGTGGACTTTCTGCAACTTGCAATCCCACTCGTTCTCAAAAAGGCCATCGATATGTTGACCGTTCAGACGGCTACGAGCCGGGTTCTCATTCACCAGGGACTGATCATATTAAGCCTCGCGCTGGTGATTGCGGTTTTTCGCTACATATGGCGGTATCTTTTGATCGGACATTCCAGAAAGGTTGAACAAGGCTTAAGAAATGCGCTGTACCGGCACCTCCAGACCCTTTCCCTGACGTTCTACCAAAAAACCAAGACCGGAGACCTGATGGCACGGGCCATAAACGATATCAATGCCATACGGATGGCCGCCGGCATGGGTCTGGTTGCCATGACCGATGGGCTCGTGCTCGGCATCGCCGCCGTCGGATTCATGCTGTCCATCGATGTAACGCTGACCCTGATTTCTCTGATTCCGGCCCCGATCATTGTTGTCCTCACGCGAGTGCTCACCAAGCGCATGTCCAGCGGTTTTGAGCGTGTGCAAGAGACATTTTCAGACGTTACGGAACGCGTTCGCGAAGCTTTTGCAGGAATCCGCATCGTCAAGGCCTACCACAGAGAGTCGTGGGGATACCAGCGGGTGAAAGCCGAAGGCCGCCGGTACATTGCGGTGAACATGGATCTCGCCAAAACACTGGCGGTCTTCTTTCCCATGATGGCCATTTTCACCAACGCGGGACTGGCGGTTGTCATCTGGCTGGGAGGGCGCCTCACGATACTGGGGGATATCACCACCGGGGACCTTGTCGCCTTCATCAGTTATCTGAATCTCCTCACCTGGCCCATGATGGCCATGGGCTGGGTGACCAACCTGGTTCAACGGGGCGCTGCATCCATGCGTCGAATCAACGGCATCCTCCAAGAAGTCCCCGAAATCCGGGATTCCCCTCCGTCACAGCGAATTCAAGGGATCGGGGAAAAAATCGAAATCAAGGACCTTTCCATCACGTATCCCGGTCACACCGATTTCGCACTCCGAGGCATCCACTTAAATATCCATGTGGGAGAAACCATCGCGCTTGTGGGGAGAGTGGGAAGCGGCAAAACCACCTTGCTGCGCGCAATACCCCGCATTCTGGAAGTACCGCCCGGAACTTTGTTCATAGACGGGGTGGATCTGCGCCGGGTCTCGCTCGACTCGCTTCGGGGAAACATCGGATTCGTAACCCAGGATGTTTTTGTTTTTTCAGACACCGTCCGCAACAACATCGTGTTCGGCAGGCCCGGCGTCTCCGAAACCGAGATTCAGGAAACCTTGCGTGCCGCCGATATCTCAGCGGACATCGAAAATCTTGAACACGGCTTAGACACGATGCTTGGAGAGCGCGGCATTACCCTCTCGGGCGGTCAAAGACAGCGACTCACCATCGCGCGGGCCCTCATTGGAGCGCCATCCGTCCTGATTTTGGATGATGCCCTTTCCATGGTGGATACGCGCACCGAAGAAAGAATCTTGAGGCGAATTCTCGAGATGCGGCACGGCAAGACCCAACTCATCGTCTCCCACAGGGCATCGACGATCAGCAGGGCAGACCGTGTCATCGTTTTGGACAGCGGGGAGGTCGTGGAACAGGGGACCCATGCCGACCTGTTGAGAACGGGCGACCTGTATCCCAGACTGTACAGAAAACAGATGTTGAGTCAGGAATTGGACATCGGAGCCAAATAGCCGTGTATGGCGAATACGGATATATAGAGGAAGGAAAACTCGGAAAGCCTTACAACTTCAGGCTGTTGAAGCGACTTTCCCATTACGCGGTTCCTTACACCAAACCCATCTTCGCCGCCCTCATCCTGACCATCCTGATCACGCTTTTTGACCTGGCGATACCGTACCTCACCAAAATCGCCATCGACAGGTACATCCTCGCTTCCTGGTACCGAATCGATCTCACCAAGTTGACCGGGGAGGCGGCAAAAGATCTTACGGACAAGTATGGGGAGGCCTTGATCAAAAGCAGGGATGGAACCCAATACTTTATTTCTCACCTGAAACTGAAGGCGCTCGATCCCGCGGATCTCCATGCATACAGGGACCGCCAAATTCTCACTTCAACACGCTTTTACCGGATTGAACCCCACACCCAACCGGACATTGGGGCTGACAGAGAGATGGGGCCGACGCATGAAATGGCCGACGGCTCCATTTTGATCGTCTACAGCCGTCTCCACAACTTCCCCAAAAAAGATATCCTGAAGATCAGATCCGGAGACATACGCGGCGTCACCCGGGTCGCCCTGGTATTCATTTTTCTCCTGCTGCTGACCTTCGGACTTAGCTATGCAGAGTACTACTTGTTGGAATTCACCGGGCAGCATATCATGCAGGACATCCGACTGAAACTCTTTCAAAGAATGCAGGGGCAAGCCGTACGGTTTTTCGATCGACATCCGGTCGGCCGCCTGGTTACCCGGGCAACCAATGACATCGAAAACCTCAATGAGATGTTTCGGTCCGTATTTATCACCGTGTTCAAGGATGTCTTTCTCCTCACGGGCATCCTCGCCATCCTTCTGTACCTGAATTGGCGTCTGGCGATGCTATCCTTTCTCCTCCTTCCGTTTATCTTCGGACTCACATTTATCTTCAGCACGCTGGCGCGAGAAGCGTTTCGAGAGCTCCGTACCACCGTGGCGAAGATCAATGCATTCTTGCAGGAACGGATTACGGGAATGCGCATCATACAGCTTTTCGTCAGGGAAAAATTTCAAATGGACACGTTCGCTCGCATCAACCGAGAAAATTATTTGGCCGGCATGAAGCAGATCCGCGTGTTTGCCGTCTTCATGCCGATTATGGAGCTGTTTTCCGCTTTCGCCGTTGCCCTGATTCTCTGGCATGGCGGCGGCAAAGTGATTCAAGAACAGCTCACCTTAGGGGCGCTGGTCGCCTTCATCAGCTATATTCAGATGTTCTTCAAGCCGATTCGCGACATATCTGAAAAATACAATATCATGCAATCGGCCATGGCTTCCACCGAACGAATCTTTGAGTTTATGGATCACGACGCGGAGATCCCCGAGCCTGAGATCTCCCAAACACCGCCCAAAGTGAGCGGGCATCTGGCCTTTCAAGATGTATCTTTCGGCTATGAAAAAAATAGGCCGGTGCTCTCCCACATCTCCTTCGCGGTAAAGCCCGGGGAAACGGTCGCCATTGTGGGAGCCACAGGGTCAGGGAAAACCACACTGGTAAACCTGATGGAGCGGTTTTATGATCCGGATGCGGGCGCGGTGCTGCTGGACGGCGTGGACCTCAGAAAGTGGCCCAAACAGCTGTTGCACGAAAACATCAGCCTTGTCATGCAAGACGTGTTCATTTTTGCAGGAAATCTGGCGGAAAATATTTCTCTCGGCCGGGAATTTTCGGATGAGAATGCGCTCAGGCGCGCAGCCGAAAAGGCCAATGCCCTCGCATTTATCGAAAGGCTTCCCGGTGGGTTTCAGCAGGACATCGGCGAAGGCGGGGGCACCCTTTCAGCCGGGGAACGGCAGCTCCTGTCTTTCGCCAGAGCGTTGGCCGCAAACCCGCGTGTTCTCATCCTTGATGAGGCGACATCCAGTGTGGATCCGGAGACCGAGGGACTCATTCAAGAAGCCGTTTCCCGGATCGCCGTCAATCGGACCACCCTGGTTGTGGCCCACAGGCTTTCCACCATTCGAAATGCGGACCGGATCTTGGTCATGCACCACGGTCGGATCGTCGAACAGGGTCGTCATGATGCGTTGATGAAACGGGGAGGCATTTACTACAAGCTCAACAAGTTGAGGGAAGCGGAATGACGTGCCGCTCCGCCGGATAAGAAAGAATTCCCATCATCCATGCCGGGCGTGAAATCGCTCGTATGCGACCATTTTGGAAAGGACGTTCACCGCACTCTCCGGCGTCTGATAAAACACCCCGCTATACCGCTTGCCGGCCGGAGGCCGAACGACCCCCTCCCCCGTGTTGGCCAGGGATACGCCGATCACCGGTTTCTCGTAGGTTTCCATCAAATCGACCATCTTCGCAATGTAGTTTTTCTCATACACCTGACTAAAAGCGGCCATCTGGTCCAGAAACTCCGAAGAAAGGGCCTTTTCGACCTTTCGGGTCGACTGAATCAGCAAACGAACCATTTCAACCCGACCCACGATCCCAAGGCTGATAACGGCGTCAATTCCCTCCCATTTCAAGAGCGCCTCCACGGCCGCCATGGGGACTTCCAGGTCCCGGGTTCCCACCAGATCAACCGGGTTTCCCCGACTCCAGAACGGGGGAAGATACTTGCTGATCGTTTGAATGATATGCTCCGGAAGCCTTGGCACAGCCAGTCCTCGCCGGTTGCATTCATCCGCAGTGACAACGCCCCATCCGCCGCCCAGCGTCACAATGCCGACGCGATTGCCTTTGGGCATCGGCAGGGACGATAAGCCGGCGGACAAATCAAGCAATTCCGACGGCACGGACACGTTCAAAATGCCCGACTGGCGACATGCCGCCCTAAAAACGGCATCCTCACCACTCATAGACCCCGTGTGGGAGGCTGCGGCTTTTCGCCCCGCTTCGGTTCGGCCGCCTTTCAGAACAATGATGGGTTTGGTCCGATTGACGCGCTTCGCCACATCCAAAAAATATCTGCCGTCTCCCACGCTTTCGAGGTAAAGGATAATGGTGCGGGTCTGCGGGTCACACGCCAGATACTGCAAATAATCCGTGCAGGTAAGGAGGCCCTCGTTTCCCGATCCCACAAACAGAGAAACCCCGATTCCTTGCTGTTCCGCCCAGTGGATCAGCTGGTTGCCCAAATTGCCGGATTGGGAGACAAACGCCACCGATCCCTTTCGGGGCCTGGCGTGGCTCCCTGTGGCGAAAAGCCCGGCGTAGGGGCATATGATGCCCATGGTATTGGGTCCGATGAGCGTAAGATTTCTTTGCTTACAGATGTCTACGATCCGCGCTTCAAGCGCCTTGCCCTTGTCGTCCGTTTCGCTGAATCCGGAGGTGATAACCACCACGCCGGATACGCCCTTTTCACCACAGGCTTCCAGAATTCCTGCAACGGTGCTCGCGGGAGTGGTGATAAAGGCCAGGTCCACGGCATCGGGGATATCGCGAATGTCCCTATAGACAGGGAGACCGCAGATGACTTTATCCTTGGGATTTACGGGAAATACTTTGCCCGGAAAGTCTCCGGCTACAATGTTACTGAGAATCAATTGGCCCCACTTGCCAAAGGTCGAAGATGCCCCGATAACGGCAACCGATTGGGGCGCAAGACCGACGTCGAGGCCTGATAAAGCATCCGGGGTGCCGACCGGGGTGTGCATCAATGTCTTCATGTTTCAACAAATCCTTTCCGTATCCAGGTTGAGCGATTCAGGCGCGTGTAAAATCAACGGCGCCGGTGTTTGGGAATTTTGCACGATTGAACCCAAAAAATAGATCCGCAAGCATCTCAAAATTGACTTGATTTCGTGCCCGCTCATTTCATAGCATAAATTTTTGAAAGATCGCTGTAAATAAATTACCGGCTGGAACGAGGGACCGGTTTGAAACGGTATCGGGATTACAATACATACTTGAGAGAGATATTTGGAGAGCGGGTTCAAAAAATCTCCCTCGACGCGGGCCTGGGTTGTCCCAATCGCGACGGCACCATTTCGACCGAAGGCTGCATTTTTTGTGATCGCCGGGGTTCCGGGACCGGTGCGTGGTTAAACCATCATCTTCCCATAAAAGAACAAATGCGCCGGGGTCGAAGCTACTTGCAGAGACGGTACCACGCCCGAAAATTTATCGCCTATTTTCAATCCTTTACAAATACTTATGCGCCGCTTTCTCACCTCAAGGCGCTGTATGATGCGGCGCTGGACCCCGAAGACGTGGTCGGTCTTTCCGTGGCCACGAGACCTGATTGTGTGGACCGGAATATTCTGGAGCTCTTGAGCACCTACCGGCGCAATTATCTCGTTTGTGTTGAACTCGGCTTGCAATCCGCCCACGACAGGACGCTCGAGCGAATCAACCGCGGACATGATGTGTCCTGTTTTGAGCAAAGTATCAATTTGGCCTGCGAATACGGGGTGAACACCTGCGCGCACATCATTTTGGGGTTGCCGGGTGAAAACCGCGTCATGATGCTGGAAACCGCGCGCTATCTCTCCACCCTACCGGTCCGGGCAGTCAAAATCCATCTCCTCTATGTCGTTAAACACACTCCCCTGGCGGATCTCTATGAAAAGGGAGGGGTTCGACCCCTTGGGCAGGCACAATATGTGGATTTGGTTGTCGACTTTCTGGAGCGGCTCTCTCCCGATATGGTGATCCAAAGGCTGACAGGAGACCCGGTAGCATCCGAACTTCTCGCACCGGTTTGGGCCAAGGACAAATCAAAGAACCTGAGACTCATTCAAGAAGCCCTTGAAAGGAGGGACACCTGGCAGGGAAGACGGTACCGAGGGTCTCCCGTTGCCGGAATCCCTTAACCGCAGATGGCTTGACATTTTTCAACCCGAAACGCCAAACCCTGAACCGCTCAACCTTGGTAACACTTGGGGACCGTTGGGATCGCTTTCAGAAGACCACAGGGTGAGTCGAAAAAGGCGGGATCTACGTGGAGACTTATGGTTGGGGCTCCCCGAATTTCTTGCGAATAAGCTCATCCAGAACGATGTCGTACTCACGGGAACCGGGCACCAGGGATTTGTTGCGGCTTATCTGGGCCATGATTTCTTCCTCACCCCGTTCGAATTGGATATTAATCCGGCTGATGACCCCGTTTACCACCTGATAGATCTCCACGTCCGTACCATAAATCTCAATCACATCGGGGTGGTTGATCAGCACTTCCATGATATACTGGGTCATGTATAAGGAATAAGGATTTGGACGGGGAACGAGGCTCCGAATCGGGGCGATAAAGTACTTAAAATCGAATTCCGAGCTCCTTTGGCTTTTTTTCAGGCCATCGAGTATTGCGTCGGAGATGGCGGCAGGTTTGTCGGTCTCGATAATTTTTTCCATTAACAGCTTCTGGGAAAGCTTTTTGTGGATTTCACTGAGTTTAAACTTAAAAAACCTGTCACGCCGGAAAATTTGTTGTTTTTCCTGCCTTTCAAGTCGATTGAGGATTTTGTCCTGCACCCTGCCGCTATCCCATGTCTTCATGATTCAGAGTTTTCCTCGCTTCATCGATGCTTTCCTCATTGGGTGGAGGACACCCCTTTCTTTTTCGTGTCAGCGGATTCTTTCGCTTTGGGGCTGTCCGGTTTCGAGGTTTCTTTGGACGCCGTTGATGCCGCACTTGAATTTTTTTCGGGATGTGTTTTTTCGCCCTGATTTCCAGCGGACTTGGACGCGTAATCCGTCACATACCATCCGGTGCCCTTTAAATGAAACGAACTGTGAGAAATGACTTTTCTCAGTTTTCCGTGACACCGATCACATTCCGTGAGGGGCGGCTCGGAGAATTTCTGCCAGGCCTCCCTCAATTGTCCGCATTTTGTACACTCATATTCGTAAATCGGCACGTCTGACCACCTCCATATTTTTTCAACGGCTTCCCTCGGAGGCTGTCCGAGAGCGGCAATTTTCCTCAACCTCTACGTCAAACTGAAATCATACGCCTCAAAATACGCCCCGGTATTCCTGTGGGTATCGTTTCCGCCTTGCTTGATCTTGCAAATATCTCAGTCTCTGACAGCCTCCCAGCAATGCGCCGTTTCGCAGATCCTGTAATCCTCGTAGGCATCAAGCACATAATTCAAATTCGGCAGGTTCAGATTCTCAAGGATCTTGAAGGTCGTGTCGTGGACAACGGCCTCCTCCTTCTCTTTTTCTTTCCCGGAAACATCGAAGCGTTGAAAAAAATTGCAAAACCGGACAACATGAACCAGCTCGTGGGTAAACACATATACGAGGAGGGAGAGAAGCCCCAGGCGACTATCCCGCCTCAAGGCCTCCAAAATCTGATGGTCTTGCAGGCAAATAAAATAGAAATCGCGCTTTTTCGTCTTTGAATCAAAATCGGTCACCAGCCTGGAACCCCGGTTCAACATCGCAAAAGCCCGCTGGGTTATTTCATCTGCGCTCAGTGAAGACAGCGTCTTAACGTCGTATCGGTGCCGCTTCCACTGCCCCGGGCTGAACTTATAAAAGTTTCCCGTAGCGTCCTCGGCGACATCGAGCGCCTCACTCACCGTCAAAATATCATTCTCTTTGAAAGGCAAATAGGCCATTTCACAACGGCTTATGACTGAAATTCAACCGAACTAATTTAACACCAATCAACGAGATGTCAACACCGGTACGGTATTTTTACTGGTGGCGGTGACTGGACTCGAACCAGTGACGCTGCGGATATGAGCCGCATGCTCTGACCGACTGAGCTACACCGCCGGTTGTCCTTTTAATCCAAAAAATTTATTAGAATTATAGCTTTTGTCAATCAAATAATCAATACACCTCGTCCGAATATCGCAGTTGGACAGGTCCGCGAACCGCGGCGGTTCGGAATTCCGGATTGCGGGTTTCTCCCCTCGGCTCCTCTCGCGGTCCACGCCTTCCCCGGCAACCCGGAACCCCTTTATTGATGAAAGATACCGGTACCCTCTCGGTATCCATGGTTAATCGAACGGGGCTTTTGGAAATTCCTGCTACCCGTATTTCTTGACTTCTTCCGTCAGGGCCGGAACCACCTCAAATAAGTCGCCGACCACGCCATAGTCGGCTTTTTGGAATATGGGGGCATCCTCATCCTTATTGATGGCGACAATGACCTTTGCCGTACTCATTCCTGCAAGGTGTTGAATTGCACCTGAAATACCGCAAGCGACATAGAGATTCGGGGAAACCACTTTCCCCGTCTGGCCGACCTGATCCGAATGGGGGCGCCATCCGGCATCCACCGCCGAACGGGAAGCACCCACCGTCGCACCGATCACATCTGCCAGGTCTTCCAGAATTTTGTAATTCTCAGGCCCTTTCATCCCCCTTCCGCCGGAGACGATCTTATCCGCTTCCGTCAGATCAATCTTGCCGCTTTGGTCTTTCAGCACATCTAAAACCTTCGTTTTCAGCACGCTGTCGTCAAGGCTGAAAGCGGCATCCAAAACCTCAGCGGACTTTGAACTATCCGGCTCGTTGACGCGCATTACCTTCGGTCTTGCCGTGGCCATCTGGGGCCGACTGTTCTCAAAGGTCACCTTGGCATACGCTTTCCCCGCATAGATGGGTCGGGTTGCAACGAGATTGCCGTCCTCCACAGTAAAAAGCGTGCAATCCTGGGCCATGCCGACATCCAGATTCCCCGATAACCTCGCAGCCAGATCTTTCCCCTCAAAAGAGGCGCCGATCAACAATACGGCGGGATCATTGGCCTTCACCCATTGCGAAATCACGGAGACATAAGCGTCCGTCGTATAAGTCTCCAGCCTCGGATCGTCGGCGACCATCACCGTGTCGGCGCCATACCGGCCCAGTTCGGCCGCCTTGTCCTTGATGTTGTGACCGAGCAATAGGACGGTCAATTCCTGGCCCAATGCATCAGCGATCCGCCTTCCTTCACTGACCATCTCATGGGTAATTTTTCGAATCTCCCCGCCTCTCTGCTCGGCGATTGTACAGACTCCTTGTGCCATTTTCTATCTCTCCTTCTTAACTGTTTGTGGAGTTTGTCCGCCCATCGCTGCGGCCGGCTCGGACCTCCCAATTCACGCAAATCATTTCAACCGGCTGTGAATTCGTTGGAAAACCGGAGTTTAAATGACCTTTGCCTCGTCGTGAAGCAACCGGGCCAATTCTGCGGCTTTTTCTCGCACCGTTTCGCCCGCAATGATCTTCCCTGCTTCTCTCGCCGGAGGCGGCGTCAGTTCCAGGATCTTCAACTTCCTTGCGGCCTGTCCGAACTCGCCGGGATCCAGCCCCAGATCCGCAAGGCTTTTCTCCTCGAGCGGCTTCTTCTTGGCCTTCATGATCCCCGGCAAAGAGGCATACCGTGGCTCATTCAAACCCTTTTGAGCGGTGATAAGCACGGGTAAGCTCGATTCGATCACCAGCGTCCCTCCCTCGATGGGTCTGTGTGCCTTTACGGATTTTCCGTCATCAGCCATCTCCACTTTTTCAATCACTGAAAGCTGTGGAATATTAAGGAATTCCGCAAGGTTGGCTCCGACCACACCCATGTCGTCGTCCACGCCTCTCTGCCCCGTGAAAATGACGTCGTATTCAAGATCTTTAATGGCTGCCGCAAGGGCCTTTGCCGTAGCGAGCGAGTCACTGCCCTCAAGGCCGTCGTCGCTGATGAGAATCCCCTTATCCGCCCCCATGGCCAGGGCGGTTCGGATGGTTTCCGTCACCCGTTTGGGACCCAGGCCCACCACGGTGACCTCGCCCCCGAATTTCTCCTTGAGACGCAACCCCTCTTCCACCCCGAATTCGTCATACGGATTCATGACCCATTTGATGTCATCGGTGACGATGGATTTCCCATCGGGTGCGATCTTGATTTGAGTCTCTGTGTCCGGCACCTGTTTCAAGCAAACAATGATATTCACTGCATCCTCCTTTCACCTCCGGGTTTAGGCGGACTTCGGATATCCGCACGATCAAACCGGGGAACCCATAGTTGGTGCCCGACCGAAATCCGCTATTTTCCCCAATCTCGAATTTTCGTTCAGGCACTGGTTAAACTTTGACTCCAAATAGGAAATACTCACTGATCTGTTTGGCAACGATTTGAATATCATATCGCCTTCGTGTTGACAATACCCAGTATCGGGACATCTCGTCCAGTGCACCAAAAAATGCTCGCTCCGCCACCCCGGGAACCACATCCTTTTTGAAGATCCCCTTTTCTTGACCTTCTCGGATAATATCGCCGATGAGATCCAGGTATTGCGTGAATTTCTCATTCTTGTATTCCTTCATGAATTTGCTGCTCTGCCGAACCTCGACCTGGATGATTTCGGCCATATTTTGATTCTGTTCGATCAACTGCAAGTGCGTGAGCGCGAACTTCTCGAGTTTTTCAGCGGGACCCCTCTCCGCGGAGATCTGTTTGACCATATTGTCCAGAACGGTCTTCATCTCCTCCTCAAACAAAGAAATCAGGATGTCATCCTTATTCTCGAAGTAGATATAGATCGTCCCATCCGCCACGCCCGCCTCACGCGCGATCTCGGAAATCTTGGCCTGGTAGAACCCTTTTCGGGCAAATATCTTCGTGGCCGCGTGGATGATCCGATGGTACTTTTCGCTGTTTTTTTTCTTGCCCATTTTGGAAATAAAATGTATTTTGAAAGTGATGAATGACTATTCATTCAGCATTGGTTGATACCATCACGATCAGGCGCTGTCAAGATTTTTTGGCATACCCGGATATAACCCCATCCTGCCAAACCAATTGTTCTTGACATGAATCCTGAGAATGGATTAAATTTGGAGTGACTATTCATACGAGAAAGGTGGGTGATACACGAGACAAGGGATGGAGGCTGTGGTTTAAAATGAATTAACCTTAACGGATAAAGGAGGAGAGACCATGCGTAAGTTTTTTTTGTTGGCAGTTGTATTGACGGTCATGGCAGGAATGATCACAGTCGGATTGCCCGCGGGCGTCGGCGCCAAAACGATTAAGGTCGGAGCGGTGATTAACTTGACAGGCCCCGCCTCCTCGTGGGGTCAATTCCACGCCAAGGGTCACAAAGACTATACGCGTTACGTCAATGATGTGAAGGGCGGGATTGCCGGGCAGAAAATCGAATTAACCGTGGTCGACCACGCCTATAAAGTCCCCGAGGCCGTCAAATATGTCAAGAAGTTCTGTACCCAGGACAAAATGGACATCATCGCCACCTGGGACGCCGGTTCGGGCATCATGGCAAAGCCTATTATCCAGCAATACAAGGTTCCCAACATCAACTATTCGACCTATCAAGGCATCCTGAAACCTCCTATCGACTACGCATATCTCCCTTATGGGGCTTATGATATGGATAGTTATGCCGTGCTGGAGTATATCAAAAATATTCATAAAGGCTCCGCACCCCCCAAAGTGGGGCTCCTTACCTACAATAATGCTTATGGAAAGTCCATTCACGAGCCCAGCGAGGCATACGCGAAGGAACATAATGTAAATATCGTCAGCATCGAGCAGTTTCCACCCAAGAGCCTGGATCTCAATACGGAGTTGCTCCGGCTCAAAGACAAAGGTGCTGAATATATCTTTATGCAGTGTCTTCCCTCAGCAATCCTCATGGCCCTCCAGTCCGCCGACCGCATCAATTACGATGTCCCGTTTTTCGGTACCTGGACCTCCACGGACCCTGATTTTTTCAAGCGCGGAAAAGGTCTGATCCGTGACCGGATGCATATGCAGTTCCCGGGCGGTCTGCCCGTCGACGGGACACCCGGTATGAAGACCATGGAATACTTATGGCAACGGTACCGGACCGTCTCAAGTTTTGACGCATCTTACTGGGAAGGTGTCGCCATCGCAATGATCATGGAAAGAGCTTTTGAGCGCGCGTATGAAAAATTTGTGGATATCAACAGCGAAACGATTAATCAGGCCCTCGAAACCTTTGATAATGAGGATTTCGGCGGACTTATCCCCAACGTCACTTACACCAGTACCGACCACAGCGCCTCCTGGAAAGCAAGAATTGTTAAAATCAACGAGGACGCGTCTTACACACCGCTTACCGGCTTCTGGGGACCCGGAAAAGAAAAGGTTAAAATCGTCAGATGAAGGCGTTTCGCGGTGAACCCAGTATCTTTGCCTCCGCCCGCCCCGAAGAAAAACGGGCGGAGCTGGAGGTAAAAGACCTCACCCTGCGTTTCGGCGGTATTACCGCACTGAACAGTATCAATCTTGCAGTGCATACCGGGGAGTTGGTCGCCATAATCGGTCCGAACGGTGCGGGCAAAACCAGTTTATTGAACTGCATCACCGGATACTACAAACCACAGGAAGGCCGGATTTCCTTTAACGGGGAGGATATCACCCGACTCTCCACCCATCAACTCACGAACCTAGGAATCGGCAGAACCTATCAGAATATTGAACTCTTTCCCGGCATGACGGTACTATCCAACATGCTCTTGGCCCGTCATGTTCACTGTAACTACAGTGTCGGATGGGCCTCCATTTTTTCAAAGTCCGTCCGCAAAGAAGAAGTCCGACACCGTGAAGTCCTGGAGGAGTTGATTGATTTCCTTGAAATGCAATCCATCCGAAAACAGCTTGTGGGGGCCTTGCCGTACGGCATGCGGAAACGTGTCGAACTCGGCCGCGCGCTGGCTTTGGAACCCAAACTCCTTGTCCTTGACGAGCCGTTTGCGGGGATGACCCTCGAAGAAAAAGAAGACATGGTCCGGTTCTTGATAGAGCTCAACGAGGCATGGAACCAAACCATGATCTTGGTGGAACATGACATGTCCGTGGTGATGAGTATATCAGAGAGAGTTGCGGTTCTGGATTTCGGGGTCAAACTCGCAGAGGGATCACCGGATTTTGTCCAAAACCACCCGCAAGTGATCAAGGCCTATCTCGGGGATACTTCCAGGATTGATTGACGAACAAACATGTGGAGCAGGGATGGGGATTCGGCGCCTGCGTCCTGATTCGGTCGCCCCAAATCCCTGCGGTGTTACCGATCGGAAATGATGCCGTAGCAATTCTCATCCGCGGTATCAAATGGTTTTTAAAACCGAATATCATCCTGCACTTGAATTGAAATGAACCCGACGCATCCAAAAATAAATCGTATTGATGAAGAGACGCTCGCGTCCATGACCCAATTCACATTTCCCCAGATCCTCTCGAGGCAAGCGGAGCGATTGGGATCTGAAAACATTGCCATCCGAGAGAAGGCATACGGCATATGGCAGACCTTCAATTGGCGGGACTACCTCCATTATACGAAGCTTGTCGCCTTGGGTTTGTATTCTTTGGGTTTGAAGCGGGGTGAAAACTTGGCCCTTATCTTGGACAACCATCCGGAGTGGCTCTTTGGTGAGTTGGGCGCGCAGTCCCTGGGGGCGGTGACGATCCCTCTTTTTACATCCGCCGTCGCCAAAGAGCTCGTTTCGGGTCTCAACCGAGTGCGGGCTGTTTACGTTTTTGTCCAAGACCAAGAGCAGGTGGACAAGTTGCTGTCTTGCCGGGACGAACTCCTCCATGTGCGAAACCTCATCTATGTGGATCCCACCGGGCTGAGAACCTACAGTGATGATCCGTGGTTGATCAGCTTCAGCCAACTCCTGGAGTTGGGAGAGGAATTGGATAGGGAAGAACCCGAGCTCTTCATTAAGGAACTCTGGGAAGGCAAAGCTGAAGATGTGGCGCTCATGCTCATGACATCGGGGACCACCGGCCTGCCCAAGTTGGTCATGTTGAGCTATGAGAATTTTACTGAAATGGCCCGCAAATGGCTGGAAACGGCGCCCATTGGTATCGGCGACAACTGGATATCCATCACGCCGACGGCTTGGATCGTGGACCAGTTTTGGGGTGTAGGCATCACCCTTGCCGGTGGCATGGCCATGAATTTTCCGGAAACCTTCGAGACGGCCGTCGAGGATTTCAGGGAAATCGGCCCCACGGTTATTGTAACCTCCTCCAGATTCTGGGAGGATCTTGCGTCAAAAATACGGGTAAAGATTAACGATGCGGGCTTCATCAAGCGCGCCCTGTACAAAAAATCGCAAAAGATCGGTGCGGCGGTTGAGGAACTGGATTCTCAAAAGAAACCGGTTCCGATGCGTCTCAAGGTTTTTCATTGGTTGGCCACGCGCATCGTTTCCCGGCCCCTGATGGATCGGATGGGATGTCTAGGCTTTCGGGCGGCATACACCGGCGGACATCCGATCAGCCCGGATGTCATCCGTTTTTTCAGGGCCAACGGGCTGAATCTGAAGCAATGTTACGGCCTCACCGAAGCAGGCGGCATTTTCCAGGTCCAACCCGATGATGAGGTCAAGCCGGAGACCGTGGGAAAACCCTTGCCCCGGACGGAAGTTCACATCACGGATGATCAGGAGGTCCTCGTTTCCAGCAAATCCAACTTTGTCGGCTATTACGAGAATCCGGAAGCGACGGCCGAAGCCTTGAAAGAGGGCTGGTTTCACACCGGGGACGCGGGGTATTATGATGACGACGGCCACCTCCTCATCATCGGCCGAAAAGAAGACATCATGCGGACCCAAGAAGGGGAGGCGTTTTCACCCGACTTCATAGAGACCCGGCTAAAATTCAGTCCCTATATCAAAGAGGCTGTGATTTGGGGAGAAGGACAGCCCTATCTGACGGCATTCGTTAACATTGATTTTGGAAACGTGGGAAACTGGGCAGAGGAGAGAAAGATCCCTTACACCACCTACACGGATCTTTCCCAACAGCCGGCCGTCGA
Source organism: Desulfatiglandaceae bacterium (assembly GCA_046496815.1). Classification (GTDB taxonomy): domain Bacteria; phylum Desulfobacterota; class DSM-4660; order Desulfatiglandales; family Desulfatiglandaceae; genus JAWOGN01. The sequence continues at coordinate 19,803 of JAWOGN010000404.1, forward strand.
GGAAATGATCGTTGGGGAAGTGAGAGAAGTCAATACACAGTTACCCAAACCGATGCAGCTCTTCAAAATTATTCTGCTCTACAAGCTGTTGGACGCAGATGACGAAGAACTGACAAGGACCGGAAAGGTAAGAAGGAAGTTTGTGTTTGAACAATACAAATCGCTCATCGATGCCATGTACGCGGGCAAGACCGAGCTGCCTGTCACAGGTCAGGTGAGGTATCGGGACGGGCACGTGGGGACCATTGAAACCACCGTGAAGATATTGACCGTGCAGGAAGGAGACTGATCCCACCATGGAATTTTTCCTTCAACTTTTGTTAAATGGGCTGTCACTGGGATTTCTTTATGCGTTATCCGCATTGGGATTTGTTATGATCTTCAAGTCCAGCAGTGTCTTGAACCTTGCCCACGGGGAGCTTTTGGCCATCGGCGCCTTCTTGTTCCTTGTACTGTCTGTCTGGGCCAAATTGCCCATAGTCTTCGCATTCGCGTTGACATTGATTGGGAGTTTTGCGCTTGGCTTTATCGTTGAGCGCCTCTTCCTGCGTCCCTTGATCGGGGAAAGTCTCATTGAAGTGATCATGCTGACCCTGGGAATCGGAATCATGTTCAAGGGGCTTCTGCTGTTTATCTTCGGGGGAGACACCCATGATTACCCCAGCTTCCTTCCCGAAGGCCTTTCATTCCAATGGGGAGTGATGCAAGTGCCCTCGGTTTATGTCGCCACCTTCATCATCGGGATCCTCTTTCTCATCATATTCGGTCTCTTTTTCAAGTTTTCCTCTCAAGGCATTTATATGAGGTCCGTGGCCGGCAATCAATCCGCCGCCCTCTCGCTTGGGGTCCATGTGAGGCGGGTTTTCGCCCTCTCCTGGGCCATCGCGGCGCTTGTTTGCGCCATGAGCGGTATCGTGCTCGGAATCCTCAATGGGGTGAATGTTCACGAATTGAGTTCGGTGGGGTTCAAGGTTTTTCCTGTTGTCATTTTGGGGGGGCTTGACAGCATCGGGGGCGCAATTTTGGGGGGTGTCATTATCGGTCTGGTCGAAACGTTTACAGGCGGATATGTTTCCACTTCTTTACGGGAAATTATCCCGTATATCGTATTGGTAATCATTTTGATGGTGCGGCCCTATGGTCTCTTCGGCCTGGTGGAAATAGAGCGCGTGTAGCCGACATGAATTCCCGCTTGCCCCCCGTGCAGTGCAGCCCCGCGAGTCTTGCATTTCAGCTCAACCTGCAAGCGCCGGACTCACGCCCGTTAAACTGAGAGAAAGGTACACAGACGTATGCGTAAGCTTCGATTCCATCCCTGCGGAAATTTCAATGTATCCTATCACGAAGAGCTTACCATCTTTCAAACGGATTTTGGCAGGCTTTGGCTCCTTGTCGGTCTTGTCCTGCTCTTTGGCGTGATCCCCTTTATCAGTAGTGTCTATACGCTCTATGTTTTAAACACCATGGGGATTTATGCCATCGCAGCCATTGGACTTAATCTGCTTATTGGGTACACGGGCCAAATTTCTCTGGGCCACGGGGCCTTCTTTGGGGTGGGTGCGTATAGTGCGGCTATTTTGGCGACCAAGGCAGGGTTTCCATTTGTGCTCGCGGTGCCCGCAGCCGGTGTTGTGACTGCCGCCGTGGGCATCATCTTCGGCCTTCCTTCGGCGCGTCTGAAGCACCTTTACCTCCTCATCGCCACCTTGGCAGGCCAATTCATCATTGAATTTGTCCTTGTTCAGTGGGAAAGCCTTACGGGAGGGGCTGAAGGCATCATTTTGACGGGAGCTTCTTTATTCGGCATTGCTTTAGGCAATGATCGAACATTTTATTTTGTGATATTCGGCTGTTTTGTGGTCATGACCTGGTTTGCGGTCAACCTGGTCCGCACCCGGTTCGGTCGGGCTTTTATCGCGGTGCGAGATAATGATCGGGCTGCGGAAGGGATGGGTATTCCCATCTTTCTCTACAAGCTCCTCTCGTTTGCCATAAGCTCCTTTTACGCCGGCTTTGCCGGTGCCCTGTTCGCTTACAATGTGATGAGCATCACCCCGGAACCGTTTAATTTATGGCTATCTATTTATTTCATTGCGATGATCATCATTGGGGGTCTGGGAAACATTCCCGGCGCTGTTTTCGGGACTGTCTTTATTGTTACCTTGGAGGAAATACTCAGCTTTGCCACCGATTACTTGATGAACGTCGGCACCACCGGTTTGGGCATCACCATCGCGCCGCTTCGAGAGTTTGTTTTCGGCTTGGCGATCGTCTTATTCATTATTTTCGAGCCGAAAGGTCTTGCGGAAGTCTGGCGGATCGTTCGATCAAGCTTCAGGCTATGGCCGTTCTCTTATTAAAGCCCTCACGATTTCCGGGCGAAGCTTCAGCAAGGATTCAACCGGTATTCGCCACGAGCGTGGACCCGGTTTCGGCGGAGAAAAGAGCGTATCAGCACGAAAAAACAAAGAGCGACAAGCCTCTCGGGTCGCTTGATCCCAAGGAAAATAACCACCGTTATTTCTTTGACCAAACGGAAGCATTAGAAGGTTCCCGGTATGGAAAACAATGTCAGACTGCTGCTTAACAACATCAGTGTGGTTTACTCAGATGTGATACAGGTGCTGAAAGGCGTATCCCTCACCATTAAGAAGGGCCAGGTTGTCTCCCTTTTGGGCAGCAACGGCGCGGGAAAAACCACGACGTTGAAAGCGATTTCCGGGTTGCTCAAGCCTGAAAATGGAAA
>JAWOGN010000033.1:0-15334 GCA_046496815.1 Desulfatiglandaceae bacterium
GGGATCGGCATGGCCAGCAGGTCATCGGATTTGTCCAACCGGCTTTCCGCAAAACGCGCGAGGAGTGGTCCCAGATAATCTGAAAGAAACCGTTTGGAGTCATACTTGAATCTGTGAATGGCGGTCATCAGGGCGCCTTCAAAGAGGTAAGGGGCTGTGACGGAATCGAAATACGGCCTTTTCCGGAGGCATGATTCACACAGATGATCCGTTTCGATGCCGGTGACAAACGGCCTGCCGCATATCGGACAAAGGGGGGAGCGAATCTCACGAAGATCGTAAAAGCAGTCCCGGCAAATCGGGGAGGCGGTGTTTTTGTCGTCCGGATCGTCGTTTCGAACAAAATTTTGACAGATGGGACATCTTGGCGGATATATGATATCAATCAGCCGAACAAACAGGTTCATTGCGAGTGTTTTTCCTTGAAGTGATGCCGAGCCGTCACCCCGGAGCAGTGTAAGGCGGTCCTCTCCGGATGCGGCGGTTACGGCATAGTGAGCATGTCCTTAAGATCCCAATCCACGAGTAATCTTAATCTTTGCCCGGACCGCTTTTCTCTGTAAATCAGCTGCCCATTTTCTACGCCGAACTGGAACAGGTCGCGTGTGACCTCGACATCCTGTCGACAATAATCGGTGAGTTTCTCCATTTCACCCTGCCGAAACCATTCCACGGCTTGGAGCCCGTCGGCCGTCTTCCCACGGTTCAACGTCTCGGTGGCCAGGTGGTCGAGTCCGAGCCGAAAGCCGAGACGGTTGTGGATATCTTCCAAAATATCGAAGGTGGGGAGCGACTTCAGGTCTCTATGGGTGTAAGCGCCCAATACCCGGTAATCAAATTTCTTTATGTTAAATCCGATAATTAAGTCCGCTTCTTGAAGCAGCGTAAAAAGCTTTTCAATTTTGTTTTCGGTAAAGGATCGAAAGCGGTTTTTGACAGTGTCGAAAACAACCACGATGGAGACCCTCATGAGGTGGGTGTTTTGCCACCCCCCAACCTCTTGGGCGGTTTTTCGGGTCTCGAGGTCAAGATAAAGGATCCGGGGGGCCTTTGGTCCCTCCGGATTGGAGAATACTTCAGGAGAACTTGTCGGCTCAATCTCAGGCTCCTCCGTCGTAAGATCACTCAGGGGGATATATCCCAAAAGAAAATCAAGAATGAGGAGCGCTGCACGCTTGTCAAGGGGTTTGTTCCCGGCCCCGCATTTGGGAGAATGGATGCATGAGGGGCACCCATCCTCACATGCACAACTTTTCACGTGGTTGCGTGTTTTTTCCAAGAGTTCGAGGATGATCTCGAAACCGCGCTGTGCCAGACCCACCCCGCCCGGATACCCGTCATAGATGAAAATGGCACTCTTGCCGATCTGTTCATGGTGCGTATAGCAGATACCCCCGATGTCATTTCTGTCACAGAGTGCGAACAGGGGGAAAATGCCGATGGTGGCATGCTCGATGGCATGGATCCCTCCCATGAAGTGCAGGCCTTTTGATTCCACGAAGTGTTTAAGGGCCGGTTCTATTTCCACCCAGAAGCCGATAGTTTCAAAGGTTCGAGGCGGCAGTTCAAGGGGAAAAACGCCCATCAGTTCCTGGCCGGGCAGAGCCCTTTTCTCGTACCCTGTGATCACTTCGGTGACCTTGAGTTCGCCTTCGCGTACCAGGAACTGTCCCGTTGGCTTGCTTCTGTGGATCTGTATAATTTCTGTTTCTTTCTCACTTCGGGCCCGTGTGAAGTACTTCAGCGGCGATTGATGGACCACAATGTCTTTTTTCTCCAGTATCAGCCGGTCTACCAGATATTGGCGTGCGCGGTGAAGGTAGCTCGCGCCCGGGTGGCACTCCTTGAAAGCGCGGGTTCCGTCGACCGTGCCGATGGCCTGCCCGGTCTCTTTTTCAAAAATCGTGTACGTCTCGCCGGAGGAACGAATATCGACTAAAAGGTGAGGGTTCCGCACGGACGCGAACCATGCGGGTGTCCCGTCTGCGGTTCGATTCAGCGCACCTGTCTTTTCCAGTTTTTCGAGATGAAACGGCAGGTCCTTTCGCCAGAATTGTTGGTCTGAAAGTGTAAGCGGCTTCTCTGCGGCGGCACACGGCAGATGGGCCTCCACCACATAGGGGTTGTCGGGATCAAGAACCGCGGCCTCGAAGGATCTTTCAAACAGATCATGTGGGTGCTTCATGAAGTATTGATCCAGGGCATCCGGCTTGGCGATGAGAACCACCATGGACTCTCGTCCTGAGCGGCCGACTCGGCCGCCTCTTTGCCAGGTGTTGATGATGGTGCCGGGATATCCCACCAGCAGGCAGATATCGAGATATCCAATGTCAATGCCCATTTCCAGGGCACTGGTCGATATGACGCCGAGCAAATCCCCGCTCGCCAGTTTTCTCTCGATTTGCCTTCTTTCCTCCGGCATGAAACCGGCGCGGTAGGAGCTCACCTTTTCACAAAGATCACGGGATAACCGGGAGACCTGAAGATGGATTAGTTCGGTGACTTTCCTCGCTTGTGTGAAGGCAATGGTCCGGAAACCTTTCCGGATGCAGTCAACAAAAAGCCTGGCGGCGGAAAAATTGGGACTTGCCTCAGGATTGAGAAAGAGGTAGTGCTGACCGGCCCGCGGCGCTCCGCATGATTCCACCACTTCAAGGTTTTCTTCGATCAGGCTTTCCCCAAAAGTCTTCGGATTGCTTACCGTCGCGGACAGCAGAATGAATGTGGGGTGTGCACCGTGGTGCCGGCACAGCCTCTTTAGGCGACGAAGGATTTGGTTCAGGTGAGATCCGAAAATACCGCGATAGGTATGGACTTCATCCAAAATAACAAAGGAAAGATTCTTGAGAAGGTTCTCCCAATTGTGATGATGTGCCAGAATGCCCCGGTGGAGCATGTCCGGATTCGTAAAAAGCATTTGAGGAGGCTGTGTACGGATTTTTTTCCGCCGGTAGGGGCTGGTGTCGCCGTCATAAATCTCGGCCGAGATTTTTTCCGCCTGAATTCTCTTCAGCCACTTTAAGAGGTTTTTCAATTGGTCCTGCTCAAGTGCCTTCAAGGGAAAAATATACAGGGCCTTTCTATTCACGTCCTTCAGGAGTTTCTCCAGGACCGCAAGATTGTAAATCAGGCTTTTTCCGCTGGCCGTGGGTGTGGCCACCAATACATTGCTCCCCTGCCTGAGATGTTGAATCGCTTCAACCTGATGGGTGTAAAGCCGATGAAGCCCCAGCTGATTCATCGTGCTCAAAATGTCCGGATGGAATTTGAGCATCGGGCCATATTGGGGTTCCTGGGGAGGCAGATACCTGTGATATACAAAGGCTTCCCGAAATTCCGATCGGGCCTTGATCTCTTCAACATATCGGGGAAGCTTCACCTGTTGACGGCGCTCCTTGACTTGGTCAAAGTTTTTTTGTGCGTGTTTCAGCAACCGGAATCACCGTATCTTTTTTTCTTAGACATCCAGACAGATTTTTCAAGCGCAGTTAAAACAGCACATATTTTCAGAATTTTGGTGACTTATGGACCGGATTCATATAATAATTCCAGCTTTAACAATTGGCAAGCAAAGGAAGCGTTCCCAATGGGAAATGAAAAAGAGAAAATTCCGCCGATCAAGCATCTCCATTTCAGGAAAGGTGATTTAATCGTCAAGGAAGGCGACTACGGTCTGTCCATTTATAAGATTATTCGGGGGAAAGTCCGTGTCTACCATGAGTCACAGGGCAAGGAGGTTACGCTGGAAACGCTGGCTCCGGGCGGTGTCATCGGTGAGATGAATTTCCTGGATAGGGCTTTGGAGGCGCGCTTCGCATCGGCGAGAGCCCTTGAAAACGCAGAAGTCGAGGCATGGCATCCCGCGAGGCTGGCAAAGGAGTATGAGGAAATGCCTCACATCATCCGGTACATCGCGGATCAGACCCTCAGGCGTCTGATCCGAATGAACCAGGTTATCGCCAAGCTCACAGCCAAAAGAAAAGCGGAGGAAAGGGAAAAACGGAGAGACCCGACCGCGGACAAGCGACATTTCTACCGAAAAGAAGTCCTTATGGAGTGTGTGTACCGACCGATCGACGCTTCACCGGAGTTTCGCTTGGAAGGGCGGATTCGAGACATCAGCATGACGGGAATGGGTTTGGAAGTCAGGGCGAAGAACGCTCAAAGTGTTCCGCATAATTCCGGGGACAGTTTCTACTTTGAAACAGTTCTGCCAAACGGCATGGACCTCAAATTTACATCCAGAATCATGTCGGTGGCAAAGGATCGCACACCGGGAAAGCTTTTCCTGGGGATGAACCTGGAAGACATGAAAGAGGATGCATGGAAACGGCTGGGCTTTTTTCTAATGCCCACCTAGGGGAGAGACGAGCGCATGAGTATCGACCAGTTTGTGTATGGGTATGTGGCCAATGAGGAGACATATCCGGACAAGTCGGTGATTATTGAGGAAGGATCCAAGGGAGATTGGGTGTACGTCATTTTGGAGGGGCGTGCCAAAGTCAGAAGAAAAACGACAAAGGGCGTTGTGACCCTCGATACACTCAAAGAAGGAGATATATTCGGGGAGATGGTCTTGCTGACGACCGGTCAGGAGTTTCGAAGCGCAACCGTCATGGCGGAGGGGGCCATCCGATTGGGGGTGCTGGATTCGGAAAGGTTGGTAAAGGATTACGGAACCTTGTCGCCGCAACTGAGAGCACTCTTCAGATCTTTAATCAGACGACTCAAAGACGCGACCGATACGGTATGCAACATGGTCGTTGAAAGCGCGCAGTGATTCCCTTTCCGGAAGCGATGTCCCTCAAGCGTCCAATTCTTTCTTGGTGTACTCCAGTTGGGTGTGATGTTTTTCCCATCGCAGGAGCAAGTCCCCCAGTTTTTCCTTTACCTCGTTATATTCGTTGATCAGTGGGACGCTTTTTTCAGCATTCTTGAAGACGGCCGGATTTGCAAGTTCCCGGCCCAGATCCTTTTGTCTGGACTCCAATTCACCAATTCTTACCTCTAACTGCTCAAGTTCATCCAAGATGGGTTTCAGAGCGTTGTGCAGCCGTTGCCGTTCTTCCGCCCGTTGCCGCTTTTGTTGCTTACGATTCGGTTTCTTGATGTGGTTACATTGAAACGGACGGTTACCCACCGTCGACTCCGGCCCCTCGTCAACTTCGATTTCCCTTTCCATCCTGGCCAGATGATCATCGTACTCGTTCAGATTGCCGGGATACTCCTCGATTTCACCAGCAACAATATCCCAGATTTTGGTGGCCAATCTGTTGATGAAAGATTGGTTGTGGGAGACAAACAGCAGTGTCCCGCTGTAATCCTGCAGCGCGTCAATGAGTTTCTCTGAAGAAGATATGTCCAGGTGGTTGGTCGGCTCATCCATGACCATGAGGTTCCCGGGTTTGACGAGGAGCTTTGCCAGCGCAACCCGGGCTTTTTCTCCGCCGGAAAGGATGCCCACGACCTTGTCAACATCATGACCCGAAAAGAGAAAGGCGCCGCAAACACTCCTCACAAAACCGATGGTTTCGTGGGGGACGCACTGATAGACCTCCTCGATCACCGTCTTGTGAGGGTCGAGCATTTCTGAGTGATGCTGTGCAAAATAACCCATTTTCACCCCGTGTCCCATGGAAATTTCCCCCGCATCCGGCTCCAGGTCTCCTGCAACCATTTTCAGCAAGGTAGTTTTTCCACAGCCATTGGGACCGATAATGGCGACCCTTTCACCTCTCAAAACGTTCAGGTTGAGATTTTCATACAGCACTTTTTCATCAAACCCTTTTGCCAGGCCCTTGATTGACAGCACCTCTCGCCCGCTCCGGGAGATTTCAGGGAATGAGAAGTTGAGACGCTTCTCTTTGCGCTGCGTTTCCACCAGTTCCAGTTTTTTTATCAATTTGATCTTGCTCTGTGCCTGTCTCGCCTTGGATGCTTTGGCGCGAAACCTATCGACGAATTTCTGTGCGTCCTTGATTTTTTGTTCTTGATTTCGCGCCTTTGCCTCCAGAGATTTTCTCCGTTCGTCCCGCGCTTTCAAGTAGAAGTCATAATTGCCATTGTAAATTATCAAGCCTCCCGGTTCAAAACCGACCACCCGACGGATTTGCCGGTTTAGAAAGTCCCGGTCATGGGAAACGAGAACCATGGCGCCCTTGAAACCCTGCAAAAACTGCTCGAGCCATCGGACTGAGGGAATGTCGAGGTGATTGGTCGGTTCGTCCAAGAGGAGGAGGTCGGGCTTTTGATAGAGCAGGCTTGCCAGCGCGGCTCTCATTTTCCATCCGCCGCTCAGGGCGGAGACAGGGCGGACAAAGTCGGCGTCTGCAAAGCCTAAGCCGGTAAGTATTTTTTCAGCTTCATGGCGGGGGAACCGGAGTTCAAGATTGCTGATTTTGTTGTGGATTTCCGCGAGTCTTTCAGCCAATCGGGTCTGCTCGTCATTGCGGACCGCCGCCTTCAGCGCATGTTCCACCGAATGCATCTCATTTTCAAGATGCACCCGGCCCGGTATGGCGTCGATGACGGACCGGAGCAGGGGGCCGGACAGACTTTCTTGAACATCCTGCGGCAGATGGCCGATTCGGGTTCCCCGCGCAATTCTTACCTCCCCACTGTCCGGAGAGATTTCGCCTGTGAAAAGCCTGAGCAGCGTGGTTTTGCCGGAACCATTGGGTCCGACGAGCCCGATTCGATCTCCCGGGTCTATTTGAAGCCCGATATCTTTGAAAATCTCGTTTTCTACGAAAGTAAGAGAAACCTTGAGTACGGAAACCAATCCCATTTCTGACCTTTACCATCCACTATTTTTTGGCTTTATATATAATGCGGTGCCGGAGCGGTGCAAGACAAAAGACCGACGTCGGAGACTGACGCCTCGCGGGATCAGGGATCAAGTGGGTGGGGGGGTCTTGTCTTGCTCGCTTAATATTGGTAGCATGCCCCCTGGGAGGCTGTCCGAGAAGGGTTGTTTTCCCGGATTTCTGCGTCGGATTGAAAGTATACGCCACGAAATATGCCCCGATATTCCTGTGGGTATCATTTCCGCCTTTGTTGATTTTGGAAAAAACATCTCAATCTCGGACGACCTCCCAGCAGGATGGGATTTTTTGCGGAGATTGTGATGCCCGGAGAGGAGGCGCACTTATGGTGTTCATTCGAAAGACCATCAGCGAAATGATCGATGCGGTGGCTCGGGAGCGCCCCGGCAGTGAGGCGCTTGTTCATGCGGAAGCAAATGTGCGTTACGACTATGGACATTTGGTGTCGGCAGTTGACCGGATCAGCAGGGGCCTTTTAAGCGCGAGGATTCGGAGGGGCGAAAAGGTCGCCCTTTGGGGGCCGAATATTCCGGAGTGGATCGTGGCATTTTTGGCGCTTGCAAAAATGGGGGCGGTAACGGTTCCCATCGACCCGGGTGCCGGACAGGAATCCCTCCGGTTTATTTTGACGCACTCGGACTGCAGCGCCATGGTCATGGCCGAGGGACCGGCATCATCAGGTGAACATGTGCGCGTGGCGCTCAACGTCCGCAAGCGTGCGCCCCAACTGAGAGAAATATTTCTGATCGCACAGCGTTCCCATCCCGAAATGACGTCGTGGGCTGATTTGGAGGCGCTCGGCAGAGATGTCGAACCCCAAGTCCTAAACGACCGGGCGGAAGCGATCACCCCCGAAGATCCGGTCGCGATCATGTACACGTCGGGCACGACGGGAACACCGAAAGGGGTGGTGCTGGATCATTTGGGACTCATCAACAAGTCCATGTTTTCCACGAAACGCCAGGGAATCCATCATACGGATAGGCTCTGCCTGTTTTTTCCCCTCTTTCACATGTTCGGCAATACGTGTATCGCGCTGGCAGGTCTTTTCCGAGGTGCTGCGCTTATCCTGCCGTGCCGAACGTTTGACCCTTCGAAGATACTGAAAACCATCCATGCGGAGGCATGCACGGCGCTTTACGCCTCTCCCAGTATGCTTATTGCGCTCATCGAGCATCCCGATTTTGACGCGCATCGGTGGAGCTCGGTTCAAAAAGGGACCATCGGCGGCGCACCCTGCCCCATGGAATTGATGCGGCGTCTCGTCGAAGACATTGGTGTAAGCGATATTACCGTGGGCTACGGCATAACGGAGACCTGTTCCTGGGTCACCATGACCCGGCCCGGGGACCCGATAGAACGGAGAGTATGTACAATTGGAATTCCGCTTGAATGCAATGAGCTGAAGGTTGCGGATCCCGGAACGGGGGAGGATCTTCCGCCGGAAACCCAGGGGGAAATCTGCACAAGAGGCTTTTTGATGAAGGAATATCACAAAATGCCCCGCGCGACAGCTGCCGCGATCGATCGGAACGGATGGTTCCACACGGGTGACCTGGGAGAGATGGATGAACAAGGGTACGTGAGGGTAACCGGTAGATTGAAAGATGTCATCATCCGGGATGGCGTCGAGATTTACCCGGTGAATCTGGAGGAGATGATCTACCGGCTTCCGGAGATATCGGAAGTGCAGGTTTTCGGTTTCCCGCATCCTGAGAAGGGCCAGGAAGTGGCAGCCTGGGTGAAGCTCAAGGAGGGGCGCCGGCTAACCGTAGAAAAGCTTGCAGCGTATGTTCAGGATCAGACAGACGCGGCGACCGCACCTCATTTTTTTGAAATCGTCTCTGATTTTCCCATGACCCGAAGCGGAAAAGTCCAAAAGTTCAAGCTGGCAGAAATGGCCCAAAAGGCCTACCTGGAGAAATAGCATCACCTATGGGCAGGTTGAAAGAGGGCGTCAGTCGATGATCTTTTTGATTTGTTCCGCCTTTTTTTTGACATGCATCGCCTGTTTTACCCCCGGCATCTGATCCATGACCTTATTGACGACCTTGTCCTCCAGCGCCGGCGGAGTGTTTGCTTTTTCGGGCGTTTTGTGGGTATCCTGCGGCTGAACATCCGGGTCTTCGGAGGTGATTTCTTTTTTGACCTTTTTAAACTCCTTAATTGCACCGCCCATCCCTTTCCCGATTTCAGGGAGTCTTTTGGCGCCGAATATCAGGAGAATGATGATGGCGATAATGATTAATTCGGTGGGACCGAGTCCGAACATGGTTTCCTCCTCAGCTTAACCGCTGAAAAACCGGCGAGTTTCCAGCGTGGATTTCCGTTTGGGGTTTGTGTCAGCGCTCACGACGCGATCTTCGGTACGGGCCGGGGATGTGGATGTTGATCATGATCTGGGGTGTTTTATCAACCGGAGGGCATCGTATCCAGGAACTGTACGGCATCTTCGGATTCATCTCTCGATTCGACCGATCCGATGTGGTATGCGGTTTCCCCCATTGCTTTCAGCCTCAGCAGCACTTCGCCGGCTTCCTCCTCGCTCACGACAATGACCAGGCCGAGTCCGTTGTTAAACGTCCGGAGTAGCTCACGGTCGGATATTTGCCCCGCCTTCTGAAGGTAAGAGAATATCGGGGGAATTGACCAACTTTTCGCGTGGATGGTTGCTTTACAGGGCTTTGGGAGCATACGAGGAACATTCTCGATGAGTCCGCCGCCGGTGATGTGGGAAATCCCATAGATCTTGAAGTCTCGCCTCAAGTTGGTTATGGTTCTGGCGTATATTCGGGTGGGTTCGAGGAGTTCTTCACCGAGGGTTCGACCAAAGTCCTCTACATAATCCCCAACGGACATTTTCAAGCCCTCAAAGAAAATCCTCCGCACAAGAGAATACCCGTTGCTGTGGAGCCCACTGGATGCAATGCCGATGAGTTGGTGCCCCACCGCAACCTCTGAGCCGTCCAGAAGCTCTTCATTATCGGCCAGTCCCACCACAAAGCCTGCGAGGTCGTATTCACCTTCAGAATAAAAACCCGGCATTTCAGCTGTTTCGCCCCCAATGAGGGAACAGTTGGCTTCCTGGCAACCGGCAGCGATACCCTTGACGATGTCCCGCGCTTTTTCCACCTCAAGCCTTCCCATGGATATGTAGTCCAAAAAGAACAGCGGGTTGGCACCCTGAACCATGATGTCGTTTACGCACATCGCCACAAGATCAATTCCAACCGTGTCGTGCTTATCGAGCATGAAGGCAATCTTAAGCTTTGTTCCGACCCCGTCCGTGGAACTCACCAGGACGGGATTCTTTATATCTTGAACTTTCAGGGAGAAGAGGCCTGCAAAACCACCGATATCCGTAATGACGCCTGATCTGAAAGTCTTGCTCACGATCGGTTTTATAATTTCCACAAATCGGTTTCCAGCGTCAATGTCGACGCCCGCCTCAACATATTGATTTTTTACCGGAACTTTTCCCATAGACTTGGATTCCATCCTTTTGGGACTTCGATTTCTTCAATTCGATGACGAAAATAATTATGGTATCTATTTCTATTTCTTAGCAACCGTCTTGTCAAATGTTTTCTCTTGTCACTCAAATCGTGATTTGTTAATGGATTTAGATGATTACAGCCTCCACCATTGACCTCAAGGGGATTTACGAACTGGCTCGCCCTCTCACGGATCTCAAGGGGATCGGACCCAGGCGCGCCCAGCTGCTGGGCCAAAAGGGGCTTCACACCCTCATGGATCTCCTGCTGTTTATGCCCATTCGTTATGAGGACCGGCGGAAGGTCCTGCCCATCGGCGAAATGAAACCGGGTCTTGCTGCGTGGGTTCGTGGGACGGTTATCTCCGGCAAGGAAGAAAAATTTTTCCGCAGCGGCAAGCGGCTGTTCAGAATTATGATTGAAGACGGCACCGGTGCCTTGGATCTTCTGTGGTTTCAGTACAAGAAATTCCACCTGACCTCCATTGCGCGGAACGGCTTGAAACTCCTGGCCTATGGGCGCATCCAGCCTCATCGCGGGAAACCCCGGATGGTTCACCCGGAAATTGCCGTGGCGGATTCAAACAGAGAGGAAAATGTCCTGGGCGTTTATCCGGTTTACTCGGCAATCGAGGGGATTTCGCGCCAAGTCTTAAGATCTGCGATCGGACGGATTCTCAACGGGTATGAAACGTCACTTGTGGAGACGGTTCCGAGGGAGATAACACGCGCCCTTGGCCTGCCCGGAATTTCAGAGACCATCCGATGTGTGCACAGTCCTCCTGAAGACGTGTCCATCGATCTCCTCAACGAATACAAAACAAAGTACCAGCAACGGCTTACCTTCAATCGCTTTTTCAAGGTGATGCTCGGGGTCGCCCTCAGAAAAAAGTCCCGTAAGAAAAGACGGGGACCGAAGCTTTCCGTTCCCAGAGACATCTTTTCCCAAGTTCGAAGTTTTTTTCCATTTGCTTTAACGGGTGATCAGGTGAAGGCGATCCAGGACGTCCTCCGGGATGTCAGCGGCGAGGAACCCATGAGTCGATTGCTGCAAGGAGATGTTGGGTGCGGGAAAACCGTCATAGCGGCGGTGGCGTCTTTTGTGGCAACCCGCAACAACCGGCAGGTTGCCGTCATGGTGCCCACGCAAATTTTGGCGCGACAGCATTATCGATACTTTACCCACCTGTCTGAGCGCATGGGGTTTCGCTCCGTCCTGTTGACCGGAGCGCTGAAAAAATCCGAGCGTCTTCGGGTTTACGAGAAAATTGCGGGCGGGCATTACAATCTTATCGTGGGTACCCAGGCCCTCATCCAGCAGGACTTATTTTTCGCAAAACTGGGCTTGGTGGTGATTGATGAGCAACACCGCTTCGGTGTGCGGCAGCGCGCATTGCTGGATCAGAAAGGTGTGAACCCGCATTTGCTTGTCATGACGGCGACGCCCATCCCGAGAACTCTGGCCATGACCGTATATGCAGACCTGGATATATCTTTCATCCGGGAATACCCTGAAGGCCACCAACCCGTCGTGACGCGACTGATGAATGGAAGCCGGAAGCGAGTCGTCTACAATACCCTGAAGCAGAGAATGACTGCGGGCGAGCAGGCAATGGTCATCTGTCCTGTGATTGAAAAATCCGAAGAAACGGATCTCAAAAACGCACTCGAAATGCATGAGAAACTGAAAAAGCTATTTGCTCCCCGATTTCGGTTGGGCCTGATCCATGGACGCATGTCCGGCGAGGAGAAAGAGCGGATCATGGAGCAGTTCGGAGATGGGCACATTCATCTGTTGGTGGGAACCACGGTGATCGAGGTCGGAATCCATGCCCCCGGGGCCACCGTCATGGTGATTCAACATCCCGAACGATTTGGGCTTACCCAATTGCATCAATTGCGAGGCAGGGTGGGACGGGGGCATCGAAAAGGATGCTGTTTCTTGATGATCCCGTCAACGGCCGGCAAGGAGACGCTTTCAAGACTGGAGATACTGGCTCGAAGCAGTGACGGGTTTGAAATCGCGCAGAAGGATCTTGAAATCCGCGGGCAGGGTGAACTGATGGGAGTCAGACAAGCGGGCGCGGGCGAATTGGATTTGATGGAAATGCTTCGGGAACCGGAGCTTCTGCTGGAGGCCAAAAAACAGGCGGATGCGCTCATCGACTCGGATCCGACGCTTTCGAAGCCGGGCCATCGCCGGTTGAAGCGACTCCTGCAAGGGACGCCGGACAGACGGCTGGATCTGTAACGGATTTTGGGCTCTGAGTATTCCTTAAGTGTTCCGGTCGTTTACATTGGGGTCATTGCTATTTTGTGTGCGATTTAATAGAGTGCACACGCATGACATTACGCGTTTTAATGAACCCGTAAAACGCCGGAGATCATCATTTTCGGTCGTTTCGATGTAACCCCGATGAATACGGGGTACCACGGGTGACGGCTTTCTACGATACGATCGGTGTTGCTTGCTTGAAAGCGAGTTCGTAGGGGCCGGGAGTATTCCATCCGAATCGTTTTGTGAGGCAGGAGATGTCTAAGATCAATGTGGGAATCATCGGATTTGGAACGGTTGGCGCGGGCGCGGTAGAGGTGCTTGCCGAAAACCGGGAGATCATTGCGAATCGGGTTGGAGCGGAAGTGAATGTAAAGCGGATCGCAGATCTCGACACCGAGTCGGACCGCGGGGTCCATGTAGCTCGTGACGTGTTGACCTCGGACGCCATGGATGTGATTGAGGACCCTGAGATCCATGTGGTTGTGGAGCTGATTGGAGGCCTGGAGAAAGCCAAGGACTATATTCTGATGGCCATGGAAAAGGGTAAGCACGTGGTCACGGCCAACAAGGCACTCCTGGCGGAGTGTGGGGAAGAAATATATCAGTCAGCGGAACGGCGCGGTGTGAACCTGGCGTTTGAGGCGAGTGTGGGAGGCGGGATCCCCATCATCGGCGCCATGAAGTGCGGGTTGTCAGCCAACAACATTCAAACCACCATGGGAATCCTAAACGGTACCTCGAACTATATTTTGACCCGGATGACGCAGGATGGAACCCCCTATGAGCGGGTCGTCCAGGACGCCGTGGCGTTGGGCTTTGCGGAGGATCCTCCCACCCTGGATGTGGACGGCACAGACGCCGCGCACAAGCTGGCGATCCTGATATCTCTCGGGTTTGGTTCCCCGGTATCCTTCAAGGAAATCTACAAAGAAGGCATCGCCCCGCTCACCCCGGATGACATCCGCTTCGCGAATGATTTCGGCTACCGCGTCAAACTGTTGGCGATTGCGCGGCATCACGGCGAATCACTGGAGGCACGCGTCCACCCGACAATGATTCCAAAGGACCATATCCTCGCCAACGTGAATGAAGCCTTTAACGCCATTTACCTGGAAGGGGATTTTGTGGGTCCCAACCTCTACTACGGCCTGGGCGCGGGGAGAAGACCCACGGGAAGCGCCGTGGTTTCCGATATTATGGGTCTTGCCAGACAGATCAGAATGGGCCTGAAAACCCCCATGCCGCCCCTTGCCCATGTTCGACTCCCGGAAACCGCCGTGCGCATTCTGCCGATGGAAGAACTCCACACCACCTACTATTTCAGGTTTTCCGCCGTGGACAGCCCGGGTGTCCTTTCGAAAATATCGGGCGTCCTGGGGGACCACCGGATCAGCATCGCCTCAGTGATCCAGAAGGGAAGGGAGGTAAACGGTTCCGTTCCCGTGGTGATGCTGACCCATGTGGCCAGGGAAAGCGACGTGAGAAAGGCACTGTCCTCAATGAATACGCTGGATGTTTTGACCGATAAAACGATTATGATTCGGGTCGAATAAAATACCCCTGGACGGATCGGTTCCCGGTTCAGCCCGCCGCCGGCCTGAGGGGCGGCCGGACGAATCGACTCGAATCATTTATAAGAATAACATGGAATTTTATAAACTTTGATGCAAGCATTCAAGCGATGGTTGAGACTGGATGATGGATCCTCCCCGGGTTGTCTGCGGTTTGGTAGGAGCCTTAATGGTTTGACAGCGATGGGTTTTTGAAATATTTTTGTGAAAAACTTCAGAAAACGAGGAGATGGCAACATGAAAATATTGTTTTTCGGCCCAAACGGAAGTGGAAAGGGCACCCAGGGTGCAATCGTCAAGGAGAAATTCGGTATCCCTCACATCGAGACCGGTGTTATCTTTAGAGACAATATCTCTCGCGGTACCCAACTCGGGAGTGAGGCGAAGGGTTACATCGACCAAGGGGAATTGGTCCCCGACGGCATCACCATTCCCATGATTTTGGAACGGTTGAAAGAAGATGACTGCAAAGGAGGTTGGCTATTGGACGGTTTCCCTCGGAACTTAACACAGGCCCGGGAACTCGAGAAGGCGCTCGAAGCGGAAGGCCTCAATCTCGATATCGTGATCGAAATGATCCTCGATAGACAAATTGCGAAGAACCGAATCATGGGACGTCGGTTGTGCGTCAATGACAACAACCATCCCAACAATATCTACATCGATGCCATCAAACCGCAAGACGACCGGTGCAGGGTGTGCGGTGGCGAGCTCAAGACCCGATCCGATGACCAGGATGAGGAGGCCATCGATCAGCGCCACAGCATTTATTATGACACCGACACGGGAACCATGGCGGCCGTCAATTTTTTCAAGGATCTTTCATCCAAAAATCGCGGCAATCCCAGAATCATTGAGCTGGACGGCAGGCCCGGCGTGAAGGAGGTCTCGGCGGAGCTCCTGGTCAAACTGAACGCGTGAGGTTTACGGAAAACGACTGATTTGATGTGACGGCCTGATTTCAGGAAGGCTCAAAGGAGGAAATTCGGTCCATCAGAATCAGCATGGAAAAAAGGGGGGCAGAAAAAATGCATTTCGATGATACGCGCTACACCGTAGCGTTTGAGGATTCTCAAGAAAAAAGGGACATTACGCTTTCAAGCCTTGGACACGGCGCCTTGGATTTTCTTGAACATTATGGGGAAGAATCCCTGGTAGGAAAAGCCTT
>JAWOGN010000048.1:0-5913 GCA_046496815.1 Desulfatiglandaceae bacterium
TTATGCCCGTGCCCCTATTCGGATAGTTCATCAAGAAGACGTTTGACGAGCTCTTGAATACCAAGCTCTTTGGCCCATTTCTCAAGGTAGGATCGATCGAGTTTTTCTCCTTGAACCTTTGCCACGTTCACCGCATCAAGGAATTGCCTCTCGGATTCTCCAAGCTTAGACCACTCCAATTTGGCCAGGATAACATCCTCGGGTGTAGCGAACCATCGAGACTCTCCGAGAAAGGCCCCCTTTTCTCGTCTTGAAAACTCCTTCTTGCTGAACGGTCGGATTTTTCTGACAATGAAGTCTACTTTGAACCCGGTCTCCAAATGAATCACGTTAAACATGCTGCGCCTGGACACCGCCTCCCTTGCCGCCTCCGCGCTTACATAAAAGCCATCACCGAGGCTGCGGACCAATTCTTCGAGGGCACCTGGTTCAACCTCGATCACAATATCGGCATCATAGGTAGTCCGCGGCACCCCGTGCATGTTGCTTGCAAAGGAGCCCGTAAGCATGTACTCGATTCCATTCTCTTCCAATTTGTTAAGAACGAATTGCAGCGCCTCATCCGGGCTCATGTCAGCCTCTCATCGGCGTTTGGATAAGCAGCGCGGAAAAGCTCCTCCGGCAGGAGCAAACGAATTGTCTCCAAGTGGATCTGACGCTCGTCATAATCAGGGTGGCGCTTCCGCACACCTTCTCGCAAAAGCTTAAGGGAAATCCTGGAAAGTTCAATGGCGGCATACAACCTACCCTCAGGACCCATGCGCCTGAGAATCTCGATCTGCTTCCTTTCGGCGTCCTTCGCCGTATCTCGCATGTTCGTTCGCTCTATTGGGCTGTGCGGCTTGTCTTCGTCCTCCGCTCTAATGACCTTTCCACCCGGCCCGAGGATCTCGGCAATCACAGGGACTCTGCTTCCCCGGAGTGCGTCACAAACGCGACGATGAAGTTCTTCAAAGGTGATGCGGGAGTAGTCCTCTCCGCTGAGGATGAGGAGTGGATTCCTATATTCTTGCGGATGACGGTCCGTCCCCTTGATCGTATGCTCCGCCACGAATACAACCGCTCTCATATAAGGGGCATGACCTTTCTCGTCGACCTCGACCGGTGATGGCAGGAACGATGCGTATGGGTCGCCATCTTCGTATCCCATTCCGGGAGTCGGTGTACCGATGTGGGGAGGGACGCCCTGAGCGGTAACCACGATCCAATCACACCCGATGTATTCATCACCCTCTTTAGGGAACTTCAACTTCCACAGTGTCGCGTAGATACTCATGTTCGCGAAGGGACCCTCTTACCTCCCCTAACCCTGTTTCCCGGCTTATCATCATGGTGTATTTAAGCACATTACGAGCCTTCTTCACACCAGAAATTTTATTATCTACGGTCGTCCACTATTTCGTATGATGTGGTCCCACGCTCCTGCGCCTCCCCTCCAAGCGGACTTCAAAGACCGAACTTTTTCACGCGCCCTACAATGCCGCTTTCCAATCGAACCTTGATCCCGTGTGGATGGGTGGCGGATTTCGTGAGAACATCCTTGACGATGCCCTCCGTAAGCTTGCCGGATCGCTGATCCTGTTTCTGTACAACGTGAACACGCATTCCCGGTTTGATGTCCGCCCGAACGATTTCTATCATCTATATGGCCCCTTGGCTTACTTATTCGATGCCGACGCACCGGCCCGCCCCTTTTCGTGCCCAAGAAGCGTTGCTTCTCTTCAGGGAAAGCATTCATTCCCTTTATCCCCCGACCGGCTTTGCGGTGTACCCGTGTCTGTTGAGCTCGTCCAACAGCGTTTGCCGGTGATCCCCCTGGATCATGATCACTCCGTTTTTAACGGATCCGCCGGCGCCACAACGGCGCTTCAATGTTTTGGCAAACTTCTCAAGTCCCTCATTTTCTAGCGGGACGCAGTAAACGGCCGTAACAATTTTTCCTTTGCGCCCCTTGGTTTCCTTTTGGATCTTGATTGTGCCGTCGATGGGATAGCGTGTCGGCTGCCCACCCGCTTCAACAGCTTTCTTCTTGCACGAGCATGCGGAAACCGGCTTGCCGCATTCAGGGCAAATTCTGCCCGACTCTGTTGAATAAATTAATCGCCTGTCGTTCATTGATTCCTTTTGATGAAGTGTGATGAAATGGTGAGGGGCATAAACAAATAATTAAGCCATTCCCTCAGGTTCCAATCATTCAGATTTGAGATCCTTTCCCCTCGATTCACAGCATATCCAACGCCCGGTTGCGTCATCCCAAGCTTTCCCCCCAATTCCTTTAATCCATATCCCAGTTCTCCGACCGCCCAATAACAAAATACGGCCCTGGCATCCGCCTTCACCTTCACCCTGCTCTTCGAAAAAATCGCCCCCTTGTCAATTCCAAATATCTCGCGGACTCGCTCTTCGATCTGATCAAGATCATACCCAAGCCGCTGCATTTCATAATGCCTTTCAAACTTCTCCCCCGATTCTGCCAACACCCCAAGCACAAAATCGCTGTCCCCCAGAATCCTTTGGTCCCCCCTCTGCTCTGCGGCGGGGCAATTCATTCCTTTCAGATAATTAGCGCGGCCCCATCCCTATCCCCTAATCCATGGTGATATGTTCCTTCATTTCTGACAGGTTAATTTCCGTTTCGCCTGTCTTATCAAATTTTAAAGCGCGATTTTGAAAATCCCGCGCGTCAATCTTTTCCTTAATCCATTTGCTCCAGTTTTCCCTTTGAGACGAGATAATCGTATCAAAATTTTCAGCTTGATCAAAACGGGATAAAGCATCCTTCTTTATCCAAACACAATAATTACTCTTTTTCATACCTTTTTCGGAAACAACAAAAAAATATTGAAACTTTGGACTTCCGGGTTTTAATCCCTCTTTAATCTCATAATTTTTGTATATCCATTTTTTCTCCATTTTTTCCTCCCCTTAATTATTGAAAAACTATTTCCCCGCCTCTGACGGGAGCCGCTATCGACGCCCAATTAAATGGTTTTGGTTTTGATATTTAATCGTGGTTTGATAATCATCTAAAAGGCACCTCTCAGATCGCAAGAAGGACTGCGATCTGATAAAGTGGTTACAACCGATAACCAAAAAGAGGAGGTGCTAAGATGGAATTGTACGCGGGTATGGACTTGCATTCAAGAAATACTTATTTGGGGATTTTGGACCAAGATTTCAAGCGGGTTTTTCGCAAGCGGCTCAATAATGATGTATCACTGATTTTGGGTGCGCTGGAGCCGTTCCGCAAAGAACTGAGAGGAATTGTCGTTGAATCGACCTACAATTGGTATTGGTTGGTGGACGCCCTAATGGGCGCCGGCTATAAACTTCACCTGGCGAACCCTTGCGCAATTCAACAATACAACGGATTGAAGTATACGGATGATCAGCATGATGCCTTCTGGCTGGCCCATCTTTTGGCCTTGGGAATTCTGCCGGAAGGATACATTTATCCTCGAGAGGAACGCCCAATTCGAGAAGGGAATCAATGGGAAGGAGGTTTCCTTCGGTTTTTATGGTGGTGAAGATTTCTCGGTGTCTCTGCCTCATTTTTTTCTCTTATGTGTTCACCACAGAGGCGCAGGGGGCACAGAGGAATAATTTTTGTTTGTCGGGAGATACCGGCAAACAAAAATAGTCCTGCCTTTGCAAGTCAATCAATGGTTCCAGTTTTCGTTCGAAGCGAGTTCCCTATCTCTTTCATCCCAGGCTGTCCTGAAATCACGTCGTCCATGAATTAAGGCCACAATGGAAACTCGATCATCTTCAACGAGGTAGATCAAACGGTAGCTCTGCACAAAAATCTGGCGGATTTTTTTATCTTTGAATTCCGGGAGAATATGACCACGTTCAGCAAATTCCGTTAAGGATCGTCCAGCTTCTAAAGCTTGGAGTAGGAAAGCCGCAGCATAGGCAGGAGAATCCCTGTGAATGTATTCGGCAACCGCTTCCAGATCCGCTTCCGCAGCGTATGCCCAGATTACTCGGCGACCCATTTTTCCATCCGCTTTTCCACTTCTTCCTGGGTATATATTCTCCCTTCCTCTACGTCCTGAATACCTCGTTGGACTTTTTGTCGCACATATAAATGATATTGAATTTCCTCAAGAGTACTGGTATCAGGAAGGTCTTTTAACAATTCCATTACCTCTTGTTTGGCTGTAAGCATCATAACACCTCCTTCTATATGGTCTTGCGTATAACTCAATGAAATTATTTTAACATTTCACTCCTTGCTTTTCAAATGCTTCTTTTTAGCACCGGTAAATATACATAAATCCCTAACACATCCGGTGGAAGATGGGGTTCTACTCTGTAACGGATGCCTTTGAGTCGTGCCGCGGTTCTCACCCGGCGATGGGCAAATAGGAGTTCTTCTGCCCTCTCAAAGGCAACCTCTTCAATCCTTTGCCTGAGGGAATCAAAGCCCTCGTTGATCTTAGTTATGGCATTGGCGGCAAGGTCCGGGGTGATGTTGGCATCAGGTTTGATCATAAGAAGGTTCTCAGCCTCATCTTCTTTCAGCCACTGGGCCTTGTCAGGGGCACCGCGAAAACCCAAAAGCAGGCATTCCTCTGCAAGGAGAGGCGTCTCCTTTTCCCTACGAATCGTGATGATATGGTTGCGAAACCGCACAAGAAGTACCGTTGTACGACGTTCCACCTGGCTGGTACGAATCACTCCACACCGCCTGGCTATGGCCTTGACCAGGGGATCTAAGGATGTGTTCATAACGTAGTTGCAAGGGCCTCCACAACAGGATGGGTCCGGTTCAGGTATAGTACCCCTTCATCAACGGGAAGTTCAAACTTGGCCTGGAATCGATTTCCATCGCTTATGCCGACCGCATCCTTAAGCGCTCCTGGCACCTCGGTAATGTCGAAAGTCAGGTGCTTTTTGCGCGGCGTTACTGCCGCTCCCTGAGATTGAACGCGTAACTAGGGTCAAAGCTTGAATTGTGAATAAATCTCGTTAAAGGTTTCTCTTAACTGGGAGTTATCCTGCAATTCGGTTTTTAAAGATCGTACAGCGTGGCTTACCGCTGAATAGCTTACTCCAAATATACGCCCAATTTGATCATTGCTGAAACCACCTGTTTTCCATAGTAAATAAATCATCAAATCGCGTTTATCTTTCTCGGGTCCAAATACTCGACCGACTTTTGAAAACCGTTGAACATCACATTTGAGAACTCGTTCGACTGAACGCAACATACTAACCGGATCAGAAGGCTTTGCCGTCCGAGTCTGCTGAGGTATAGCCGACTCGGTTTCTGACGGCAAATGTTGCTTGCGAATTCTTTCAACAAAGCTGTTTGATCCTAAAAATAACCCATGGCGAAAATCCTCCCAAAGACGCTTTTCTTCCTTGGCATAGTCTTGAACCTTCTCGCGGTAACGCTCGTGCCGATCCTTGCTTTCAAACTGTGAAAAGATAAGTTCCGTTGACAGCCATTTGGGAAACTTTCGGCCATAGGCATAGGACAAATAGCTGCTCCAACGGTAATCGGCAAGACGTTTTACAATCCCGGCCCTTAAAGGATTGCGGTGAATATAATACGATAGCTGCAACATATAGGCATCGTTTTGAACAATGATACTTTTATACCTCCCCTGGAAAAGATGCCCGCCCCGAAAATGCCGCCGGTTAAATCGCTGGGTATAGGTGGTGCCGAACCAGTGCATCGCCCTTTTTAAATTCGCATGGCGGGTTCGAACCAACAGATGATAATGATTGTCCATCATGACATAGGCAAAAACATGAATCTCGAAGCGTTCAGAAAACTCGCCAATCGTATCTAAAAATATGTTACGATCCTTTAAATCTTCAAATATGTCTCTGCCTTCATTGCCACGGGATAATAAATGGTATAAAGCTCCCTCGTATTCTATACGCCATGCTCTGCTCATA
>JAWOGN010000101.1:0-8456 GCA_046496815.1 Desulfatiglandaceae bacterium
TTGCGCAGAAGGATTTCATCATTCAAACCCGTCGAGACCTCCATCGGATACCGGAGACGGCCTACACGGAACGTAAAACATCCGCCTATGTGACGGATGCCTTGACCCGAGAGGGACTTCAAGTTCAAAGCGAAATTGCCCGGTTCGGCGTGGTCGGCCTGATGGATACGAAAAAGCCCGGTCCGACCCTGATGATCCGTGCCGACATGGATGCCCTTCCCATCGAGGAAGCGACCGGACTTCCCTTTACCTCAATCCACCCAGGCGCCATGCACGCATGCGGCCATGACGCCCACATGGCCATGGTACTGGGAGCAGCCAGGGTTCTCAGCGGGATGCGCGATAAACTGAACGGGAATATTAAATTTCTTTTCCAGCCCGCGGAAGAAGGCCCGGGCGGTGCGAAACCCATGATCGATGCCGGGGTGATGGAAAACCCCGGGGTCGATTATGCCCTGGGCTGTCATGTGTGGCCGGGTATTCCGGAAGGGGTCATCGGTATCAAACCGGGGGTGTTCATGGCGGCCATGAACCGTTTTGATATCAAAATCATCGGCGAAGGCGGCCATGGAGCCATGCCGCATTTGTGCGTCGACGCCCTGGAGGTGGCCACTCAGGTTGTCGGCGCGCTCCAGCGTATCGTGAGCCGGCAGATGAACCCGCTCCACCCGACGGTCCTCACCATCGGCAGGTTTCACGCCGGGACGGCCTTCAATATCATCCCGAGTGTCGCTGAGATGTCGGGAACGACCCGGACCTTCGACACGGAAACCTGGAAAAACCTGGAGGTGCGCATTGAAAAAGTCGTTCGAGGGATTTGCGAAGCCATGGGAGCCCAGTATGAACTGAACTTCCAATTCAGCTACCCGCCGACCGTAAACGATGCCGCCTTCTCACAAAGGGTGCGGGCCTGCGCGGAAAAGGTCGTGGGCGGAGACCGGGTCGTGGAACCCGAACCGACCATGGGCGGAGAGGACATGTCTTATTACTTGCAGAAAGCAAAAGGCTGTTTCTTTGCCCTCGGGGTCGGGCGAGAAGGGAGTGCCAATCTCCATCATTCAAAATTCGATCTTAACGAGGATGTTTTGCTCATCGGGGCGGAAATGTATTGTCAGGTGGCCTTGGACCTGCTGGGTCGGAGCGGTGGGGCTTAACCTGCACGCCTCTCTCATGCATCAATCCGATCAATACCCGATCGCACACCCGTCCTTCCTTCTGTCGGATGCGCCCAAGAGGACATCCTGAACGCGGTCCAGATAAATGGCCTGCCCGCCCCCCACCTGATTGACTGCAGGGGGCGGCATCAGGGGAGTATGCCCCTTGTCTCGCAGCACGGACACACTTGCCTCCGGAATGCCCGGCTCCAGATACACGTCTTTTCCCCGGAAATGCCTGATTCTCGGAGCGTCGACCGCTTCCTGCAAATTCATCTTGAAATCGATAAGGTTGACCAGAAACTGAACATGCCCCTGGGGTTGCATGTCTCCCCCCACGACACCGAAGCTCATGACAAACTTGCCGTCCTTGAATACCATTGCCGGTATGATGGTGTGCATGGGTCGTTTCCGGGGTTCCAGCCGGTTGGGGTGTTGGGGGTCCAGTGAAAACGAATTTCCTCTGTTTTGAAGCACGATGCCCGTTCCGTCCACCACCATACCGGAGCCGAACGCCATAAAAATACTGCTGATAAAGGAAACCGCGTTCCGGTCCCGATCGACTGCCGTAACGAACACCGTATCCGACCCGCGGCTGTGGTGCGTCGCTGCCGGGGGATCCATGGCCGCGCGGTCGTCAATTTTTCTTCTCCACTTCTCTGCATAGTCCTTAGAAATAAGGCGATCAACCGGGACATCCTCGAAATCCGGATCGGCAATGAAGCAGTCTCGGTCACGAAATGCAATCTTTTTCGCCTCTATCAACAGATGAAGGTATTCCGGGCTGTTGTGTCCCATGCCGCCGATATCATATCCTTCCAAAATATTTAACATCTCCAAGGCAGCGACCCCTTGCCCGTTCGGCGGGAGCTCATAAATGGTATACCCCCGGTAAAAGGTGGATATGGGATCGACCCAGCGCGTTGTGTGCCTTTCAAAATCCTTCTCGCAAAGAAGCCCGTTGTTTTTCTCCGAGAAATTTATAATGGCTTTGCAGATTTCACCTTTATAGAAGCTCTCGACACCCTGAGCTGTAATCGCACGATAGGTCTTGGCGAGATCCTCGTTTTTGAACACGTCTCCGGGCTTCGGCGCTTTTCCATCAACAAGATAGGCCTTTGAAGCAGACCCGTGGGCGAGGAGGATGTCTTTCGCGTGGTTCCATTCACCGGCAATCAGTTCCGTGACCGGGAACCCATTTTCCGCGTAGTAAATGGCATCCTCGAACACGTCGCCGAGCCCGAGATTTCCATACCGCGCGATTGCTTCCGCCCACCCATGCAGTGCCCCAGGCACCGTGACCGCCAACATACCCCGCTCCGGCATGGCCGTCATATTTCTTTCCCGGAAGTAGTTTACCTCAGCCTTTTCAGGGGCCCCTCCACTGGCGTTCATGCCGATGATTTTATTTTGTTTGGGCAAATGAATGAGCGCAAAAGCGTCCCCGCCGATCCCCACAGAATGGGGTTCGACCACGTTCAGCGTGCTGACCATGGCCACGGCCGCATCGACGGCATTTCCCCCTTTCGACAACGCCTTGTATCCGGAGAGGGTCGCTAAATGCTGACTCGAAGCGACCATTCCCTGTGACCCCATGGCCACGGATCTTTGCGCGAAGCCGCCGGTTTCTCGCTTTTGATTATATGAAAACTGCATTTTTGACCTCCGCTTCCCCTAAGACCATTGACTGCATACTAAAAACGGCGGAATAAGTCAAAAACAGGTGGCGCGTTGAAAGCGAGATTCCGACGGCCCCCAGCGCACGATTCCAAGGGTTCGGCTTTTTCTTGCCTATGGCAGCCTGTTGCGATATAAGATAAAACTTCAATCGACTGAATCTTCAAAACGCTGTTTCCGCCTCGATACAATTCGGATGGTGCTACGGAACGCTTGCCGATGCCCACATGAACCGCAGCAAAACATTCGGTGGACGCGATTTTTTGTCGCAGATACATGGGTCCATGCGGTACGGCGGAGCACCGGGAATCCCCGCCGAGGGGGTCCGCAAAGGTCAAGCATTAGAAGCAGGTCGCCACAGAAGTTCGATAAAAGGCTTCCAATCAAAAGGGTTTTAAGGAGACCCGGGACATGAGGTACCTCATCGTCATCGCCTCTTTTTTTGTGTTGAATTCGAGTTTTCAATCAGAGGCGCAACAAATTGATAAAATAAGCGAAATAGAAACCCGAGTCGTCGCCATATGTTCAAACAAACCGGACACGAGAAATATATTGGGTACCGGATTCATCGCTGAGGAAACCGGAGTGGTTGTGACGGCAGACCATGTGATATTCGATGAACAAAAAAACAGTGTCCACAAAGATCTTTTCTGCAGTTGGCCTACCTATCCGGAACCCCTATGGTTTCGGCTCCACATCGCCAAAAGATTCAAGCAAGGTCCCAACGGCAGAGACATCGCCTTACTGCGAATTGCTTCCGATAACACAATGCGATCATTTCCATACTTGGAGATTGGAAACAACTTTGAAGTGGGTGATCCCATTTTGATCATCGGCTTTCCGTTTGTTTTTGACAAAATCTATCATTGGCCCCTTTTCAGGAGCGGAATCATCGCCTCAACAGGATATAAATATCAAAGCAGTCGGGTCATGGTATTGGATTTGCCGGCTGTCGAGGGCTATAGCGGATCTCCCGTGTTTAATTTGAGAACCAACAAGGTGGTAGGCATCATCAGAGGCGGTTCGGCCTCAAGAAAGGAGGCGGACTTTTCAGTCGCCGTGGTTATCGAAAAAGAGGACTTGGAAAATTAGGGGTGGAAGCAAATAGATGGACATCAAAATGATGATCCGAAGCCTGGTTCCCTGTCGCCGCCAAAGGCCGGGACGGAGTGTTTATTGCGTATGGACGGTTCACCCATGAAGGATACGGATAAGACAAAAGCCCAACTCCTGGAGGAGTTGACGGCACTGCGGAAAGAAATTCGCGCCCTGCAATCTCAGGTGGGCAGCCACAAAGAGTCCCAAAACGCTCTCCGCGAGAGCGACAAAAGATATCGCAGCCTTTTTGACAACATCCGGGACTTTATCTATACCCACGATCTCGAGGGTCGGTTTCTCACGATTAACCGCTCGGCCGCCCAAACCATAGGATACACCCCCCGGGAACTCATCGGTTTGCCCATCAGCGACTTGATGCTTGCAGAACACCGTCGTGCCTTCCTTGACGAGTATTTGCCGCAGATAAAAGAAGAGGGGTTTTTCAATGGCGTGACGCAGTATCTGGCGAAAGACGGCAAAAAACACTACATAGAGTATCGCAGCCTCATGGTGAAACAAGAAGGACAGGAACCTTATGTGAGCGGCATCGGCCGCGATATTACCGATCGCATTCTCAGCCAGGGCGAAGTGAAAAAGCTGGAACGACAACTCCAGCAAGCCCAAAAGATGGAGGCAATAGGGACCTTGGCCGGGGGTATTGCCCATGATTTCAACAATCTTCTCATGGGTATTCTGGGAAATACCTCTCTCATGCTTCTGGACATGGACGAAAACCACCCCCAGTACGAAAGATTGAAGGTCATCGAACGACACGTGCGACTCGGTGCAGACCTAACCAAACAGCTTTTGGGATTTGCCCGGGGCGGTAAATACGAGGCCAAACCCACCGACCTCAATGAACTTGTCAAGAAAAGTGTGGGAATGTTCGGGCGCACGAAAAAAGAAATCACCATCCATACAAAATTTGTGGAAAACGTGTGGACGGTGGAATTGGACCGCGGACAGATTGAGCACGTTCTTTTGAATCTTTACGTGAATGCCTGGCAGGCCATGCCCGGGCCCGGCCAGCTGTATATCGAAACCGAAAATATCGTGCTGGATGAGCATTATGTTAAACCCTATGAAGTCACGCCGGGCAGGTATGTCAGATTGTCCATTACGGACACGGGCGTTGGGATGGATAAGCCGACCCAGCGGCGAATATTTGAACCGTTTTTTACAACCAAGGAAATGGGCCGTGGAACCGGTCTGGGCCTGGCTTCCGTCTACGGAATCATAAAGAACCATGGCGGGTATATCAACGTTTACAGTGAGAAAAATGAAGGGACCATTTTTAGGATTTATCTCCCGGCTTCTGACAAAGACGTGCCTGAATCAACAAGCTTTCCGGAGGCGTTGCTCAAAGGCACGGAAACGCTTCTCCTTGTGGATGATGAAGATATCATCATTGAGGTCGGCAAGCAGATGCTCGAGAGCCTCGGCTATGAGGTTCTCCTGGCCAAAAGCGGTGGTGAGGCCATCGACCTATACACAAAGAACCGGGACAAAGTCGACATGGTGATTCTTGACATGATCATGCCGGAAATGGGAGGAGGAGAAACCTACGATAGGCTGAAAGCAATCAACCCAACCATAAAGGTGCTCCTTTCAAGCGGATACAGCATCAACGAGAAGGCCGACGCAATATTGAAACAGGGGTGCAACGGGTTTATCCAAAAACCGTTCGATTTAAGAAAACTGTCTCGAAAGATCAGAACGGTTCTGAAAAAGAATGAATAGCTTTTCCGGCGGTTTGCAAGCATTATTAGGGGATGCACTGAGGACTCAAGCGCCGGCTTAGAACCCACGAAAACGGAGGACACTTGTGTTGAGCGACGAGGAGATTGGAAAAAGAACGCAGGAAACCGCAAATAAGCTCTTCGGAAAGGGGATCAAAATGGATCCCCCTTATCGGATTTGGAAATCGTTCGACAAAAATCTTGCCAACGACTTCTCCAAATTCATCACCGGCAATCTGTACTCCCGGACTGTCCTCACACTGCCGGAGAGGCAGATGGCGGCGTGTGCAATGCTGGCAGCGCTTCGTGCCACGGGGGAACTGAGGCTCCACGTGAACGCAGCGTTGAATGTGGGCTGCGATCCCGGCAAACTCGCGGAGATTTTTTTCCAACTGGCGACCTACGCGGGTATGCCTGCGGTTAACGAGGCACTGGCGGTCTATCGGGACGTTCTTAGAGAAAGGGGGGAATGGCCCATTGAATGAGGGGATAAACGGGCAAACTCGACACGCACAGGTCCTTCACCGTTTCACCCAATGCTTTGTGATTCAATCTCATCCATCAACGATCTGAAGCCGACAAAAAAGCGATGAAAAAATTAAATCCGGCATATGTGGAAGCCATTGCACAAACAATAAACACCTGTCCCTATTTCAAGCTGCTTTCCATCGAAATGAAGTATTTGCAGTGGGGAGAAGCCAAGCTGGAGGTGGCGGTTCAGGAGAAACATCTCCAGCCTTACGGACTTGTGCATGGTGGCGTGTGCGCATCGCTGGTGGACGCAGCGGCTTTTTGGGCAATCTACACCCGCATGGAAGCGGACGTCGGATTGACGACTGTGGACATCAAAGTAAACTACCTGGCGCCTGTTTCCAAAGGCCGCCTGGTTGCTACGGGCAGGAGCATCAAGGTCGGCGGTCGCATTTGTCTGGGCGAAGCCACCGTCGAAGACGCAGACGGCATCCTTCTGGCCCACGGCACTTCCACGATTATGGTTCTCGATTCACTGAAGATCAAGGACCAATCCCGCCTTCCACCCAAATTCTTATCCGACCCGAAGGCTGTCGGAGAATGAGATATTTTTCCCAAAACCAAGGAAAACGAAGACTATAACCCCTTGAATACATCTGAGTATTTCGAGGATTATGATTTCGCTCCGACGCACAGATGGGAGAAAACAGCCGTTCCCGGACAGCCCCCCGGGAGTCTCAGACCCTCAACCTCTAAAATTGCACGGCACACCCCCGGGACCGAAATACTGGGGGTGAAGATTTCGAAGCGTGACAACCTCTATCGAGAATGAGGGCCCGATCCGCTTTTCTATTCGGCGGGAATGTAGGGGATTTCTGTTCCCCACCAACCCTGTTCCTGGGATTTTTTCCCGGTTTCAGGCGTCGGATTTTGGTATCCCAAGACACTGAATCTCGTATGTTCCCAGTTCTTGTACATGGATTCGTGCTGCCAGAATTCAGATTGGCCGGCGAGATTCCCGCAGCCTGCAAAAAACAAGGCCAACAAAGCTATTATTCCGAAACGTTTCATGGTTCCTCTTCTCCTTTCTTTAGGTTGCCTGTTTGTGATCTGAAATTACCAAAACAAACCTCTCAATTTTTATATATCACAGTTCTTGCAAAAGGTCCAATAATCGTTGAACTTCTTCGCGCGTATTGTAGTGGGCCATCCCAATTCGGACCATTCCGCCGGACTCCTCCAAGCCAAGGCGCTCGGTGACACTGAGCGCATAGTAATTGCCGTCCCACACAAAGATGCCCCGGTCCCCCAAGTAGGTTGCAATCGCCTGGGGAGTGAAACCTTCCTTGGTGAAAGCCAGCGTCGGACATCGCTCATCAAATCTTTCCGGGTTCGTGATCCCATACACTGTGACGCCGGGAAGTTCCTGCAGCCCTTCCAACATGAAGGTGAAGAGCGGGCGCTCATAGGCATCAATAATGCGCATCGCCTGCTTTAGATCTCTCCTTCGACCCGCATACTCGCTGAGCCTGAACTCCGGATTCGAGGCCAAGAGATGCCCGTATCGTTCCCCCACCTCAGCCAGGTAGTTGATGGCTGCCGTCAGGCCCCCCAGACCCTCATGGTTCAGGGTGCCGGTCTCGAATTTATAGGGCGGATGGGGATCCGAAGGTCGTACTTTATAGGCCGGCAATTCCTCCAATAGTCCCAATCGCCCCCAGAGCACGCCCACGTGCGGGCCGAAAAACTTGTAGGCGGAACACACCAGATAGTCACAGTCGAGCATCTGCACGTCAATGGGACGGTGCGGTGCGTAATGAACCGCATCCACCCACAACAATGCGCCCGCCTCGTGCGCCAAATCGGCGATGCGTTTGACGGGATTGATCGTGCCGACCGCATTGGAAGCCAGACCCACCGCCACCAGTTTGGTTTTGTCGGTGAGAAGGCCGCCAAGCTGTTCAAGATTCAGCCGACAGTCTTTCGGGTCGAAATCAGCCCATTTGACGGCGATACCCTTTTCCTGCAGCGCCGTCCAAGGCGCTATGTTTGCATCGTGGTCCAGCCGGGTGACGACAATTTCATCACCGGACTGCAACTTCCGGCCGATGGCACGACTGAAGCTGAAGGTCAGGGTCGTCATATTGGCGCCGAAGACGATTTCGCTGGAAGCGGGGGCATTCAGAAAATCAGCCATGGCCACACGGGCATTTTCAATGGTTTCATCATTGCGACGGCTGGTGATAAAACGCCCACCGTGATTGGCATTTGCAAGCCGAAAATATTCACCCATCGCATCAATTACCGCTTGCGGGAC
>JAWOGN010000317.1:0-3758 GCA_046496815.1 Desulfatiglandaceae bacterium
ACCGCCTTTTTTTCTCTTTCGCTCGTATGAAGCCTGAACCCCTTAGGTCCCCAAAAAGCTGCTGCCCGCATGCTTCCGTTTTCTTTTAGCTTCGCCTTTATTCGTGCTCTTCGTGTCCCTGGTGGTGAAACTCTCAAGTTTTTCAGCGGGCGGGTCGATAAGACTGTTTAGAAACCCTAACCAGTGCCCATTCAGAAACGCTTTTTGGGCACTAGTACCGTGTCTCAAAAATTCCGCACCTGATATTGGCAATCTGCCATCATGATTTATTCCTTGACATTTGACCCATCATATGGTAGGATTTTTGCCACATCACCCCAGCACAGAGGGTTTCATGGCGAAAAACCTTTCCAAGGTGGGTTAACTATGGACAAGCAGATACCACGGATAGATTGCCGATCTCTCACGTTTTCTCCTGGCCTCTCCGAGAACCGAATGGTTCAGGCCCAAGAATCCTTCGGGGTTGGAGCCATCCGGCGGCTCCTGTGTTTTGCCCTTTATCTGTTGGGCCTCAATCGCAGCGCTATCGGCAGAGCGTTGGGGATCCCGGCCGATACGGCAAAATCCATCATCAAGGCCGTCAATCAAAACGGCTTTGCGGCGTTTGAAGATCGTCGCCGCAGTGTTTCCCGTTTCCGTCCACCAGCTCCGGTCAAAAGACCTCCGATGACCATACGGGAGGAGGGCCGTGATGTTGTGCTCGATTTTGGTTTCCCGGATACACAGATCCGTCTTTCCCGCGAGGATCCTCTTCAGATGAAGATCGTCCTCTTGTCCATGGTCAACAGTGGCCTTTTGTCCGCAAGGAAAGCCGCCGGTGCTCTTCGGCTCACCGTGACCCACACCGGCGTGCTGGCCCGCCGACTTCGTGAACAAGGGAGCCAATCTCTGGTCGATCAGCGAAAAGGGCAGCAGCAGGATTTTGTGGTAACCCCTGAGGTCAAGGCCGAGCTCATCCAGCAATTCGCCGTCGATGTCATGACTTCCGGCCGCACCTCCAGTTCCGGGATCTCGGAAAAAATCAAGGAGCGTTGCAGCATTGTCATCTCGGAACGCACGGTGCGGCATCATCTGGCCCGCATGGGGCTCAGCGGAATCAAGCGTTCGTTGCCACAGTTGGTGGCGGCTGTAAAAAAAACCTCCAAGAACTGTTCCGACTCATGAGACCCCGGCTCCTAACGATCATGGATTCGCCACACGCCTCGCTGGAAGGCAGACTTCAAAAGCGAGCGGTAATGGTCGCCCTGAACCTTGGAGGGATCGACCGGCAGAGCATCGCCCTGTTCACCGGGTCCTATCTCAAAACCGTGGGCCGCTGGATCTGTCGAGTGGAACAAGGCCGCCCCTTGGAGGACGCAAAACGATGCGGCCGTCCCCGCCGCTTTACCGAATCCTCCCGCCTTACCGTGATTGCTGTCTATTGCCAACAACGTCCGCCGCTTCCTGGGGTTCACCGCTGGTCCCTGCGGGATGCGCAGAGGTATTTCCAAGATCACCCGGAACGCCTCGGCACCACCATGAGCCATTCCACCATCCAGCGGATCCTCTCGGAGCATTGCCTGCAGCCCCATCGCCGCAAGTACTATTTGCAGATCACCGATCCGGATTTCTTCCCGAAAATGGAACGGATCATCGACTGCTATTCGAATCCGCCGGAAAACCTGTACTGGTTTGATGAGTGCACCTGCATCCAAGCACTCAACCGCCTGACGCCCAACTTACCCGTCAAGGCCGGTCAACCCGTCCTCGAGGACTTCGACTACCGGCGAAACGGCACCACCGATCTTCTCGCGTTTCTCAACCCCAAGACCGGAAAGGTGCATGCCCAGTGTACCCCCAACCATGATCGCCATCGCTTGTGTGAGGTCTTTTCTGCACACGTGGGGCTCCATCCGCCCCAGGCCGAGATTCACTACATCATGGACAACCTCAACACCCACTTCCACGACGACTTCTGCCAACTGGTGGCAGCGTTCAGCGGCGTCCCCTATACACCCCTCAAAACCGGGGCCGAACGCCGTGAGTGGCTGGAGTCCCCACACAAACGTATCGTCGTGCATTTTGTGCCTTTTCATGCCTCCTGGTTGAACATGGTGGAGATATGGTTTGGAATCTTAAAGACAAAATGTCTGAGATACAGCCATTTCTTCTCGATTCCTCAGCTCTGCCAAGCGATCCTCTCTTTTGTGAGTACCTGGAACGACTTCTACGCCAATCCTTTTCATTGGTCTTACATGGGAGAAGGACTGCACGGAAAAGCCGTGCGTCGTTTCAATCGGCTCCTGGAGATCGAAACCGATCAGATGGAAAGTACGTTCCTGACCAAACAACTGCTTCTCATGTCCAATATCGCCGAGCAGTACCTGCACTTCATCCCCAATGCCGACTGGGCCCATTTGATCTCCCTTGCCAAGGAGAAATCTGACTATATAATGCATACTATCGAAGTCGATAACAGGCCGAAAGTGAAGAAAAGAGCCTTGGAAGCACATAGTCGCTTTGTGCAAACCGTCATCCAGCAGCCCTTGGCAAAGGCAGCGTAGCTGACTATGTCAACAAGAAATCAAATTGCCAAAAAACTGAGCGAAACTTTTGAGACACGGTACTAGGAAGCTGGCTGTCCTGATGCATCACTTGTGGAAGGAGCATGGAACGTATGATCCGTTCTATCACGCAAATGCCAGGAAGCTGAGGAAAGCGGCCTGATGGACCGGACAAAGACACACAAAGGACAACCCATTGGGAAGGCCCTTTCGCCCCTTGGATCGTGGCACGAGCGCGGAATCTGTCAAGGCCAAGCTCCTTCGGAGTTGGCTCCGCCAAGCCTTGACAGATTTGTCTGGCTCGTGCCCGTTGAAACTGTGGGCGATGGGCGGGGATGCCTCCGGCGGGGGCTCCGGACAGGGATGCTTTCGAATATCTCTGAGGCTGATAACGAATCAAGATCGAGCTGAACAGGAGGAGGTTTCAAGAGGCGCATTGAGTGATCGTTGCGTTTTCCCAAGTCCCGTCGGGCGACTGCGGTGCAAAGTCAGAATCAGAGGCTTTGCCGAGAGCCTCAAAAGAGGAATTCGGACGCCAGATAGCAGCGCCCCACGCGGACACCATCATGCACCGGGCAACGGCAGCCCAAAACAGAGTGCGAATGAAAGCGAGACGTTACGGGAAAACCCACCGGTCGCCACGTCGACCTCTTGACAACGCCTTCTCATGAAAGATTCTGCAGACTGATCAAGCAAAACCGGGACCGGACGGATAAAGCGGGGACCTTTGTCCGGAGTCTGGAGAAAGAAATCGAAAGCCTCTGGGTGTTTCTCCACGAGGAGGGGGTGGAACCCACCAACAACCATGCCGAACGGATGCTTCGCTATGCGGTCCTGTGGCGAAAGCGCAGCTTGGGCACCCAGTCCGAGAAAGGAAACCGTTGGGTGGAACGTATCCTCTCCCTCAGGCAGACATGCCGCCTTAACGGCAAGTCCTCCTTCGAGGTGCTTGTTGATGCCATGACATGTTACTTCAAAGGACAAGAGCCTGACCTCTCATGGATTGGGGCCAAGTGAACTGCGCACCCCCTGAACACTTACACTTCGACACCCTGCAAAAGGATTCGGGCTACGCGGCCGCTATCGAGACCGCGCCTCGCCACATGGCTTCTTCCCATGCGGTCAAGCGATTCTGTCAGGCCTTCTCCTGGCCTGGCCTCGAGCAGTTCTGCGAGCAGGGACAGATGATCGGGAAGCACCGCGACGGCGGCTTCG
>JAWOGN010000339.1:0-22501 GCA_046496815.1 Desulfatiglandaceae bacterium
ACATCTGGTTGATGGATCCGTGGACATCCTCATCAACATTGCGATGTGCAAAGGACACAGCCCTCGGTTCGGCGGTTTTTCCATGACCATGAAAAATCATTTCGGCACCTTTGCACCCGGTCCCGGCCATCAGGAGGGAAGTCAGGATTATCTCATAGCCATCAACCAAACACCGGAGATCATCGGTCCAATGGATCCAAGAACCGGCAAAATCATCTACCCCCGTCAGCAGCTCTGCATCGTGGATGCGTTGTGGGCCGGCAAGGGCGGACCGGGTGGAAACCCCACCCATCAACCGAATTTCATTGCCATGGGCGTGCTTTCACCCATCGTTGATTATCTCGTAGCAACCCGTTTTCGCGGAAAACGAATGGGTTGGCAACCAAATATCGAAGCAACCAATCGCATGCTCACCGACTTTGGTTATGCTGAAACCGACCTGCCGGCCGGCGGCGACCTCACTGAAATTTAGGCCTCATTTCCTTTTGGCCTTTTTCATTGACCCAAGCAAGCCCGGTTTGTAACATCTCACCGAGGTGCCGTGAAACCGCACGGATGTCCGCTTTCGCCGAATTCAGAAAACATGCTATTTTGGTATCAATTTAGATTTTTGAAAGACTCCGATACGGGCCGTTGGGGTCTCTTGGCCGGGGGAAGCAACAGGACCCACATGAAAATCCTGTTTGAAGACAACGGCTCCACTTCGAAGGGGTCCGTTTCCGCTATTCGGAAACTCATAACCATCCACAAATTTCCTGTCATCTTCGGTCCGGCGGCGAACGCCAGATGCTCGCCCTGACCCGAATCCTTATTCTTCAGCCCCATCTGGCGTTGCTTGACGAGCCGTCTCTCGGGCTCGCGCCGCTCGCTGTGGATTCCATCTTTCAAGAGATCCTCGATATGAACGAAACGGGGATTTCATTTTTGCTGGTTGAACAAAACGCACGCAAAGGCCTCTCCGTTTCACACCGGGGATACGTGTTGGAATTGGGCAGGAACCGTCTTGCCGGCACCGGCCAAGAACTTTTGGGAAATCCCGATGTTCAACGACTTTACCTGGGCGGTTAGGCGGAGCTGTGCTTCAAGACTGAGACAGCCTATCGGGTGGAGTGCTCGATCGAAAACTTTTTTTTCCCAATCTCTGCGGTTGGGTCGACTTGAATGAAAATCAAAAGGAGCTTGACGCTGTGAACATTCTCGCAATATATGGAAGCCCCCGCCGGAAGGGAAATACCGCTTTGTTGCTCAAAAACGCCGTAGCAGGCGCTCGGAATGCGGGCGCCGAAGTGGAGGAAATCGTTCTGCGAGACCTCAACATGTCTCCCTGTCTCGAAATATATGGGTGCAAAAACACAGGGCGGTGCGTGATAAAGGATGACTTCCAGAAGATTTACGACCGGCTTCTCGCCTGTCACGGACTGATGCTTGCGACCCCCATTTTTTTTTACACCGTGAGTGCGCACACAAAAATCCTCATGGACCGCTGTCAGTCCGTGTGGGTGAAGAAGTATTGGCTGGAAAAGCAACCGTTTGGGCAGCACGACTTTAAACGAAAAGGCCTTTTCATTTCCGTGGGGGCGACGAAGGGAAAAAAGCTGTTTGACGGAACCTTGTTGACGGTCCGCTATTTTTTCGATCCCCTTGATATAGAACTCTGGCGATCCCTGCTGTATCGCGGACTGGATTTTGAGGGGGATGTCTTGAAACACCCCAAATACCTGGAAGAGGCGCGTCAGGCAGGAGAAGATCTGGTAAAGGCCGTTGAAAATATCTAGGGAGAAAAACACGTCACTCACCATAAATATGTCCGGAACCAGGAAATTTCACATGAATACCGTACCGAAAACTGAAATCGATTATCGTATCACAAACCTCCAGTCCGTTCTCACAACCCAAGGTTTGGATGGGGCCTTTCTCATGCAAAATGTCGACATCTTCTACTTTTCCGGGACCATACAGACGTCTGTTTTATTTGTTCCCGCCGACGGATCGCCGATTTTGATGGTGCAGAAAGGGTATGCGAGAGCCAAAGAGGAATCCTCACTTGATGAAGTGGTTCCGGTGAGGGGGAAAAAAGAAATATCGGAGACACTCGACGATTTCCACACCAAGAATCTTAATACTGTAGGTCTCGAATTGGATGTTCTGCCGGCAAACCTTTACCTATGGTTCGGGCAAGAATTCCCCCAGTGTCGGTGGGTCGATATCTCGGGGCATATCCGTAGGATACGCATGATCAAATCCCGCTATGAAGTTGAACAAATTAGAAAGGCCGCGGTTATTCTTCACACAGGGTTCACGGAAATCGGCGCTATCATTCGCGAGGGGATGACCGAGCTGGAAGTTGACGGACACTTGGCCCTGATCGCACGGCGAGAGGGCCACATGGGTATTCTCCGGATGCGAGGATGGAACCAGGAGATGACCTATGCGCATGTCTTGTCGGGGGAAAGCGGTTCAACCGTTTCATTTCTCAAC
This sequence comes from Desulfatiglandaceae bacterium, assembly GCA_046496815.1. Lineage (GTDB taxonomy): Bacteria > Desulfobacterota > DSM-4660 > Desulfatiglandales > Desulfatiglandaceae > JAWOGN01. The sequence continues at coordinate 2,479 of JAWOGN010000339.1, forward strand.
AGTCCCCATGGCGGCTCAGGAAACACCCCGGCCATGGCACAAGGGGCGGGATTTCGTCGGGTTCGGAGAAATGAACCGATTGGAATCGACTACGGGATCGGAATCCATGGTTATATCGGAGATCAATTCCGAACGTATGTGATTGGCGAACTGCCGCGCTTGCTGGAGAAAGCACATGATTGCTCCGCTGCGATCCACCGCCTGTTTGAATCGGAGGCAAAGCCGGGCGTGTCCGCTTCGACGTTGTATCATTTGGCCTTAGAGAGAGCGACTCGAGATGGGTACGGCGACTTTTTTATGGGCCATGAAGACGGCCGGGTTAAGTTCATTGGGCACGGCATCGGCCTTGAAATCGATGAATACCCAATAATCTCTCGCTATTCTAAAGAGAAGCTGAGGGAAGGGATGGTCATCGCCTTTGAACCAAAGTTTATTTTCCCCGGAAAGGGGGTGGTAGGGCTTGAGGATGACTATCTCGTGACGGCTTCCGGGGTGGAAAGGATCACCCTGACGGATCAAGTACTCATCAGGATAGACACATCCTGAGATATCACATCGGTTCCCTCACCCCCGATTCATATCTTCCGTCCTGGAATTAAAAAAAGCGCAGACGATCTACATAGCGACGGTTGAACCCATTATCCAAGACCCATGTCTTTGGTTTCTTCGGCGATACACTCGTGTAAAATTTTGACGCCCCTGTCGATTTCCTCCCGGGTGATCACAAGCGGCGGCGCCAATTCAAGGGCCTGCCCCATCAGCTTGATGATCAATCCTTTATGCTGTGCCCGTTGAACCAGCCCGGCCAGACGACTCATGGGGAACAACGCCTTGGTCCGCTTGTCGGTAGTAAAGTCAATCCCCAACCACAACCCGCGGCCCCTGACTTCTCCGACAATCGGATGCTCCTCCAAGGTTTTTAACATTTCCAGAAAATATTCTCCAATCTCAGCCGCCCTTTCGATCAAACTCTCTTTCTCCAGGATCTCGATGTTCTTAAGCCCTGCTGCACAGGCCACCGGGTGGTTTGCATATGTGTGCAGATGTTCAAAGGTATCCACAGGATCGATAACCTCGTCCGTGCATCCCACGGCACCCAGGGGGACATAGCCGCTGGAAATGCCCTTTGCCATGGTGATGATGTCGGGCTTGATGTGAAAGTGTTCAACCCCGAACCAGCGACCGGTTCTTCCGAATCCACAGATGACCTCATCAATAATGAGCAACACGCCGTATTCGGCGCAGATATCCCGAATGATGGGCCAGTATTCGGGCGGCGGCGCCAGTGCCCCAAACCCCTGCTGGATGGGCTCACCGATCAGGGCTGAAACCTGATCAGGGCCTTCAAACTCAATGATGCGTCGCACGTCGCGGGCGCAAGCCAACTCACATTCAGGATAATTCAAGTGCAACGGGCAGCGATAGCAATAGGGGGATTCGACAAAAATGGAGCCCGGCGTCAGAGGTTCCATGTGGTGCCGCATCGGCAAAACGGTCCCCAAGGCACGAAGGGCCATGGACGTGACGCCGTGATATGCGCCCCGCCGGGATATCACCTTGAATCGCTGTCTTTGCCCCGTGTGCCAGTGATGCTGTTTGGCCAGTTTCATGGCCGATTCAACCGCCTCGGAACCATCGCAGACAAACAGGAAACTGTTGATTTCATCCGGCGCTATACGGCTCAATTTCTCGGCCAATTCCAGGGCGCGGGAGTTGGTGAAATTCATGGGCGTGAAATAGGCCAAATCCACAACTTGCCGCATGATCGCTTCCGCCAGATCTTTTCTTCCGTAACCGACGTGAACCGGCCGTGTGACACCGGCTACAAAATCCAGGTAGGCCCTGCCCTTCGCGTCAAAAACCTGGCAGCCCGCTCCTTTGGTGATGACCGGGATGCCTTTTTCTATTGTGTCCTTAGAGGTTCGGCACAATATGAGTGATGAATTCCCGGTCTTCGTTTTGAGTTTCGCCATATCTTTTTCCCCTGTGGTCGATAGTGATCGGACATCCGTTTTACGATGGAAAAGCTTGCAATCAATCCCCTGTCCAAAGCGTCCGATCGCACGTGGTTTACGGACTGCGAAAAACATGGAGCGGTCTCTTTTGAACGGATAATGCACGAGATCCATACCACTATGTCCGGGAGAAGGTCAAGGGGAGGATAAAAGACGCCGGGATGCAGGCCCGCAGGCATGCCTTACTTCTTGCTGTACAAAGGCGGAAGGCCCCGCTTTACGAGTTCCCTGTCCGCGATTTTTCGAATCAATTGTTTCCTTTGTTCCTTCTTCAGCCACATTTCCCGGCGTTTACAGAATATCTCCAAGGTGACCTCCCGGCAGGTGGGAAAATCGGCCCTGAACCGAAGATACATGGATTTCATCTTCCGATAATAGGCCAGGCTGATGACCCGATCCTGAAGCGGTAATCCCGCGGCAGGACAATCTTCGGCGCGCACGGAGAACAAATCCGGCCGTTGCCGTTTCAGGTTCTTCAAAATGATCAGCAGATACTTCTTGGACAATTCCTTCAACTCTTCCAGGTTCGTGTAGCTTGAATCTTTCATGCCCTTGCCCTGACTTCAACGATCCATTCCCCAGTTCCTTATTCCCAAGTATTTGAATATGAATCGTTCGTAGAGGCGACACAGACAGGTGGCCCGCTCTTTGGCCACGCCGAGATCTCTCAAACGACAGTAAATGTGGAGGGGGTTTAAGTAGTGTTGCAGAGTTACGGTCATGGCATTCGTGATCCCCTTCGCCTGCGATTGGTTTTTTGACTGCTGTTTATTTCCGTATCAGTTTATGAATCTAGCCAATTCCATTTAGCGAAGAACATGCCAAGACGATCATTCACATTTCTCACCACGTTCTAGAATCGTTACCGTCTGAATGAAACCCAGGGGTCTTTTCGAAGACCAAAAAAGCAAAAATTATAACCATTTGAATAGATTAAGTATTTAGAGAATTATAGATGGAGTCTGACGCAGAGATTGGGACAAACAACAGGTTTTGGTCGGCCACCGGTTTTGAAAGCCCGAGAGGCAACCGAAAAAATGAATGCAAAGAAGTGCCGCCGCTTATGACAAAGCTATTTCCAGTTTTTAGGAAAACTTTACATACTTTTTCGGGCACAGATCAGCGGTGTGTGAGGCGTTTCACTCGCAAGGGCCGGGATCATCTTACACAAACAGTCCGAGGGTCTTTCCCTCCTTGATGTCGACCAAGCCCTCCTCGCAAATCCTGAGGAAGGGGATGGCCGCCCCGGTGAGGGTAATCAAACTCAACAGCGGATTGGGGAAGGGAACGCCCTGTTGCCGAGCTGCCGCGGTGATGCGTTTGAGTTTTCGGTCTATTTCGTGTAGCGGCTGCGCTGACATGAGCCCGAATATAGGCAAGGGAAGTTCTTCCAAAATGCGGCCCTGCTTGCAGATCACCGCACCGCCCTTGAGCTCCCGGATCCGGTTGACCGCAAGGACCATGTCCGAGTCATCGGAGCCCGCCACGATGATGTCGGTGGTGTCCCAGGCGGCGCTGCAGGCCAGGGCGCCGGATTTCAATCCGAAACCCTTTAAAAGCCCGACAAAAATTTTTCCTGGAAAAATGGTTCGATCCACAGCGGCTACTTTTAAAATATCCCGGTTGATATCCGCCTGAATTTTACCCTGCGTCATGGGAACGCTCAACACGGATTCCCGTGTGACCAGATCGGAAACCATTTGGATGACTCTGACCCTTACATGGGAAGTCCCATGGGGTGCAGGAATGGAAAAATCTTCCACTTTGACGGCTTCACTGAGTCGGATGCTGTTCAGACTCCGTTGCGAAAACGTGTGGGATCTGGGCGAGACCGTAAGTTTTCCATCTTTGGAAATAATTTTTCCATTGCTGATAACACATTCAGACCGAATGGTTCTTTCATCGGGCAGGAGCACCATATCGGCATAACGCCCGGGTGCGATTCCGCCGACCAAATGATCCAGATTGAAATGCTCGGCCACATTCAGCGTGGCCATCTGGATGGCGGAAACGGGTTCGAAACCACAATCAATGGCCTTCTGGACGATGTGATCCATGTAGCCCTTCTCGATGAGTTCACCGGGATCAATGCCATCTGAGACCACCGTCAGTCGCCTCAAATCTATCCCCGTATCTTTGATCTTGGAGATCTCTCTCAGGTCGTGCCGGATGCCTCCTTCCCGCACCATCACATGCAACCCCAGCCGCAGCCGCTCCAGAACCTCTTCAGACTTGATCGGTTCGTGGCAGGAAGAAATGCCGGCTGCAAGATACGCCATGAGCTTCTTATCCCTTGCGCCTGCCGTGTGACCTTCCAGAGATTTTCCTGCCTGAAGGGTTTCCGTCAGCGCGGGAAGAAACCGTTCCGGCTCCTGCAAAACAGCCTGCCAGTAGGATTCCCCCAGCCCGATGATGTCTTTCCTTTTCAATAACTCCCTGAGGTCTTCCGGCGGTATTCCCTTCGCAGACCGGCTGATGGACACCATGGCGGGTGCTGTGGCAAAAATCTTGATGGGCTGATTCTTCATGGATTCGAGAAAGTCGATCACCCCGCTCACACCCGCCACCGGATAAGGCTCCAGGGTCTCGGTGATAATGGTGGTGGTACCGCCCTTCATGGCGTGTTCGAGAAAGGCCTTTGCAGTGGACAACCATGCCATGTGCGTATGGCCGTCGATAAAGCCTGGAACCAGGGTTTTTCCCTCGGCATCGATCACCTGCGTCTCGTCACCTAAAATACCTTCCGGATTTCTTCCCACATAGGCGATCCATTGGTCCCACACACACACCGCAAAGTTTTCGAGAAGCTCCCCGGTGTAAACATTCAGTACCCTCGCGTTGGTCACCGCAAGATCGGCGGTCCGCGATCCCATCGCAACTTGCATGAGTTTGAGCGTGTCCCTGTATCCCCTTGTCGCAATGGACGCCCTTTCGGTCATTCAAATCCTCCGTGCGCTTGCCTTACGCTGCACGTTCCTCCCCAGCGATCGCAACCATTTCGTGTGCTTCCAGACCGATTATTTCGGGGCGAATGCCGATGCCTTTCCAGGAGCCGTCCAAAGCAGCTGGATGAGCTCAGTCAGCAATTCGTTCACCGCCGCTTGCGGTGCGCCGGCTATGGCCTTTTCCAAGGCAAGATTGACCAAAGTTCTGTATTTGGCTTCCAGCTTTCGCAGTTCACTGAGAATGACAGGGCCATCTCCAAGGTCATCGGCCAGTTGCAAAAAAATCCGGTTCAAAATGTAAGCAGTCAAGATTTTGTCAGGATGGTGTTCTTCCCGACAGGACTTCGCCATCGTGATCAGGTTATCATAGTGAAAACCCTCGCCGGTCAATTCTCTGGCCCGCTTCAATCCGCCGTTACTCATGTTTCACCCTCCCAGAATGATGCGTTGATAAAACTGCTATAATTCCCCCTTATTTTTCAACGCATGCACAGCCAAGAAGCTATGCCACTCGGGCTGTGACCGGCTCCAAGTGCCGTCACGCCGCTGCGTTTTGTACAACCGCTCAAAAGCCGAAGCCAGCTGCGCGTCCCCTTCCGCAGCGTCCAAATGGGCCAAGGCATTGACCGTCTGATAAAAGGGAATATCTCCCGGCCATATCCCCGACGCTCTTTGGGCATGTCGCAAGTTCCTCACGGCCAGCGTCACGGCCCGACTCTCAGCGTAATGCGGGTGGACGACGAAGGCCCTCAGGATATTGTTGTACGCGGACCACCCGCACCATCTGCCGGAGCCCTCGGATCCTTGCGCTTCGAGCCACGCATAGAACTTCAACACCTTTGGATCCGCTCCACGTCCGAAAACGCAGGAAAGAAAAAGGATCGCGCTGGTAATCAGAACAACGGAGGAGCTTTTTGTAAAGGGAAGCCCGGCCAGGTCATTCTTCGCGATTTTTTCTTTGAGATGCATTCTCTTCCGGTTGAAAAAGATCGACGCTTGGTCCAACAGCCAATCGAGTCCCTCGCGGACGGGTTCAATCGCTTCCCGGACAGTCAAGTGAAACCAAAATAACCGTCCGATGGTCTGAATGAATGATCTATCCCATGAACCATCGGAGCATTGCCCTAGCAGAAGAAAGCGGACGGTCTCCTCAAAATCATGCTGGTAGCTTGACTGATCCTCCTTTAACCATTTCTTCCGCGCATAGAGCCCGGCGGGTGTCTTGCTTCCCTGAAATACTTGATAAGGATCGAATCGTAATCTCATAACAAATCCACTCGGTCTGAGCTTCTACCGGGGAATCGCTCCCCAGCCGAATTCAAAGACGGTGCTCAATTCGAAGAAGCCTTGGCTGCTGGAACAGGGCGAGTTTTTCAGTCATCCATGTCCAGGCAGAAAGGGGGATGGTGCCCCAGCACTGAAGCCGCTCCTTGAGGGAAAGCGGACCGAGTTCGTCTTCAATTTCCCTCAAGAATTGTCTCGCCTCGGACCTGCGCTGCTGATTGGGTCCGAACCGTATGGCGGGATAAATCCCCGGCAGGGCGCTCCTCACATAGCTGCGCATGCGCGCTGCCCGCTCGCGCAACAATGGGCTGGCGGAATCCTTCAGGTTTTGGTATCCCTCAAACCATGACTGCAGGACGCGCACCAAAGAAGGTCCAAGCACTTCAAAACACCTCCGATAGAGCTCTTTTTGAAGATCTTCCAGTTCTTCGGCGGTAAAGTGGGTATGTTTAAAGTGCATGGAAAACCCGTCGAAAGTTCGGTAATCGGGGTGATCCTGGTACTCCGGAAGATATCGCCCCTCGGCGAGAACTTTCTCATATAAAGGCGTGCTCGGAAAAGCGAAATAAATGAGAATTTGCCAAAGCGAAGGGCCCATTTCCGTGAGCTGCTTGAAGTCCTCCAGTATTCCGGCGCGATTTTGATATGGAAAACCGATGATCATAGACGTTAGGATGGCCACACCCCGGGATCTAAGATCGTCGTAGAGCACATCCAACTTTTTGCCCTGGAGTTTTTTGTATCCGGATTCCGTTCCCTCAAATCCGGTCCAAATGACATCGAAACCCATCTCAGCAATCTCATCGGCCGTGAACCGAGATAAACCGCGCACACTGCCGAACCCCATGATCGAGGATGAAACTCCCGCTTCACGCACACAGTTCAGAAATTCCCTTGCCCGTGTCTCATGGATAAAAAAATCTTCGTCGATGAAGATAAAACTGCTCAGCGTATCACCCGTCTCTCGGGCTTTGCGCTCCATCAAACGCATGGTATCATGGAGTTCCCGACCACTTTGAATGAAAGGGATGTATTTACGATTGAAAAAGTGAGACGTGCAACAAAAATCGCATCCGTTCGGGCAGCCGAGCCCTCCGGTAATGTGGGCCACCTTGGTCTTGAGCGGAAAGGAATAGACCCGCGGTGACTCGATGGGGGTATACGGATGGCGGACAGGGCCATTCAGGCTCTCTCCCAGAAGTCTACGCATATAGACGATGCCCTCTTCCCGGCAGATGAAGTCGCAGTAGGCGCCGATGACATCATCGGAAAGAACGGTTCCATAGCCCCCGAAAATAATCTGTGAACCGGGCGAATACCTGCGGATGATTCGGGTCATTCGCCGGGCTTTGTGGAAAGTGGCTACAACGAAATTGATTCCAATATAATCATAGTGTTTCGTCCGAATCTCATGGATAAATTCGCGCTCGGACGGGTAGTGAAGGACCACGGCGGGCGCCTCGATATTTTCTGCAATGTAATCAAGACCCCAGCAGCGGATGACCTGGCGGTAGCTGAAAATACCCTGACTTCGCGTCACCTGGGCGTGAAACAACTCGGCCCCAACGGAGTCACCTTCACCATTCCCGCCAAAAGGACGGCAGACACTCGTCAGAAGCACTTTAGGCATGTAAACGATCCTCTCCGAGTATGGAGTAACCGATCCGGGATGAGACATAAATAGAAGCGGTTTTAGGCGGTAAAGCAGACGCGTTCAAGAAAGCCATTGGGTTATCCGGTATCCGGCCGTTGAGACGATGCCGCTCAACGCAATGCCCCAGAGGATATCCACCACAACGATTTTTATGGGCCAACCCTTGAGAAGCGCCAAATTGGTAAGATCAAAGGTCGCGTAAGTCACCAGACCATACAACATGCCCAGTAACACGGCATGTATGCACGCATGGGCCTTGAATGCCGGGTAAATGACAAACACCATCATACCGAAAACAAAAAGCAAGTAAAATAGGAGGGCTGCCGCCCAGTTCACCTCCTCACTGAAAAAGTGCCCCAGGTATCGATAATAGAATCGCCTGGCAATCAAACCCAGCCACAGAAAATCGACGGCCAAGAATACCAGAAACGTCAGGAAATAGGCTTTTGCCCACTGTATCCAGGTCATAAATTGATCCCCCTTTCATATCCCAGCAGCCGGGATCCCTCCTGAAATAAAATTCGGAGATATAAAACGCACCATATTTTTAAATAAATATCGTAATGGAAATCGGTTTGTCTAACTTTTTTCTTATGGGATTTTCCCCCTGCGTTGCGTTTCTTGCAAAAACATTTACTTTTTACTATTTTATAAACAAATTTTTTCACGGTTATCCCGATAAGCTCGGAAAATTTGGATACCGATGGCAAATCTGATACGCAGCCAATGGGCGGATTCGAGATCCTGACACCATGACAAAGCGCTTTGAACAAAGTGTGTCGACAATAAAGCGGCTGGCCTATGCAGCGCCTGCCTTTTCCCTGGCCGTCGTGGGGATCCCCATCTATGTTTACATCCCCAAATTTTACACCGATGTGGTCGGCGTTCATATTTCAATTCTGGGCTCCCTCATATTGGGGGTGCGGCTCTTTGACGCAGCGACCGACCCGCTTATTGGATTCCTTTCAGACCGGACGAAAACGCCTTTTGGCCGAAGGCGACCCTATCTCGTCGGCGGTTCTGTGATGCTCGCCGTGTCAATTTTTTTTCTGTTTAATCCCCCCGAACTGTCTCCCCCCTTTGAGACCATATGGTTCGGGGGGATGATCTTCTGTGTTTTTCTCTTCTGGACCTTGGTGGAAGTCCCTTATGAGTCCCTGGGTCCTGAGATCACATTCGACTACCACGAGCGGACCGCACTCTTCGCCTGGCGGGACGGGGCACTCATCGCCGGAACCCTGGTTGCAGCCGGGTCCCCGGCGCTCGTTTCCCAGCTCCTCAGTCTTTCGCCCACGCCGGCGGGCGAAAGAGCCAAGTTCTTCTGGATTTCCGTGGTGTATGCCCCGTTGATTGTGGCTTTCTGCTGGTGGTGCGTCTCCTCGATTCGGGAAAGGCCGCGGCATACCGACCCAACACAGCAGCGCCTTGTGAGCGGCTTTAGACTGGTGGTCCGGAATCGGCCATTTATGATTTTGCTCATATCCTACACGGTCGCCGCTTTCGGCAGCAACCTGCCGGCCACACTGATTCTGTTTTATGTGGAACATGTCCTCACCTCGAAAATGGCTGACCTTTTTTTGGCCCTCTATTTTGTGACGGGCATTGTTTTTCTTCCGGGCTGGGTCTTTCTGGCCAAAAAGACAGGCAAGAAATATGCCTGGATTCTATCGATGCTCATCAATACGGGAGCCTTTCTCGGGGTTTTTTTTCTCGAATCCGGAGACACTTTGATATACGGCATTCTGGTCTTTTTCTCGGGGATCGGTTTCGGCGCCACGGTCGCCATCCCTTCGGCCATGCAGGCCGATGTGATTGATTACGACGAACTCATCACGGGAGAGCGACGTGAAGGACAGTATATCGGTCTATGGTCCATATCCAAGAAGCTTGCGGCTGCGCTGGGGGTCGGTGCCGCGCTTTCTTTGCTGGGCGCCGCAGGGTACGAACCGAATATCGTTCAGTCCGGCCAGGTGCTTCTAATGCTGCGGATTCTCTACGCCCTCGTTCCCTCTTTGTCGAACATAGCGGCGCTTCTTATCGCACTGGCTTACCCCATCAGCAGCCGGATTCATGACGACATACGGGCCGCTGTTGCAGCCGGAAGCAAGGGGCTTCCAGTTGAAGATCCCCTCAACCCGGGCCGTTTCATTCGCCAGGAGCGAGGCCTGACGGCCGGTTAAAAAAACAAACAGCAGGGAGGAAGAAAACGTGGGCGACACCGTAACACTGATGGGATTGAATCTGGCCGCTGTTATGGCCATGATGGTCTGTGCCTGGATCCTCAGTCTGATAATTAAAAATGCCGGTATCGCAGACATCTTTTGGGGTCTGGGCTTTGTGCTCATCGCCTGGTTGACCTTTTTTCTGGCCGACGGGTATCACTCCCGAAAGATTCTCCTGGCGGTCCTTGTATCCATCTGGGGTCTGAGGCTCGCCGCCTACATCGGTCTGAGAACGCGGGGAAAGGGGGAAGACCATCGCTATCAAACGTGGAGGGCGCAACACGGAAACAATTTCTGGTGGGTGAGCCTGTTCAATATCTTTGCGCTTCAGGGAATTCTTCTCTGGGTCATCTCCCTTGTGGTCCAGGCCGGCCAAATCGCTTCGGAACCTGAAGGGCTGGGCTGGATGGATGTGTCGGGCTTTATGATCTGGACAATCGGTTTTGTTTTTGAGGCGGTCGCCGATTTTCAGCTCTATCGGTTTAAAGCCGACCCCATCAACCGCGGAAAAGTTATGGACCGTGGACTCTGGGCCTATACCCGACACCCCAATTACTTCGGAGAGTCCCTCATCTGGTGGGGGATCTTTTTAATCACCCTTTCCACACCGAACAACCTCTGGACCGTGATCAGCCCTGTCACCATTACCTTTTTGCTGCTGAAGGTATCCGGTGTGACGCTCTTGGAGAAAACCATGGTTGAAAAAAGGCCTGCCTATCGGGCCTACAAGGAAAATACAAGCGCGTTTTTCCCATGGTTTCCCGGAAGGAAAAACCCATGAACCTGCTAATCAAACTGGCTGAGCAGGCCCTCATCCCCGATGCCTTGATTCGAATGGGCATTCGGAAGCTGGACCGTATTCGTCTTGATACGCAACGACGCGGAGATGTGGAGGCATCATGTCAGGACAAACGACGATTGATCCATCAGCTTCGCCGGAGTCCCCTCGCCCTCCAGACCGATAAACCCAAGGCACAGCACTATGAGATGCCTCCCCGTTTTTTTCAAAACGTGCTGGGGCCACGCATGAAATACAGCAGCTGCCATTGGCCTGAGGGCGTCGAAAGCCTCGATATGGCGGAAGAGGCCATGCTTGCTTTGTACGGTCGGCGAGCCGAAATTGAAGACGGGATGGAGATCCTGGATTTGGGCTGTGGGTGGGGCTCCCTCACCTTCTGGATCGCCGAGAATTACTCGAAAGCCAAGGTATTGGCCGTGTCCAATGCACAAGATCAGATGGATTTCATTCGGAAAAAAGCCCTGGATAAAGGTTTCGAGAATATCCGGACCCTGATGTGCGACATAAACCACCTGGAGACAGACCGGCGCTTTGATCGCATCCTCTCCATCGAAATGTTCGAACACATGCGTAACTGGGAAAAACTGCTCCACAAGATTTCAACATGGCTCAAGCCGCAGGGAAAACTGTTCGTTCATATCTTTTGCCACAAAAAATACCCGTATCTTTTTGAGACGGCCGGTGCCCGGAACTGGATGGGACGGCATTTTTTCACGGCCGGGATGATGCCCTCAGATGATCTCATGCTTTATTTTCAGGATACCCTTCGGGTGGAGGAGCACTGGAGCATGAGCGGATTGCACTACAAGAAAACGGCTGAGGCTTGGCTCTCCAATCTGGACCGCCGGCGGGATGATGTATTGACTGTCCTGGCCGAGGCCTACGGTCGGTCGGATGCCAAGCGATGGTTACAGCGATGGCGTATCTTTTTCATGGCCTGTGCCGAGCTCTGGGGATATGCCAAGGGCCGGGAATGGCTGGTTTCCCATTACCGTCTCAAAAAACCATGATTATGGGTTCTTCTCTCCCTCCAGGCGAGGCAGGATGGGCGCCGGACGGCAACCGGGCTTGATAAGACGCGCCTGAATGTCGCCGAGGTATCGTTCCTGGAACCCGGCCTCGCAATACGAAAGATAATACTCCCACATTCGAATAAATGCGTCGGAAAACCCGAGAGCCTTGACCTGTTCGATGTTCTCAAAAAATCGGGACCGCCATGCCTGAAGGGTCCTGGCATAATGCGGCGTGATGTCCTCCAGGTGGTCCATCTTCAAATCGGTTATCTTTGCCACAGCCTGGCTTATGGCGGCAATGGAGGGGATGCAGCTGCCGGGGAAGATATACCGTTTGATAAAATCCACGGAATGCTTGTGTTTCTCAAAGACCCTGTCTGCAATGGTGATTGCTTGAAGCATCATCATCCCATCTTCTTTCAAGCAATTGCTGCACACGCGAAAAAATGTTTCCAGATAGTGATGTCCGACTGCTTCGATCATCTCAATGGAGACCAGTTTGTCAAACCGGCCCTCCAAATCCCGGTAATCTTTGAAGAGGATTTGGATGCGGTCCTTAAGACCCGCCTCTGTGGCGCGCTCCTGAGCCAGGCGATACTGTTCCGCTGAAATGGTGACAGTGGTGACGCGACAGCCGTAACGTTCCGCGGCAAACAGGGAAAACCCGCCCCAACCCGTTCCGATTTCAAGCACGTGATCCGATGCTTTCAAAGCGAGCTTTTTGCAGATGCGATCGTACTTGGCAAGGGAGGCCTCCTTCAGGGTGCTGTTCTCCGCTTCAAACACGCCGCATGAATACGTCAGGGTTTCATCCAGAAAGAGTTTATAGAAGTCATTCCCCAGATCGTAGTGGGCGGAGATGTTGGCTCGGCTGCCTTTCTTGGTATCCCTGCGCAGGGCATGGAAAACTTTGTAGGCAGGAGCCGACAGCTTGGTCCATCGCCTGTCCAACCCCTCGAAAACCGCTTGATTGAGCAGAACGATACGGATGAGCACCGTCAGGTCATCCGTTCGCCAAAGCCCCATCATGTAGGCCTCGCCCGCGCCCACGCTTCCCCCGAAAAGGATACGGTTATAAAAGCCCGGATGGAGGATGGTCACAGAAGCGTCAAGAAATTCGCCATCCGTCCGTTGCCCGAAAGTCACTTCCAGATCACCATCGATGAGATGAATCCGCCCGCGTCTTAATCGCTTCAGAATGGAAAAAATGATTTTACGGGCCGACCCGTGAAAAACTGCGGAGGTTGACCTTTCCGAAAACCGTTTTTCCATGCATCGTAACGTTTCATTCATGATGATGTCCCCGCGCTTGAAGATCCCGCTTTTCCAGGGTGTGCGTGTACAGGAACCCCTTTCAGTTTGAGTCGGAGCGCCTGCCGGTAAATCATGGCCGTAACCTTCCACGTCATCAGCGGATAGGCCAGAAGAACACGGGTCAACGAACGCCGCGTGATAGGCTCCCGTTTCAGCTCCAGGGTGGCGTCAAAGCGTTTCTTTTCTCCGGTCATAAGATTCATTTGAACATGGATCATTTCATCCGGCACGTGAAAGCGCCAGTCATACCGAATATTCATCTCCATGAAGGGGGATACATGGAAAACCTTGTCAAAACAGTATTGTTTCCAGCCCGGATGAGGGTGCACATTCATGGCCTCACCGAACACATAGCAATGCTCCTCAAGCCAAGGAGTGTTGTGAACCTCCGCCACCAGGGCCTCTATACGGCGATCCGGAGGATCATAACAGTAGTAAAAACTCACGGGATTGAAGCAATATCCGAAATACCGCAAGTGGGTCAGCAATCGGATAGGCCCATTCGGACGCATGCCCACCTGGGCCTGCACCAGATCCCTGACAGCCCGGTCGAGGGGGATATGAGGCGGGCCGAGGTGGTCTCGCCTTCGAAAATATGCCAAATTGACATGTTCCGTGGACCAGAGCGGATGCGAATCAAATACGTGGGCGAATTCGGCCAAATCCAAATATATCATGTATAGCCGGTATTGAAATGTATTGAGGACCGGCGTAAATCGTCGATGTCTGACTTTACCCCGGTATAGGCAGCTTTTCATCTCAAAGGCGCTTTCCAAAGGACTCGCAAACAGCGAGCGCACTCTTCACGCCGTCTTCGTGGAAACCATACCCCCAGTAGGCTCCACAAAAATGGATACGGTTCTTTCCGTTTATCTCAGAAAACCGTTTCTGCGCAACGAGTCCTCGGCTGCAGTAGACCGGATGGTGATAGATCAGTTTTCTAATAATCCTTGCAGGCTCGATGCGATGTCCCGGGTTAAGGGTCACACAAAAATCCACAGGGGCTTCAAGACACTGCAGACTGTTCATGTAATAGGTCAGCATAGCCCCACGCCGCGCCTCCTTGGGTATGAATGAATTCCAACTTGCCCAACAAGACCGATGCCGGGGCATCATGGATGAATCCGTGTGAAGAACCGTGAGGTTTTCCTGATAGGGGATGGCGCTCAACACGGCATTTTCCGCTTCCGTGGGGTCGGCGATCATCGAGAGGGCTTGATCGCTGTGGGCGGCGATAATACAGTGGTCGAAATGTTCGACATCTTCATTACCAACTCTCACCTCCACATCCGTTTCACGACGAAAAATCGAGCGAACAGGACACCCGACCCGTATCCTGCCCCGAAAAGGCGCAATGAGCTTTTCAATATATTGCCGCGATCCCCCCTTGACAACGAGCCATTGAGGCTGGTTCCGCAGCTGGAGAAATCCGTGGTTGTGGAAAAAGGCGGCAAAAAATCGGGCTGGAAAATCCTGAAAACGGTTGGGGTCGGCGGACCAGATGGCCGACCCCATGGGGATGATGAAATAGTCCTTAAACCATTTTGAATACCTTTGCGTCCGGAGATACTCACCCAAGGTCGTATCATTATCTCGGGATCGAATCAGATCCTCGGATGCCCTCCGAAAGCGGAAGACGTCCAAAAGCATTCGGATAAAAGCCGGACGAAACAGGTTTCTCCGCTGGGCAAAAAGGGCCCTCGGGGAAGTGGGGCTGTATTCAAAGCCTGATTTTTCGCAACGAACGCTGAAGCTCATGTTTGAGGGTTGCCAGGCAACCTCCAGCTGCTTCAGAAGCTTTACGAAATTGGGGTAGGTTTTTTCGTTGAATACAATAAATCCCGTATCCACGGGATATGTCCGTCCCTCCACATCCACATCGATCGTGTGGGTGTGACCTCCGATGTAGTCATTGGCCTCATATACGACAATTTCATGATCCCGCCACAACAGATAGGCCGACACCAATCCGGAAATCCCGGCGCCGATGATTGCGATCCGCATGGCTTTCTGTCCTTTCAGTCCTCCAGATAGTTTAAAATATTTGTATCAATTTAGCGCTTTCAAATGGTGAGTTGGGGGTCGTTGGGAGGGGTTCAAAGCGCTAAATTGATACAAAATATTTTTATTTTTCTAATATGACAAATATGTTAGAAATTTTCAACAACCATATTTAACCGAAGTGAAGCGGTTCCGGGTTTCCCGATGAAATCAGTTTTGAGCTTGAAAAACCCAAACAACGCGCGTCAATGGGGGAATCGAATTCCATGATCACTCAATCGCAAACATCACAAGGTGACGGCATGGGTCTTCAAATCGGGCTTGTGGGTGAAAAAGAAATGAACGTTACGGGGAGGGACCTTGCCAGCTTTGATGGAAACATTGGGGCGAACGTACTGTCAACGCATCGGGTCGTATTATTGATGGAACTGGCGGCCCGTCAGGCCATAGAAGGACGAATCCCAGCGGGTAAAATCACGCTGGGCACCCGAATTGACATCCGGCATTTTGCGGCAGCTCCGGTCGGATCTCGAGTTCGCGCTGTTGCACGGCTGACTGCAACAAAAGGAAACAAACTTTATTTTTATGTGGCAGCCTACGATAACATGGAAAAATTGGCTGAGGGTGAGAATGAACAAGTCATTGTCTCACAAGACCTATTTTTAAAAAAAATAGCTCACAAGGCTGAGAAAAAACACCAAAGCAAACCGTAACCCTTCGCTGTGTTATCGGCTGTGGGGCCGGCGGTATGAAGAGTCACAGCGATACACTGCTTCGTTTCAGGAATCAAGAAGGCGATGAGATTTAGTTTTGCGATCATTGGCGGCGGCCTGACCGGGGTTTCAATGATCTTCCAGCTTGTGAAAAGGATTCGGCAAAAAGCCCGGTCAGGTCAACTGGATCCTTCAAAAATCAACATTCAGATGTTCGAAAAGCAGTCTGTCTTTGGACCCGGCTTTCCCCATTCAGAAAACAATGCCCTGCCATGTCATATTATAAACATGTGCGCTCAGGACATGGGGATTATTTCGGCTAATCCGGGGGATTTCCAGAACTGGGCGGACAGTCACCGGGAATCAATTTACAACCACTATCGTGCATTCTTCAATGAATCCGATCTCCGACAGGATTGCTGCGATTACTATCCGCGCCCCGTCATGGGTGAGTATCTCAAGTCAAGATTCGGGGAAGCCATAGAGAAGGCCCGACAACTCGGTTTGGGATTGGAGCTCTATTCAAGATGCGAGGTTACGAACCTGTTGGAAGAGAACTCCAGGGTTCGGTTAACCTTCAAAAACTTCAATACGGGCAAGCGTTTCTCAATCCATTCAGACCGTGCCTTGATTGCGACAGGCCATTGGCTTGATCACGAGGAGCGGGATCATTTTTTTCCGTCTCCCTGGCCCCCGAAAACCCTTGTTGAAGGAATTCCCACCGGCGAGAGCGTTGCGATCATCGGCACAAGTCTCAGTGCCTTGGATGCGACCCTGGCCCTCACCGCTGAAGGAGAATTTCATCGTGATGCAAAGGGTGTACTCACCTATGTACCCGCTTCAAATCCGAGAAACATCCGCCTTTATTCAAGACGGGGACTCTTGCCGAGGATCAGGGGCAAGACGGGCGATTACAAGAACAGGTTTCTGACGTTAGAGAATGTGGAGAAACTCACCATTGAAAATAACGGCATGTTGTCTTTGGAAACAATATTCCATTTGCTCGAATCGGACTTGGAAGCCGCCTACGGGCACCGAATTGAATGGACAAAAATCCTGAATCCAACGGCTTCGCCCATTCAACTGCTAAAGGCCGATATAAAGGATGCAAAACAAGGAGACGGACACAATGGGGCACTTCTCCGGCAAACAGTGCTTCACCGGACACTTCCTTTTGTCAGGAAGCTTTACACAAGTTTATCTGCAGCGGACAGAAAACGATTTGACAAAAAGTATGCGACTCTATTTTTTTCCCATGCATCCGCCATCCCGTTGATTAATGGTGAAAAGCTGTTAGCCCTTATGAAATCCGGAACCGTTGATGTGGTCAAGCTCGGCGACCCCTATCGCTTCATCAAGGATGCGTCGAGGGGAGACTATGAATTTGTCTATAGAACGGAGCAAGGGATGAAGAAGCGGCGCCGTCACAAATATGTCATTGATGCCCGCGGCCAGAAAAAATCCTATGAAACCAATCCGTCAGAGTTGGCGCAGAATCTCCTTCGATCCGGAACCATTCAAATAGAGGAGCTTCCATACCTGAATCACCCGGAATCCCACGATCACATGACTGAGGATCCGGATGGTGGAATCCGAATTTATCGGACGGGCGGCATGTGGATAGATCCCGACACACACCATGTGGTGAGAAAGGGCATTGACGGCAAAAAATCCATATCGGAAAGGATTTATGCGGTTGGAGCGATGACAAGAGGTCAAATAATCGACGCAAGCATGGCCCATGCGAGCGCGGTGTCAACGGATAAAATTGCGGAAAGTCTTACAGGTTTCTTGGAAAAGACCCAATCACGATGATGAAAACAATGATTCGAAAAGAGCACCTCTGGACCCCCACCCTGAATCATTACCAGCAATGCATCCTTTTTGAAAAAAGAAGGCGATGCGTTTTGATCCCATTTTGGGTGTTTTTTCCGGTGATTTGGCCACTGGACTGACCGGACACAGGGCGGTATTATGCGTAGCGGGTTCCAAGGTTCCAGGAGCAGCCGGCTTGAGAGGCGAAAAAAAGCGGCTTTCGTTTCCCTCTGTTCACGGGAAGCATTTCTTTAAGAACATTAAGCAGGAGAGAGGATGACAATGAAAAGAATCCCCACCATCGTGTTGTCTGTCTTACTGGCAGCCGCTGTTATTTCCGGCTTGGTCCTTTACGGAAGATATCAAAATGCCACGGATGCCCTCTTGAGCAAGGAAAAAGAGATGATATCCCTGGATGAAAGGATCAACCGGCTGAATGATGAAATCTCTTCGCTTCAAGATTCAGGCCGGAAGAATGCCGAAAAGAGCTTGGAGGAATTGGGGCGCGCAAAAGCGCACATTTCTAAAATTTTGTCTCAACTGGAAAGCGCGAATTCTCGGATCGAGACTTTAACCGACGAGCTTGGAAAAAAGGACGGTAAAATCGGAGAGCTCCGACAAAGTTTTTCAAATGCTGAAAAAGACAGGGGGGCCATCGAGGCTCAATTATCCCATTTACAGTCTTCTCACGAAACCGCTGTCTCCAATCTTAGGGAAGAGATCCATACCCGTGACCGGCGGATTGTCGAACTCGAAAAACACGCTCAAACCGCGACGGATCAGGTCTTGACGCTAAAGGAAGATGTTGCTGAAAATCTTCGCGAGATAGAAGCCCTCCGGGGCCGGCTTTCATATCTCAAAAAGCAGAAAAACGATGTTGATGTTCAGTTGGCAGAGCTGAAGGCAAACCATGAGGCCGCCGTCTCCGAGCTGGAAAGGCAAAATGCCGATTGGGGTGCGATGATTGCCGATCTTCGGAAACGGTCCAAGGACATCCTGTCGCAAATGTCTTTTCTTCAGGAAGAAGTTGCCAAAGAGCGGAGGGAAACCGAAGCACTCGAAATAAGTCTTTCCGATCTTGAAAATCGAAGGGAGGCAGCGGAGGCCTCATTGGAGCAACTGAAATCAGCGCATCAGGCGAAGCTATCCTCTCTGCAAGAAGAAGTCCGACTTCGAGACACCGCCGTTGAAGCATTGGCAAAAAAATTTCAAAACGCAGCATCCGAAGTCCGTGCCTTAAAGGATAAACTTGAGAAACGCCAAACTGAAATGGAAGAACTCCGGGGTCGACTCACAGAGATCGAGAAACAAAGGAGCACGGTTGAGGGACAACTCAATAGACACAAGTCAACTCATGAGGCCGAGCTCACCGATCTCAGGGAACAAATCAAGCGTCGAGATACCAAAATTGCTCAGCTGGAGCCGCAGCTTGAGGAGGAAAAAAAACGGGGGACTTCGCTTCAGCAAGAGATCTTGAAGCGCCAAAACGAGGCGGAAGCGTTTCAGCAGAGTATGGAGAGTACTGAAAAACAAAAGGCGGCCTTGGAGGCTCAGGTAGAGCGACTGAAGTCAACTCACGACGATACCCTCTCCCGGCTTAATTCTGAAATTCAGGGCCGCGACGCCATGATTCGAGACTTTCGGAAAAAAATGAAGGACCTTACCTCTGAGCTCTTATTTCACAAGGAAGCGCTGGCAAAACGTCAGGATGAACTGGAAACACTTCAGAGCAGCCTATCCGATCTCTTGGGGCAAAAAGGACGGCTCATAACACAAATCGATGCGTTGAAATCCGCCCATGACAGTATCGTGACGGATTTAAAAGGCGAAATTCTAAACAAGCAAGTGACTCTCGAGGAGCTTGCAGAAAAACTTTCCATCACATTTGTGGACCGAATCCTGTTTGATTTCGGCAAAGCGACGATTACTCCAAAGGGTAAGGATATTTTAAGAAAGGTTGGAGAAGCCTTGAGAAATGCCGGGGCGAAGCAGATCCGAGTGGTGGGACACACAGACAATAAACTTATCCTGCCGGAGCATCGATATAAATTCCCTTCGAATTGGGAACTCTCCGCGGCTCGAGCGGCAGCGGTGATCCGGTACTTTCAAAATGATATCGGCATTGATCCACGCAACATGGAAGCAGTCGGTCAATCCTTTTACAGGCCTATCGCGACCAATGAAACTGAAGAAGGTCGCAGCCGGAACAGACGGGTGGCCATTATTATAGCTCCGAGGTTGGAATGAT
>JAWOGN010000064.1:0-7534 GCA_046496815.1 Desulfatiglandaceae bacterium
AGGAAAAAACGGCGGGCATTGGTGCCGAGGGTGCGAATGCGGTATCCGCCCTCCTGGATCACCAGGGTCGGCAGCCGCAGGGATCCGATCATCCTTCCGTTGATGTTGAAGTCCTTCGGCACAAGACTCCAGGTTCCCGTGGGGTCGCCCTTTGCCGTGTCCAGGCCCAAGGCAACGACAAGGACCTTCGCCTTGTATCGTGCAATGCGTCTCAACACCCTCGCGAGGGTCTGCCTGTATTGCTCTCCCGACAATTGCTCCCGGAGGGGGTAATTGCCATTGAAGCCTGCTCCCGCACCCTCCCCTCTTTCGTCATTGAAACCGCTGAAGTAAGGGTAGGCGAAATGGGGGTGGCCGTGAATGGAGAGGGTCAGCACATCCGATCGGTTTCTGAATATGTCGTACGTGCCGTTTCCATAATGGTAATCGATATCGAGAACCGCCACCTTCCCGAATGCGCTGAGGTAATGGGCGGCGATTGCGGTCGAATTGAAATAACAGAATCCTCCGAAAGCCTGTCTTTCTGCGTGATGGCCCGGCGGACGGACAAGGGCATAGGCCAAGCGGTACCCTTCGAGGATCTTTCGTGCGGCGGTCAAGGAGCAATCCACGGCCCTCTTGGCGGCAAAGTAGGCTTTCTCGTTGAGGGGGGTGAAAGTGTCGATACAGTAGTAGCCCGCCCGAATGGGGAGTTCTTTGGGGGGTCGGGTCTTGTTCCGGATCGGAAAGACGTAGGGATACACGGATTGGCCCGGCTCCACGTTCTCACTCACCCTTTTCAAGTACTCTACAAATCCGCCCTCATGAACATCCTTGATGTGCTTATCCGAGAAATGCTGAATGTTCACCCGCTCAAAGAGGTCGGTCGGTTCTATCTCCTTGAGTATGGCGGCGATCCTCACCGGGGACTCCACGTACCCTCGCTCGTGCACATGATGAATGTTGTGCATATCGCTCACCACAAGGGCGATTCGTTTCTCAAGGGAAGCGATGGGCTTCACCGCGGTCGTGTGCTCTCCCTTGACGTACCTTGGCTCCCTGAGGCGAACGGGCTGAGCATGGAACGAAGCCACGACCCTGCCAATGTATTCGGGAGGACACAGTTTTCCGTAATGGGTCTCGAGAATCGCTCTCACAATCCTCCTTGTGAGATCTCGGTCGAGGCGCATGGTCTTGCCCAGGTTGTCGAAAACCAGATAAGGGGGGCAATCGTCCCCGGGCTTGACAGGCGTCTCATAGGCTGTGTTGACGATGGGACGGGCGCCGAATCTTTCGTAAAAACGAAGTCGCTCGGCGTTCTGTTTCAAGATATGTGAATCTCTACACAGATCCGGATCGTCGGGAAGGCACTCAAAGAACAGCCCCACTGCATCCAGGGACTGGGCTTCCTCCCTCACCCGCTGATAGAGGGCACCACCGATCCCCCCGCCGGTTCTGTAGGTTGCAGCCGATATGAAATCCAGGTAGCAGAAGCGCAAGTCCGGCACGTGCTGCAGGAGGGCGAATCCTTTCACTCTCGCTTTGATACCTTGGGCCACAAAGAGAATGGACCGAAACCGGTACTTGAAAGGATTGCGCAGTTGATCGGGAAGCTTGTTCACCTTTCCCTTTGAAAGGAGCGGGAACTGCGCTCTCAGAATGTCCTGAACCTGCGCAATCGCATTCCGGTCAATGGGCAACAGGTCATCATAGATGCGTCGAATTCGAAACATTATCCTCCGATTTTCCCGGTTAATGAGGTAAATTCAGCGCACCATGAATCTCCTGGTGCGGCGATTCCGCCTTGGATGATTTTCGAATACGGATAACTTTACCGTCTTTTCGTCTCATCGAGGAGGTTCGATGAGCTTCTATGCCTTCAGTAATAACCGCAGTACATTGCTATTACGGCATTTTGTTCAATACTTCTCGGCACGAACGCCGAGCTTGGGAGATACGAATGAGTTGCGCCTTCTGTTTGGCTGAAACTCCTTCCCGAGTAACCTTAATGTTTACGTATGGCATCTGCATTCCTCTCTTGAATGCGAATGGTGATTCCATCAGCCGAACGGGGAAATCAGCCGCGAGTTTTACGAGTCGGCTCAACCGGCTTGTTGGCCTTTTCCTCTTTCTTCAGCGCGTAGTTCTTGATCTTTCGGTTGAACTCGTAAAGATCGCTGAGCTTCTTGAGTACCCTATCGATCCTTGTCATCTTCCAGCTTCTCTATATCTGCCTGGTCCTGTTTCGAGTTCCTCATGCTCTTGAGCCAGATCAGGTCTTTCTTGTTTGCAAGCATTACTCTTCCTTCTTCCGATTTCGCTTCGACAGCATTATGAATTATCTTTCTGACCTCCTCATTTTTGGCAACAAGAATATCGATCAGCATTTCATGTTCTTCGTTCACGACATTCACAAACCGATGAAGTTCGATGGCCACGGTTCGGAACGTCCAAGGCGATGCAGATTCGAAATATCCATTTACCTCCAGAATGTCTTTTGCCCTCTCGAAGTCTTCGGAATCAACAAGGAGGTCAATGTCGCGGGTAAATCGCGGCTCCGTATAAAATGCCACCGCGACCCCTCCCACGAGCGCATACCTCACCTTCTGCTTCTCCAAATCCATTACAAACCGTTTGAATTCTTCGAATACATTCATGTGTTTTCCTTCAGGCCAACGCGAAGTTGAGGGGCCGTGCATATTTGAGGCAGAAATGACCTTTAACCCACAGAGCCTATGCATACCACCAGAATTTTTCAACGCCTCGATATGCCCGGTCCCTCTCGACCGCTTTGATACTGCTTAAGGCCTCCTCCTAAGGCGTGATAAGGGATATTTGAATATCAGTCAAAAGTTCAATTTTCTCTTGCATCGCCTCAAATTCATGAGCATCCAGAAGAAGGGCAACACCTTTTCCGTGCTGGGTAGTAATAACAGGTCTTTTTGTCTCATGAACCTGTTTGATAAAGTTTGCGATACCGGTTCCGGCCTCGGATAGTGGCCTGATATCTTGATTGATTCTCAATCTTTGCATATTTCACCTCACGCTATTTCTAAATAATGTATAATATAACGTAGGATATTTAGATGCAAAAGAGGTTTTTTTTGGGAATAACCCTCAGGATAACCAGCGCCTCCTCCAATTATTGATGAAAACTCGAACGGTTACAGGGGTCTGTTTGACCCTGTCGTTATGGGATTGTTTCAATAAAACTCCTTGAAATTTTGGTCATAATGGTCCTAAAGGTCAAAAATGGAGGTCGATAATGGAAAAAAATATATCCGTGGCTCAAGCGAAAGCCACCTTTTCAGAATGCATCCGTAAAGTGGAAGCAGGGTCTGCTGTGCTCATTACCAGACACGGCAAACCTGTCGCCGCCCTCGTTAGCCCCAGTGACCTCGAACACCTGAAGCGTTTGAGAAAAGCAGGGCCGGAGACTGGACTTGCCGGTATTGCGGGCGGATGGGAAAATAGCGAGGAATTGGCTTCAATTCTGGACGCATCTCCTCGAAAGGGGCAGCGAAATATCCCAGACCCGGAACATTGAAAATGGCGTTTCTCTTTGATACCAATGCAATTTCAGAGCTCTTTCGCCCACGCCCCGCAATCGCCTATGTAAAATGGATCATGAAAGTTGCTCGTTGAAGAGCAATTTACCGGTGCCGTTGTAATAGGCGAGCTGTACAAAGGCGCCTATCGCTCACAAGACCGTGAGCGCCACCTAAACAATATAGAATAACGGGTTCTCCCGGCTGTTACCGTTTTACCCTATGACATCGACATTGCGAAAGTTGTTGGTAAAATCCGAGCGCAGCTTGAGGAAGTTGGAACAATCCTTCCCGATGCGGATATTCAGATTGCAGCCACAGCCATAGGCCATAATTTAAAGCTAATAACCGGGAATCTTCGTCATTTAAGCAGGATTTTTGAATTAAAGCTTAACAATATCCTCGCAAATTCACGAAATCAACGATTTTCCGTCTATTCTCTCACATGACGCCATGGTCAGCCGCGGAGCTTACGAGGTCGGCTGGACTAACTTGTTGGCCTGCGGGCCTTTTGATACTTCTCTTGATGTCTCTTCCAAAGCCTGTTGAATTCTGTATCACCGTGTGTGCTTCCACTTTTAAATTCGACCACCTGCCGGAGATAATGAGGGTCCTTTTAGAGCGTGAGTGGCGATTTTAAGGCTTGACATTCTTGCAACGGAACTGCAAAATATCTGCATGTGGATAAAAAGAAAATACGAATTAAGCCTCGCTGCCCTATTTAAGCAGTTTTCTTCCGTTGTGGTGACAGGTGCGAGGCAAGTAGGAAAAACATCTCTGGTTCGCAAGCTATTTCCTGACCTGGGATACGTGTCTCTGGATCTTCCGGCCATTGCAGAGCAAGCCGAAAAAAGCCCCGATGAATTCTTGGGCAGCCGCAAGGAACCGCTGATCATTGATGAAATGCAGTATGCGCCTTCACTGCCGCGGCACCTAAAAGTCCGAATCGATCAGAACAAAAAGCCCGGCCGATTCCTCTTGACCGGCTCTCAAAACTTCCCGCTCATGCAAGGTATTTCCGAAAGCGTGGCGGGTCGTTGCGGCATTCTCAACATGCTCAATCTTTCAGGGGCCGAGATGAGGGAAGCCTTCGAACATTTCGACGAAAACGCCTATCTGTTCAAGGGAGGTTTCCCTGAGCTCCACCAAAGGCCTGATCTGGATTCCCATTACTGGCATGCGGCTTACTTGAGCTCATACCTGGAAAGAGACGTCCGGAATATTCTCAATGTGGGAAGTTTGAGAGACTTTGATCGATTTCTGCGGGCTGTGTCTGTAAGAACCGCACAGGTACTCTCTTACTCAGAATTGGCCAGGGATGTGGGCATCGCAACGAACACCGCAAAGCAATGGATTTCAGTGCTTCAGGCTTCCGGTCAGGTGTTTCTCCTTGAACCCTACCACCGCGATCTCGGCAAACGGCTGGTAAAATCGCCCAAGATATATATGTGCGATACCGGTATGGCTTTATTCCTGATGGGGTTTGAAAACTGGGAAGCCGTAAGTCGGCACCCTATCGCCGGACCTCTGTGGGAAACCCACGTGGTCATGCAAGTGGTAAAGCATCACTACTCTTTGGCCAAAAGTGTCCCGGTATGGTTCTGGCGCACGGTAAACGGGATGGAAGTTGACTTGCTGATTGAACGGGGCGGAAGCTTCACGGCGATCGAAGCCAAATTCTCTGAAAACCCGGATCAGACCAGCCTAAAAGGTATCAGGGCCCTTAAGAGATTCTACGGCGATAGCTGCCTCCACCAGGGCCTCATCGCAGCCCGAACCCGACACCCTTTCCCCCTATCCGACGATGTCACGGCTGTTCCAGGCAGCATGATCGATCAATACCTCTAACATCGAATGAGATAGCGGGGTCAGTCCTCGACATGTGACAAGGGCGATATCCAATGTCAAAGCTTGACCCCTTTCCTTCTGCAGCATTTTCTCACGGGATCATTAGATCGCAGAAAATCCGGGCTTTTTCATTTTTTATGTCACACAAGGTCCACTTTTTTTGTCTAATAGAAAAAGAGGAACAGATGGAAAAGAAACCCTATTCGGATGAAACCAGCCTCGAGCGTCTGGTCGACTTGGCCAAAGAAGGCGGGAGAAATGCGCTCGAAGAGCTGGTGAGAACGATTCAAGACCGAATCTACGGCCTGGCGCTGAGGATCCTCTTCCTGCCGGCTGATGCAGAGGACGCGACCCAAGAGATACTGATCAAGATCATCACCCATCTGGGAAGTTTCAAAGGGGAAAGCCGATTCACAACCTGGTGTTTTCGCATTGCCGCCAATCACCTCCTCACCACCCGCAAACGGCGTGCAGAGAAGTGGTTCTCCTTTGAAACGTGCGAGCAGGCGATTGAAGAAGCACAAAAAATGTCGAGCATGGAGGATTCCGAGAGCCCGGAAGATCATCTCATCGTGGAAGAGGTAAAACTGGCCTGTTTGCAAGGCATGTTGCTCTGTTTGAGCCGCGAGATACGCATGGCCTTTATCCTTGGAGTTATTTTCCAAGTCACAAGCGTCGAGGGCAGCCGGATTTTAAATATCACCCCCGAAGCCTTTCGCCAGCGTCTTTCCCGGGGACGGAAGCAGATCCGGCATTTTATGACGAAGAACTGCAGCTTGGTCAAACCGGGCAATCCCTGCGCCTGCACCAAGCTTCTCCCCTATGAAATCAAAATCAAGCTGCTGGATCCAAAGAATCTCCACTTTGCGGATCATCCCTGCCACGCCCGCCGGAACGGCTCGGCGGATTCCAGGCTTCAAGAACTGGGAGAACTGGAGCGGATTGCTGTTCTTTTCCGGAGCCACCCCGACTATGCAGCACCGGAGACCTTTGTCAAATCCATAAGGGATCTCGTGGCCTCCCGAAGGCTGGAGATATTGAATGAGATATAACCAGAAGCTACTAGATCAAGGGAGGATTAACATGGATATCAAAAAAGAATGGCTGGCGCCTTGCGGGCTTTACTGCGGAATTTGTGCGGTCATGGTGGCACACAGGGACGACAATCAAAAGCTGAAGGGACTGTTGGCCCCTTTGTTTGGGGTCTCACCGGAAGATATCCGTTGCGAAGGTTGTTTATCCGATGAACCATTTGCCTACTGTACCACATGCCCCATCAGGTCCTGCACATCGCAAAAAGGATATGAAGGATGCCATCAATGTGACGAATTTCCTTGTCAGCATATTGAAGAGTTTCCCGTACCTGTCGGCAAAAAGGTCATTTTGCGGGCTGTTCCGTATCGGCGAGAGTTCGGCACCGACAAATGGGTTGAAGATGAAGAAACCCGCTATGTCTGCCCCCAATGCGGCAATACCGTTTTCCGGGGTGCCGTAAAATGCAATCATTGCAAAGCGAAGCTGGATCTGGACTGATTCTTTGCCGGCGATGCAGATGCTGTTTCATTCATATCGAATGACAACCGCATGGGTGTCATGCAGGGAAAGAAAGCCTTACCGCATCCTCAATTTGAATATTTCTTATCGTAAGTGAAACCCAGAAGGGGTTTTTTCCACCGTTGACTTGAGGTCCGAATCGCTTCTCAGATCGCATGATGAAAGTACCCCGTTAAAAGCCTTCTCATGACACCCGCAATCGGCGTACGACCGCTACGCAGCAAAAGGTGAGAATGGTTAGGTATCAACGCCCATGCGAAACACAAGCGTATCGCTCTCAATCAACACTCGGCCGAGACGGGCTACAAAAGAATCACGATCCGCGTCGTCCCAAAAGATTTTGCGACGCTCAATTCCCCGAACGATAATGTGGTGGAGCGCACCCGGAGCGTCAATCCTGGCTTTTCGTGGCATACAAATCGAAAACCCCTTCGCTTAATCATGTCGATCGATATATCACTGACCGTCCCCTATGACCTCATCAGTGACCCACCTCACCTTGCCGAGAAGAGCGTATGAAACGCCTCCAGAACCTTCTCAATATCTTGGATGGTGATCCAATAGTGTGTGACCGCCCTGAATTCCCGTAAACCCACTTGCCCGAT
>JAWOGN010000382.1:0-13557 GCA_046496815.1 Desulfatiglandaceae bacterium
TTTTGCCGCGCCGGATGTACTGGAGAATCGCCGTGCCCGCTGAAAGCCTCGGGCTGACGACGGTGTCAATCCCGATCGCAGAGACGAGTGGAATATAACTCAATTTGCTGACGCGTGTGATGGTTTTGGCTGCTCCCAGGCCCTTTCCCAGGATTGACATGAGGATGTTGCTTTCCTCGTCTCCGGTGATGGCAACCATAAAATCCATATCGCCGATATTTTCCTCCAACAGAAGATCTTTGTCCGTTCCATCCCCACTGATCACGATTACGCGCTCCAGCTTTTCGGCCAGGTCGGCACATGTTTCGGCGTCTTTATCGATGATCTTTGCACTGATATCTGTTTGGTCAAGGGCGGTCGCAAGCGCCGTTCCCGTTTGC
The DNA here is from genome assembly GCA_046496815.1 of Desulfatiglandaceae bacterium. Taxonomy (GTDB): domain Bacteria; phylum Desulfobacterota; class DSM-4660; order Desulfatiglandales; family Desulfatiglandaceae; genus JAWOGN01. The sequence continues at coordinate 381 of JAWOGN010000382.1, forward strand.
CCCGCACCGACAATGAGGACCCGCCTCAGGCTTTCCGCTTTGATATCGAACAACTGAAGCACGGATCCCATTTCATCATTTCTTATGACCACGTAAATGAGGTCATCGGCCTGAATTCGATCCTTACCGCGGGGGATCACCACCTGGTTCTTACGGACAATTGCACCCACGAGGAGCCTTCCTTCGAGCTCTCTGAAAGAAATCAATTCCCGTCCGATGAATGGAGAATCTTTCGGCAATTGAAATGCGATGAGTTTGACCCGACCGCCGACAAAGTCAATGACATCCTCGGCACCCGGAACTTTCATCAAGGTTATGATACTTTCCACCATCGCGGACTGGGGATTAATGATATGGTCAATACCCAGAAAATCCTGGCTGAACAGTACTTTTTCCGCCAGATACTCTTCGTTTCTCACGCGGGCGACTTTCAGCATGTATCGATTTTGGTTGCGGGCGAGCAAGCAGGAGATCAGGTTCACCTCGTCGCTGTCAGTGGCGGCGACCAGCAAGTCCGCCTCGGCAATTCCCGAATCTCTGAGCACCCGGGGGCTCGTTCCCGAACCCAAATGGGCCTGTACATCCAATTGCTCGGAAATGCGCTGAATTTTCTCAGGGTCCTTGTCAATAAGGACCACGTCATGACCTTCCTCAGAAAGTCTTTGGGCGATGTGGAACCCTACCTCGCCCGCGCCGACGATGTTGATTTTCACTGAATCCCTCCCACAGGCCGGCCTACAAGGCAGAAAACGCCGTAGCCTGACTTCTTCTTGCGTACACGGGTCGGGCGCCGCTGCAACGGGAAAGACCGCATCATCGATTTTGCTCCCATTAAACAGTGCCCGACCGAAAACTTTCACTTTTTCTCCCGCTAATAGCGGGACGTCAGGCTCAAATTATAATCCTCGAAATACTCAATGCATTCATGTAGTTATAATTATCGTTTTTCTTGATCTTGGAAAGAATTCATTGTTTTTGTTTAGACACTGCATTTCGCGAAAATACTTGAAATATTCGGTTCAATTCTCCTTTAGTGAAGCAACCGGAAAAAGTCAAGCCATCCGTCAAAAGGGTGCAGTGCTTTTCTGAAGGGTCGGCTTTGCTGAGGGAGGCTTCTAAAAAACGCCTTAACAGGGCGAAACGCATTGTTTTCGCTCATATTTTTTGTGGTACGCAACATCCGGCCATGCAAGGGGAAATGTCGAGCCGCGTCGAGCGGCTTTTTTAGCGTGAATACATATGGACAACAGAAGTTCACGATGATATAAAATTAATTTTAATTAAGTTAAGTTAAATGGGTCCATTTACCCTACGTTTTTTCCCTGACAAGCCGGGAAAGCGACACGAGGGGACGCGAACAAAACCGAGGGAATCGCAGACGTTCCGTTGAGAAAACAATGAATGCAAACGGGATCACTTTTGATGGGCGTCATCTCATCACGCATCTTGACAGGTTTTCAGATGCCAAGGTTCTCGTTATCGGTGACATTATCCTGGACGAGTACGTTTGGGGCGATGTGTCGCGAATTTCGCCGGAAGCTCCCGTCCCGGTAGTGGAGGTGAAGCGCGAGACAAAAATGCTGGGTGGGGCCGCCAACGTGATTCACAATATCGCCCGCCTCGGTGCAAGGCCCACCCTGTGCGGTGTCGTGGGTGATGACTCCATGGGCTCACACATCCTCGATAACCTCAGTCAGATGGGCCTGGCTTCCGACGGCATCGTGGTGGAAAGAGACCGGCCGACGAGCCGAAAGACACGGATTGTGGCGCAAAACCAGCAGGTGGTCCGCTTTGACCGGGAAAGCCGGCAGCATATCAGGGCGGACAGCATTGAAAAGATTCTGAAATTTATCGAAAAAAGCCTTGGCAACCACGACGTTATCGTGGTCGCCGATTATGGCAAAGGGGTCATCTCCGCTTCACTGATGGCGGGTATGAGAGCACTGCTGCAGGGCGCCTCCGTTATGCTTGCCGTTGATCCGAAGACGGGGAATTTTGAATATTATACAGGGGCGGACGTAATTACCCCGAACCATCACGAGGCGGGAAATTTCTGTCATTTTGAGATCATCGATGAGGAAACGCTGATTCGAGCGGGCAAACAGATGCTCAACGCCCTGCAGTGTCGCTCCGTACTGGTTACCCGGGGCAGGGACGGCATGACCCTATTTGAAAACGGGGGCGCGATATATCATATCCCAACCGTCGCCAAAGAGGTCTTTGACGTGACGGGGGCCGGGGATACGGTTATCGGGACTTTCTCTCTGGGCCTGGCATCCGGCCTTGACTTGAGGTCTGCGGCAATTCTGTCGAATATCGCCGCAGGTATCGTGGTCGGCAAGTTGGGCACCTCGACGGTGGAACCGGGAGAGCTCAAAAAGGTCATAACCGGTTGACGATCGCGCCTGGATGGGTGCGCGTGGTCGGATGTTTTTTTATCGCCCTTGGAACATCGCGAATGCATCGTTAGGCAGGACACATGAGCCAACCACACGAGCCGGACCCTGTCAAGCTTATCTCGAGCTTGTTTTCGCCCAAGAAAGCGCTTCTCGAAGCGGCCATTACGGATATTTGCGAGAGCTATGGCGTTGCAGACTGGATAAGCCCTGAGCTGGATTTTGATCGTACCACGTATTATGCCAGGGAGATGGGATGGCCGCTCCATCGCCGATTTGTATCATTCACCGACCTGATCCGGCCGGATCATCTTACGGAGATAAAGCTCAAAACAAACCAAATTGAACAGAAATACCTCAGTGGTAAGAATAGGATGGTCAACATCGACCCCGGCACCATATCTCCGGAAAGATTGATTCTTGCCACGGGCAAGAACTACGTGCACCGAGTTTATCTTGGGAAAGGAATTTACGCGGATCTGACGCTGGTCTTCCAAAAGGGAAGCTTTAGAGCCCTTCAATGGACGTACCCGGATTATGCAGATCCGGAAATTATCGGATTTTTTAACGGGATTAGAGAAAAATACATGCTACAGCTAAGGGGGATGAAGCGCCTTGATTAAGAGTATGACGGCCTACGGCAGGGGAGAGTATCAAAAGGGAGATATCGTATTTGTAGCGGAGATGAGGTCCCTCAATAATCGGTACAGGGATATTATTCTCCGAATCCCAAAGAATTATCAAATTCTTGAAAACGAGCTTAAGCCCATTATTTCCAACAGAATCCGGAGGGGTCGTGTCGAGGTGACCGTCCAAATGGAAAACAACGGCGAAGCGGGTCCTTACAACTTTGAGCTGAATTTGCCGCTTGTGGATTCCTATTTCAAAGTTTTCAATGAACTGGTCGAAAGATTCGGCCTTGATCAAGAAATCGAGCTGGGATCCATTCTCCAAATGAAGGACGCAATTCTCTTGAAGCCTGAAGAGCGGGATCTGGAGGAAGTGAAAACCGGATTCGAGGCGGCGTTGGGAGAGGCCCTCGATTCACTTGATGAGATGCGGCTCAAAGAGGGGAACGCGATCCGGTCTGATCTTGTGAACCGGCTCGGTTTGCTGGAGAAATATCTGAATACGGTGGGCAAAAGAGCCCCCATTTTGGTTGAAGAATACCGGGAAAAGCTCAATGACAGAATCAATCACATGCTGAAGGATGTAACGGTGGATGAGAACCGGCTGGCCCAAGAGGTCGCTTTCTTCAGCGAGCGATCGGACGTTACAGAAGAAATCGTGCGTATACGGAGCCACCTCCAACAGTTTCGAGAGTATCTCTCATTCGATAACGCCTTGGGGAGGAGATTGGACTTTCTGATCCAGGAAATCAATAGGGAGGTGAATACCCTGAGTTCGAAGGCATCTGATTCAAGCATCTCAAAAGTTTCCGTGGAGATGAAGGCAGAGCTTGAAAAACTGCGAGAACAGATCCAAAATGTGGAATGAAAGGAGATGTGCCCATGAGTCCCAAGCTTGTCAATATCGGTTTCGGAAATTCAGTTGTTTCCAGGCGAGTCGTTGCCATCATCTCTCCCAACGCCGCTCCCATCAAAAGACTCCGCGATGAGGCCCGAGATGAAAAACGGTTGATCGATGCCACTCAGGGAAGACGGACCCGGTCGGTGATAATTACCGACAGCAATCATGTGATACTGTCAGCGATCCAATCGGAGACCATTGCACAAAGATATAGTCCGAATTGCACCTTAAGCAAGGAGGATATCGAAGAATAGATATGTCGGGCCAGCTTTTTGTTATTTCCGCACCCTCCGGCGCGGGGAAGTCGACAATCGTCAAGGCACTTAGAGAGAGAACGAACGGGATGGGGTATTCAATCTCTCATACCAGCCGAAAGCCCAGAAAGACGGAGAAAAACGGTGTCGACTATCATTTCGTGGAAAGGGAGGCCTTTACCGGTTTGATCGATGCGGGCGCGTTTGCAGAGTGGGCGGAAGTTTACGGTGATCTTTACGGCACGTCGTTTTCAAACCTCGAAGAACAAACCGCTAAAGGTCTGGATGTTTTGCTGGATCTGGATACCCAGGGGGCTTGGAACATAAAGCACCGGTTTGAGGACAGCGTCCTGATTTATGTGTTGCCCCCGAATCTGGAGACTCTGGAAAGCAGACTCAGGGCGCGAGGGACAGATGATGAAAGTGTGATCAGCATGCGAATGGCGAAGGCGTCTCATGAAATTCAGAAGTGGGCGGAATATGATTACATCATCATCAATGATGATTTGGAAAACGCTGTCGAACACGCGCAGGCGATCGTCCTGGCCGAACGGTGCCGAACGGCTCGGCTGGCAGGGTTGGTGAAAAAATTGTTCGGGATTTCTCATTCCTGACCAATGCGGCCTTACAGATCAGCGTTATCGGGGGCGTGAAGATGGGTATGCGTGGGGTGCCCATTCAGGGCGAAACCCCATATTTAATCCCCGGTTTCCACAGTGTCCGGGAGAGCTTGCAAAAGCAGCATGTGCGGATCGAGGAGATCTGGATCTCGGAGGGGAGGGGGTCCGCCCGAACCAAAGAGATTCTTCGGCTTGCGGAAAAGCGGGGCATTCCGATTCGGATGAAGAATCGCGACGTGATCGCTTCGATGTTGCCCAACATCGCCCACCAAGGAATTGTGGCACTGGCGGAAAAGTTCGAATACGCGGATTTTGAGAAGCTTGCTGAACTCTCATTGGAAAACAAGGACTCCGCCCTCCTGATTGCAGCGGACCACATCACCGATGAAGGGAACTTGGGCGCCCTGATCAGGGCGGCGGCATTTTTCGGCGCCCACGGTCTTGTCCTACCGAAGAAACGGTCTGCATCCGTGAGTGTTAAGGTTTTGAAGCGCTCTTCGGGGGCGTACGTATATTTGCCGATCGCCCGGGTAGTGAACTTAAATAGGGCTCTGGATCAATTAAAAAAAAATGGATATTGGATCATTGGTGCATCGGAGAAAAGCTCCGGCTCGATTTACGAGTTTGACTGGCGGAGAGATCTTGTCTTGATCCTTGGAAATGAGCAGCGAGGACTCAGTCAATCCGTTCAAAAACGGTGTGACCAGATTGTCAAAGTCCCCGCATTTGGATATGTAACATCCCTGAACCTGGGTGTGGCGGGAGGAGTCATCCTGTCGGAGATATGCCGCCAGCGGCACCTGAGGCATGGGTGATCTTATGCCGGAAAGTTCTCCGGCAAATCCTACAAATTCATTCCTCCGGTACCGGAAAGCGCTGAATCGCCCCGACCGAAAGAAGTGCCTTGATGAGAGCGCATACGGGCAAGCCTACCACATTTGTATAAGATCCCGATATGCTTTCAACCATAAAAGCGCCGATTCCCTGAATGGCATAGCTTCCGGCTTTGCCGTATGGTTCGCCGGTGTTGATGTAGTCCTCGATTTCCGGGTTGGTGAGCCTTTTAAAGCGAACCCGTGTCGTGACCGCCTCCGAGTGGGCGGTTTCGCCTGAAGGGTTGAGGATGCAAATGGCGGTGATGACCCTGTGTGCTTTCCCGCTTAAAAGGGAAAGCATACGCTGCGCCTCCACCTCGTCGGCGGGTTTTCCCAGTATTTTTTCATTTACCGTGACCACGGTATCAGCTCCCAGAATCCAGGCCTTCTTGCTTTTGGAGTGAACTCGGCACGCTTTTCTTGCGGCCAGGAGGCGAGAAATGTGCATCGGATCCTCGCCGGCCGCTTTCTCAATCACATGGCTTGTCACGGATCGAAAGGGCAGGCGCAACCGGGTCAGCAGTCGCTTTCTGCGCGGTGACGCAGAAGCCAGAATCAAAGGGGATTGCCTACTGATGATCGGATGACGCATCACTTCCGGGGAGACCACCCAGGGTTCGGGCGGTTTCAATTGCTTGTAAGGCCGTTTCTTCGTAATTCGAAGCACCCAACGGTTCCAGATAATCCAAGAACATTAAGTCACTGACTTCTACATCATTTCACCGGGCTCTGCAAATAATTGGTTGCATAATCAAAAAAATCTTCTAAAATCGAAAAACGTTTTTGTAAGCTCAGACTCGAATGGCTCTTTTTCAGGTATCCGGTTCGTGACATTCGACAAAGAGTGAAACAAAAGGATCCCCCACGCATTGGAGTGATTGCTTCATGGTGAGTTCCCCAGCAGAGACTGTTGACACCCGCACAACCAAAAAATCCCTTGAAGCGGAACTCCGGTATCAGAAAAATCTCAACAGCATTACCAATAGAATACATTCGGCCACTGACACCAACGAAATTCTGCTGAATCTCCAGGGTGAAGTTTTGAGTTTCTTTGATGCCGACAGAATCACCGTGTATGCGGTGGACGGCATCGAAAAGGAAATCGTGTCAAAAATAAAAACCGGGGATGAGATCAGCGAAATCCGCGTCCCCATTAACAAAGAAAGTATCGCCGGCTACTGCGCTTCATCCGGAAAGGTAGTGAACCTATGCGATGTTTACGACCAGGACGCGCTCAAAAACATAAGCGCCCAACTCAGATTCGACAAGAGCTGGGATCAAAAGACCGGATATAAAACAACGCAGGTTCTTGCAGCTCCGATTACTTATGATAGATACCTTCTGGGTGTTATCCAGCTAATCAACAAAAAGAACGGAAAACGTTTCACCCGGGAAGACCAGTCTTCAGTCCTGGACATTGCAAAGGTGCTTGGAACAGCGTTTTTCAGGAATCAGAAAGTTGCCCATAAGATCAAGCCCACCAAATTTGACTTTCTTATTGCCAACAACATCATCAGCAACAAGGATCTGAACGAAGCCATTTCAAAGGCCCGCACGGCAAAAAGAACGGTGGCATCCGTATTGATGACCGATTTTCATGTGCCCAAGGACAGCGTCGGAAAATCTTTGTCCAATTTTTACAAAACCCGCTTTATTCCGTACGATGACAAGATGGTCATTCCCGGTGATCTGTTGAAGGGCCTTCGGGTCGGTTTCTTAAAGAGCAATGTGTTTGTGCCGGTTGGAAAATCGGACAGTAAAGTGATCGTGACCATGGAGGATCCGAATTACCTGCCGGCCAGGGATGCCATACGGAGACTCATGCCCGCAACGAAATTTGAATACTGCGTATCTCTCAAGGAAGACATCTATGAAATGATAAACTTGTTTTTTGATGTGAAACGAACAGGATTGCTGGAGGATTCGGGAAGCATTGAAGATATATTGGGACAGTTGGAATCTGATGATGGGGTCCAAGATGAAGAATTTGATGGGATGACGGAAGAGGACAGCGCCATCGTCCAACTTGTAAACAAAATGATCGTCGATGCCTACAATCGTGGCGCTTCGGACATTCATATCGAACCGCGCCAAGGAAAGGCAAATGCCTTAATCAGGTTCCGGATCGACGGCGCATGCCAGATTTACCAAACCCTTCCGTACACCTACAAACGAGCCATCGTCTCTCGTACCAAAATCATGTCGGACCTCGATATCGCTGAAAGACGTCTTCCCCAAGACGGCAAAATCAAATTCAAACGTTTTGCACCCTTGGATATTGAACTTCGGGTTGCTACCATTCCGACGGCCGGTCAAAACGAAGATGTGGTCATGCGGCTTCTGTCCGCGAGCAAACCCATTCCGCTCGATAAAATGGGAATGAGTGAGAGGAATCGCAATGCATTCCTGGACATCATAACAAAACCCTATGGGATCGTATTGGTCGTGGGACCCACCGGGAGCGGGAAAACCACAACGCTTCATGCGGCCCTGGCCTACATTAATAAACCTGAAACGAAGATCTGGACCGCTGAGGATCCCATAGAGATTACCCAGGAAGACCTTCGTCAGGTGCAGGTAATGCCGAAGATCGGATTTGATTTTTCAAGGGCCATGCGGGCTTTTTTGCGGGCGGATCCGGATGTAATCATGGTGGGTGAAATGCGGGATCATGAAACCGTCTCCACCGGAATCGAAGCCTCCCTCACAGGTCATCTGGTTTTCAGTACGCTCCATACCAACAGCGCGCCCGAGACCATTACACGGCTGTTGGACATGGGGATGGACCCTTTCAATTTTTCCGATGCCCTTTTGGGCGTACTCGCCCAACGCCTGGTGAGAACCCTCTGTAAGGCGTGCAAAGAGAAATATCATCCGACCCGGGAAGCGTTTGATACCTTGGTGCGGGCGTATCAAGGCGATTTTGAGGCCCTTGGGTTTGATTACACTGACGATTTTTTCCTTTATCGGCCGACAGGGTGTCCCATATGCGGCAACAGCGGTTATCGCGGGCGGACTGGTATCCACGAACTCATTGTGGGTACGGATGATTTGAAATCATTGGTTCAGAGCAGGGCAAAGATCGAAGAGATAAGGGTACAAGCCTTAAAGGACGGAATGACGACACTCATGCAGGACGGCGTTCGGAAGGTGTGTCTCGGCCTTACGGATCTCACTCAAGTCAGGAAGGTTTGTATCAAATAGACATGCATCGGAATCCGGAACCGGTTTTTTTATCTGCATGACTCCGTTCAGCCCCACTCCCAAGCCGGAGCCCGAGAGCTATGGATAAAAGCCGGGATGTGATAGCCCGGTTGTTTCGTCCAGCCCCAGCATTACGTTCATATTTTGAACCGCACTTCCGGCTTGTCCCTTCACCAGGTTATCGATCAGACTCACTACGATAAGCTTGCCGGTTCTCTCGTCCAGGTTGAGAGAGATATTGCAGAAGTTACTCCCTCTGACATGGATGCTGACCTGGGGCGTTTCGGGCCCGAAAACTCGCACAAAAACCTCATCTTTGTAAAAGGCTCGATAGGCTTCCTCCACGGTTCTGAGGGTTTGGTCCGCATTCAGTTGCGCATATATCGTGGTCAGGATGCCCCGGCAAAGCGGTACCACGTGCGGCGTAAACGTGACCCTTAGATCCCGACCTGCAAGGAGGCTCAGTTCCCTTTCAATTTCGTAAACGTGCTGATGGCCCGCAATTTTGTAAGCGTTCATGGATTCATAGCGCGCTGGGTAATGAAAGGTGGAATTCGGCGTTTTACCCGCGCCGGAAACGCCTGTTTTGGCATCAAAAATGATCGAATCCGGGTCAACGAGTTTTGAACTTACGGCGGGAGCCACACCGAGAATACAACTGACGGCAAAACACCCCGGATTCCCTACCACATTGGACTGAGAAATTTCACTTCGATGAAGCTCAGTGAGGCCATAAACCGAGCGGGGCAGCAGCTCAGGGGAAGCGTGTTCCGGGGGTCGACCCATTCGCGCCGCATACCCCTTGTAGGTTTCCAGATCGTTAAAGCGAAAATCACCACTATAGTCAATAACCTTTGCACCTTTTTCGATCCAATTTCGTGCCCACGTTTGACCCACCCCATCCGGTGTGGCAAAAAAAACCACTTGAAAGTCATCCGGAGAATCCGGATCATCCGGGGCCCTCACGATTAAATCGCAAAAGCCTTGGAGATGTGGGTACAATTCGCTGACCGGTTTGCCGGTATCCTGTTTCGCAAAAAGACCGCTGATCTCCACGTATGGATGATTCTGAAGAAGTTCGATCGCTCCGCAGCCCCCATACCCGCCGGCGCCGATGATCCCCACTTTTATTTTGTCCATATTATTCCTTCGTTTCCGTGAAAAGTGGTTTGTAAAACATCTAGATATTGAACCTGAAATTGATGATGTCTCCATCTTTTACTTGATAATCTTTACCCTCCAGGCGGACCAGCCCCGCCTTCTTGGCCTCCTGAAATGATCCGCACCGCTTCAGGTCCGCTAACGACAGCGTTTCGGCGCGGATGAAGCCTTTTTGCATATCGGTGTGAACCGCTCCCGCAGCGTGTAATGCCGGTGTTCCTGTTGGGATGGACCACGCTCGCACTTCATCGGAGATGACGGTAAAGAAAGAGATGAGATTCAATACGTTGTATGAACGCTTTATCACGCGGTCCAACGCAGATTCTTGAATATGATAAGCTTCAAGGAACTCTTCCGCCTCTTCAGGCGACATGGCGGCGATGTCCATCTCCAGCCGACCCCGGACGACCAGAAACTCCAGATTTTCCGGCTTTCGATCCCATTTCGGTAAGGTCTCATCTTCGTCGTTATTATTGATGATAACGAGCATCGGCTTGGCTGAAAGAAACGTAAACCCTTTGAGGGTCGGTTCGGAAGCCAGTTCCTGCACATCGCGAAGCGGCAGGTTTTTTTCCAAGTGCTCACGACAGGACTCCAGCAAGGCGGATTCTTTGCCATCCGGCTTTTTACCCCGTTTTCGATCCAGTGCAATCCTTTCGATCCGTTTCTCGGCAACCTCAAGGTCGCTCAGGATCATCTCCTCTTCAAGCCGCCGGAAGTCCTTTTCAGGTGTGACCGGTGAACCCCCGGCTTCTTCGAAATTGCGAACCACGTGGAGGAGCCCATCGCAAACGCGAACCTGATTCAAGACACCCGCATCAGATCCAAAGGATGAAGCCGATATTTCAGAAGGCAGAAGATATTCTACCTTTGCATAGGTGGTCTTTTTCGGATGGTAGAGTTGTGTCAAGAAATCAACTCTTTCGTCGACAACAGTGATCGTTGCAATTCTCGGATCACTGCGGGATGCCCCGCGCTCCTCCTTTTCACCTCTCGCCCCTGTGAGGGCATGAAAAACCGTTGATTTTCCCGATTGGGGAAGTCCGATGATACCCAATTTCATTGAGGTGGAAAATCTCCGTTTTCGCGCTTACCGATGGCTGGAACAAAGGCCGGGAATTGAGGCTCTATGCCACCGGCGTGTTAACGTTTCCGGATAACGCTTCTGCCGATACATTACAATCACTTTACACGAAAATCAATCGGCCTTGCGGAATTTTAAATCCAACGACTTGAACAAAATGCCGAGCGGTGCGCTGAGAAGCGCTAGATCACACCTTTTCGCTTCCTTAGCAAAACATAAATCGCTCCAGTCCCGCCATCGTATGATCTGGCCGTTGAAAAGGCCAAAACGATTCTTTTTACAGGCCCACGACTCAGCCATACGGGCAGACGCTCCTTCAAAACCGGGATTTGATTCTCGGAATTCAGGCCCCTTCCATGTACCACCAGGACGCATCTCAAACCCATTCGGTGGCTTTGGAGGAGAAAATCGCGGATTCGGAGCTCCGCTTCCTGCTTGGTCAGTCCGTGGAGGTCCACATAATCCTGCACTGGAAATTCGCCTTTTTTCAGTCTCTCAAGCAGTTTTCGATCAAACCCGTGTACTGAACCCTCGATATACTCATCGCTGAAGGTGATGTCCATCTCCGCAGTGCCGCTGACCAAATCCGACAGATGCGCCATCGCCTCCAATTCATCATCGGGGGCTGGATGGGCAGGCCGGATACTGGTATCGGGCGGGCGGGTGATTTTGCTCTTGAAATCGTTCAGGGGTTCGACATCCGCCATGGCCGAAAGGAAATACTGATTTTCATCAGGTTTTTTCTTGTGTTCGGTGGCCGAAGCTTTTTCAGGGGCCGTGACGCCCGTGATTTCCGGCTGCTCCAAAGTGATCCGTTTCTTGAAAGCCGGATTAAACAAGGGGATTCTATCCTTGGAAGTTTTATGCTCCGGTAGGCGTCTTTTTTTCTTTTTCTTGCGAGCCATGATTGATCTTCGTTACATTCCTGGGGGGAAAATGGAAAGCGCAGAGATTGGGCTTGAAAATATAATATGTATAATATAACAGAAAAAAAGGTCACGCCAGAAAATTCGCTCGCATCGAAACCGGGAGATGAATCATGCCCAGAATTGATGACTATAAGAACGCGGTTGAAATTGCAAAAACGGAATTGACCATAAAGAACCCGAAACGGATTGCAAGCCTCAGTGGGGCTGAGTTTGAAGGAAATTCCGAAGAGGGCGGCCAGCTGAAACTGGAATTCCTGAACAGAATCATACTCATCAGCTGGCCCGACCTTGTTTTTTCTATCGCAGAAACCGGCGACGAGGTCCCGCTTCAGCAGCAGGTCTTACTCCTCCACTATCTGGTGGGAGCCGCGGGCTCACGGGAATTAGGGGATTGGATCGCTTATCAGGAGATCCCCGATGGGAAATTCTATTTGGATGCGTTTGTGCGGCGAGCCAAGAATCCAATGTTACAGGGGTTTGGGGATCGGCCGGAGTTGCTTGCCGAGCTGGCAGCAGAGCTTTACGGCGCAGATCCGCTGGATCAGGGCGATGTTTCGGTCGTGGTTCATGCGTTGCCGATGGTGCCGGTCGCACTGGTTCTTTGGAAAGGGGATGAAGAGTTTCCGCCCGACGGAACCATCCTGTTTGACCGAAGCATTTCGCATATTCTTTCGGCCGAGGATATCGCATGGCTGGCCGGCATGATCATTTACCCGCTTCTCGGGACGGCAGGCAAAAGGAAATAGATTCAAGGGGTTATAAACGGATATAAAAAAGGAGAACAAATGAAATCCGAAAATTCGCTGGTCGGTGTGGTGATGGGGAGCATCTCTGATGCAGAAACGATGAAAGGGTGCATGGAGACGCTGAAGGAATTGGATATTCCCCATGAGGTAAAGGTTCTTTCCGCGCATCGAACGCCTGATCTCACAAAGAAGTACGCGGTAACGGCGGCGGAACGGGGACTTGAGGTGATCATCGCGGGCGCGGGTTGGGCTGCGCATCTGGCGGGTTTTATGGCAGCCCACACGACGCTCCCCGTTATTGGGATTCCGATCGACTCCTCCCCATTCAATGGGATGGACGCGCTTTTGTCTACAGTTCAGATGCCGCCCGGCATCCCG
>JAWOGN010000010.1:0-35869 GCA_046496815.1 Desulfatiglandaceae bacterium
ACTTAGCAAAAAACTCTTCGAGAACCCCGAAATTGCCTACCAGGAACATCAAGCCTGTCAATGGTTAAGCCACTTTTTAGAAGAACGGGGGTTTGAGGTTGAAGTGGGCGTCGGAGGACTGGAAACGGCCTTCTTTGCCAAACCGAAAGATGTCCGCTTAGCCTCCCCGAGAGTGGCATTTCTCGCGGAATATGACGCACTGGAGAAAATCGGCCACGGCTGCGGGCACAACTTGATTGCCGCGTCGGCGCTAGGTGCCGCCGTTGCGCTGAGGGAATCATCGAATGATCACCAGGGGTCGTTTGTTGTTGTCGGCACACCGGCGGAAGAAGGCGGCGGGGGTAAGGCTCGGCTGGCGGATGCGGGCATTTTCGAAGGAATCGACATGGCGCTGATGGTCCACCCCGGTCACCGGTATCTCGCCGGCGAGGAAAGTCTGGGCCGCATCAAGGCCAAAGTCGAATTCATCGGGCAAACCGCTCACGCATCCGCAGCCCCTGAGTTGGGTCGTAATGCGCTGGATGCCATCGTATGCGCCTACAACAACATCAGCGCCCTGAGGCAACAAATTGCACCCGACGGAAAAATCCACGGAATCATCACTGACGGGGGTGACGCCCCCAACGTCATTCCCGATTATACTGCCGGACTATTCTACATCCGTGCCGCGAGCAAAGCGTACCTGGAAGCGCTTTTCCAACGGTTTCAAGACTGTTGCCGGGGAGCAGCCCTCGCCGCAAAGTGTGAATGCAACATCGAGATACAGCCCCCATCACTGGACCCCGTGAAAAGAAACAACGCTTTGGAGTCTGTCTGCGTTGCCAACATGAAGGCACTGGGGTTTTCAGTTGAAACGAAAAACGGGCCGTCCGGATCCACTGATTTGGGAAACTTGAGCCAGATCCTGCCGGCTCTGCAGCCGTTTATGCCCATTTGTGATGAGCATGTAAGGCTGCATTCCATCGATTTTGCCAACGCGACACAAAGTGAGCGGGGAAGACACGCGCTTCTCGACAGCGCAAAAATACTCGCTATGACGGCATATGACTACCTTTCTGCGGCGGACATTCAAAAGGCCGTTGCCGAAGATTTCGAGGCGAACTGATTCCGCTGCCGGGTTTTTTTACGGTTTGGCAGAGCAGTCGCGGACGGATGCTCGATTCCCACCTATAACCCAAAGCTTTCAAGAAAAGGAGGAGCGAAATGAAACCGGTAAAATTAAGTGTGTACTTTTTGATTGTGGCAATGGGAGTGCTGCTGCTGGGCTCAATGACGGGTGCCGCTCAGCAAACCGTCATCCATGGGGCATCTTCGGAACCGCGTTCCCTGGACCCCTATTTCCACTCGGAAACGCCCACAAACTCCATGAACAAAAACATTTACGACTGCCTGGTGGATTTTGACAGCGAACTGAACGTGCTGCCGGCTTTGGCCGAGACATGGGAAAACCCCGACAACCTGACGTGGATTTTTCACCTCCGCAAAGGCGTGACATTTCATGATGGGACACCCTTCACGGCTGAGGATGTCAAGTTTTCCATTGAACGCTGCAAGAATTGGGAAAAATCAGGTTTCAAAGCCACTGTGGGTCAAGTTCAGACTGTAGAAGTGATTGACGAAGACACGGTCAAAATCACCACAAAAGAAGCCTTCGGTATTCTTCCCAGAAAACTGGCCCAGATCATGATTCTCTCCAAGAAGTTCGTCGAGGTGCATGGAGAAGACTATATCACCGACCATGCAAACGGCACCGGCCCTTACAAACTCAAGGAGTGGGTCAAAGGCGACCATCTCACCCTGGCGGCCAATGAAACGTATTTTCAGGGGGCGCCGACCATAAAAACCGTCATCCTGCGACCGCTGACCAATGACCCCACCCGGACCGCCGCCCTGCTCTCGGGCGAGGTCCATCTTATCGACGATGTGCCCGTCCGAGACGTGGATCGGATAAAGACAAACAGGGAGGTTGAGATCGCAAGCCGCCCGAGCCTGAGACTGATCTATCTCCAAATGGATCATGATCGCGTTGAAAGTCCCAAAATCGAGAGTCCCACCGGCAAAAACCCCCTCATGGATGTGCGCGTCAGAAAAGCCATCTACCTGGGAATCGACGAAGAGGCCATTGTCAAGCACGTCATGAACGATTTCGCGGTTCCCGCGAGCCAATTTTATCCGAGCGCTGTTTTCGGATATGACGATTCCATAAAGCGACCGGCATACAATCCGGAAAAAGCGAAGACGCTTTTGAAAGAGGCAGGATATCCCGAGGGATTTGCAATCACCATTGATTCTCCGAACGATCGTTATGTCAATGACGAAAAGATTGCCCAGGCCATTGCCGCCTCACTGGCCAGGATCGGGCTCCAGGTTAAGGTCAATGCGATACCCAAAAAGACATTTTTTCCCATGACGGATCGGCGGGAAACCAGCTTCTTCCTCATCGGATGGTCCTGTGCTGACGGCGATGCCAGCGCTTTTCTCGACGGCATCACTCACACCTACGACAAGGAACGGGGTTACGGGCGTTACAACCGTGGCCGCTATTCCAATCCAAAGGTCGATGCATTGATCGAAGCCGCCTCCTCGACGGTCGATCAAAATGAACGGCTCAAGAACATGCAAGAGGCCCAGCGTATCGCACTGCTAGAGGACCAGAGCATTATTCCACTCCATTTTCAAGAGGACATATACGCCAAATCCAAAAAGCTGAATTGGAAACCTCGGGCAGACCACTACTTATGGTACTATGATATGAAATTTCAAGAATAAGCGCGGTGGATGTCGAGCGGGGAAATGCGCCCTCTCGACATCCCTGAAACGACCCTGGAATGCTCGGTTACCTGATTAAACGAATGCTTCAGTGCATCGGTGTGCTGTTTTGTGTGAGCCTCGTGGTTTTTGTCATCATGTATTACAGCGGGGATCCTGTGGAGATGATGCTGCCGCCCGAGGCAACGGAAAAGCAGGTCGAGGCCTTACGGCACCATCTGGGACTGAATAAGCCCTTCCATGCTCAGTACGTTTCCTTTCTCAAGAATGCCCTCCAAGGAGATCTGGGCACGTCTTTCGTCTTTAACAAACCCGCTGTCGGTCTCATTGTCGAACGAATTCCCGCCACGGTGGAACTGGCGGTTTCGGCCATGGTCCTGGCTGTTATTATCGGCATCCCGGCGGGGATGTATGCCGCCATACGACCCGCCTCATGGCTTTCAAAGTCGATTATGACCGGGTCTCTCCTGGGAATCAGCCTGCCGGTATTCTGGCTTGGAATCATACTGGTCCTGATCTTTTCCGTCATACTCGGCTGGCTTCCCAGTTCCGGCAGAGGTGAAACGGCCCTGTTGGCCGGAATTCGGCTCGGATTTCCGACCAGAGACGGCTTTCTGCATCTGATCCTCCCCTCCCTGACGATTGCCATCTTTCAGCTCGCCCTCATCATCAGACTGGTGCGTGCCGGCATGATGGAGGTTATGCTTCAAGATTTCATCAAGTTTCTGAAGGCAAAGGGTTTGTCTGAAAGACGTATCGTTTTCGTCCATGCGATGAAGAACATTCTAATTCCTGTCGTGACAATCATCGGGCTCCAGCTGGGGAATATCATTGCGTTTGCCATTGTGACCGAAACCATCTTCGCGTGGCCGGGGATGGGCAAGCTGGTGATTGATTCGATACACGGCCTCGACCGCCCGGTGGTCTTGGCATATCTGTTGATCGTGTCGCTGATGTTCGTGCTTCTGAATTTCTTGGTGGATGTCGTCTATACCTTCCTCGACCCCAGAATTCGGTTACGGTGAGAAGAAATTCATGAACAGGCAGGCCTGGTTAGATTTTTGGGAGGAGTTTCGAGAGAGTAAAATCGGTATCATGGGCGCTGCCATCACCCTGCTCTGTCTGCTGATCGCTTTTTTGGCGCCGCTCATCAGTCCTCAGAACCCCTACGACCTGTCACAGCTTTATCTTCAAAACAGTCACATGTCACCCACCCTGCTGTCCAAATGGTCTTATGAGCCTTTTGTTCTCGGCTCAGACGGTCAGGGCCGCTGCATGTATAGCGCCATCCTTTACGGATTGCGCATTTCCCTCTACGTCGGCCTTTCCAGCACGGTTATCTCGGCAGCCTTTGGAACATTTCTGGGTTTGGTTTCAGGGTATGTGGGAGGTCGAACGGATGCCTTGATCATGCGCATTGCCGACATTCAACTCTCCTTTCCGGCCATCCTGATCGCTCTCGTCATCATGGCCTTGTGGGGGCAGGGACTATTCAAGATTATTATCGCCATCAGTGTTGTAAACTGGGTGTTTTATGCACGCACGGCACGCGGCAGCACCCTGTCGGAGAGGGAAAAAGACTACGTGGATGCCGCCCGGGCCACCGGCGTGTCCACGACCGTGATCATGCTCAGAGAGATACTCCCAAACATCGTGGCGCCGATTATCGTCATCGCCACCGTGAGAATCGCGCATGCCATTATCTTGGAGTCCACTTTGAGCTTCCTGGGTCTGGGCGTGCCCATCACCGAGCCATCTCTGGGCTCCCTGATCAATGAAGGCTATCAGGTCCTGTTCAGTGGCTACTGGTGGATCACTATCTTCCCGGGACTGGGGCTCATGCTGATCGTCCTGGGCATCAATCAGCTCGGTGACAGGCTTCGCGACGTGCTCAACCCGAGGCTCAAACGATGAGCCCCGCTCCGAAACGCACCCCGGAGATCCTTCGCGTCTCGGGTCTCAAGACCTACTTTTTTACCCGTAAGGGTGTGGTCAAAGCCGTCGATGATGTGAGTTTTTCCCTGAAAAGGGGTGAAATACTTGGGTTGGTCGGTGAATCGGGTGCCGGCAAATCCATTACAGGCTTCTCCATCCTTGGACTGATCGATGAACCCGGCAAAATCGTGGAGGGCGAGATCCTATTCGAGGGTGAGAATCTGCTGACGAAAACCGAGCGTGACCTGGAAGTCATCCGAGGCAATCGCATCTCCATGGTATTCCAAGATCCCCAGACGAGTCTGGATCCGGTTTTCACCATCGGCTATCAGATCATCGAGGCATTGATGATTCATCAACAAATGACTCGATCAAAGGCCCGACGGCGTGCAATCGGGCTTTTGGCATCGGTGGGCATCCCCTCCCCCGAGGAACGCCTGGACGATTATCCCCATCAGTTTTCAGGCGGTATGCGCCAACGGGTGGTCATCTCCATTGCCATGGCATCAAACCCGGCACTCATCATTGCCGATGAGCCCTCGACCGCGCTGGATGTGACCATCCAAGCCCAGGTCCTGACACTCATGCAAAATCTGGTGCGGGAGCATGGCACCGCCATGATTTTAATTACCCATGATATTGCACTGGTAGGTCAGTTTTGCGACACGATTTGCGTCATGTATGCAGGCCGGCTCGTCGAAATGGGACCCAAGGCGTCTGTTATTCGTGCGCCCCTTCATCCATACACCCGAGGCTTGATCCGTTCTATTCCCGGACGGCAGGAACGTCGAAAGAGACTCGATCAGATCCCCGGAATGATGCCCAATCTGATCAATATGCCTGAAGGATGCCCATTCTCACCCCGATGCGATTTGGGCAATGATTCCTGCGGTTCTCGATCGAAATTGATCGAAATCAAGCCCGGTCACTTTACCACGTGTTGGGAAGGGAGGGTATAGTCGAAACAATGTCCGGCAGTTTTCTGCTTGAAGTGAAGGGGCTCACCAAACACTTCCCGATTCAGAAGAGTATCTTCGATAAACTGATTCTTAAACAGGGTCGAGTCCGGCTGATCAGCCAGATTGTCAACGCCGTAAATGGGGTGGATCTGGCCATTCGTCGCGGGGAGACCCTCGGGCTGGTGGGGGAAAGCGGATGCGGCAAATCAACCCTCGCAAAAACGATCATCGGGTTGTATCCTCCGACCGCCGGAAAGGTCATCTACAAAAACGAGGAAATCGGCAATCTGAGGGGTCGGGCACGTCAACCCTATCAAAAGAAAATCCAGATGATCTTCCAGGATCCTTTTTCTTCCCTGAATCCCCGCAAAAAAGTAATGCACATCGTGGGTCAGCCCATGAGCATCCATGGAATCGCCTCCGGCCGGGAACGGCAAAAGAAAGTTCTGGACCTGCTTGAAAAGGTGGGGATGGATCCCGCATATGCCTGGCGTTATCCGCATCAGTTCTCCGGTGGGCAAAGACAGCGTATTGGTTTTGCCAGGGCACTTGCCTGTGAGCCGGAGCTTGTGATTGCCGACGAACCCATATCGGCCCTGGATGTGTCGATTCAGGCGCAGATGCTCAACCTGCTCATGAACCTGCAAACGGAATTCGATTTAACATACCTCTTCGTTTCTCACGACCTTTCCGTGGTGAAACACATCAGCACAAGCGTCGCAGTCATGTATTTGGGATTCATTGTGGAAACGGCGGCTACGGAAGACATATTCGACGCACCGAATCACCCTTACACCCGACTTCTATTCTCCGCCATTCCCTCGCTGGACAGTTTGCAATTCAAAGAGAGTGTTGCCCTTGAGGGAGAAGTCCCCACCCCCATCGACCTTCCTGCCGGTTGCCCGTTTCATCCCCGCTGTCCGAACGTATTCGATCCGTGCAGGATCACGCGCCCCTTTCTAAAGGAAATCGCTCCCGGTCGTCTCTCCGCCTGTCATTTAAATGACTCAAGGTGACATGAGGACATGTCCCTTTCATAGGACAACAATATCGGATACGGACAGCCTGAGGCGAAGAGGAAATTGGAAATACCAATACAAAGTACCGGCTGCGGATTGTCGGCCACTGAATTGGTTGCGATCGAAAGTCCGCCTCGAACCCGGAGTGCACCGTGATGTCGCATAAACGCCTGTCAAATATCATCGGTTTTGACGACGCACCTTTCCCTCGGAATCACCAAGGCAGTGTCAAGGTCGTCGGGGCTGTATTTGCGGATTTACGCTTTGACGGCGTCGTCATCGGCGAAATTGAGAAAGATGGGTTTGATGCGGCCGAAAAGCTCGAAAAACTGATACGTGTGTCGAAATTCAGAGAACATGTGCAACTAATTATGCTCCAAGGCATTACTTTCGGCGGATTTAATGTGGTCGATGTGTTTTATCTAAACAGCCGGCTTGCGCTTCCGGTGCTGGTTGTTTCCAGGAAACGACCGGACCTGAGATCCATAGAAAAAGTTCTGATTTCTCACATACCGGAAGGCAAAAAAAAATGGGCACTCATCGACAAGCTGGGTCCCATGGAGCCCGTGGGCAAGGTGCATGTGCAGCGGGCAGGACTCACCCTGCATCAAGCCGCATCGGTAATTGAACGTTTTGCGATTCACAGCCGAATCCCGGAGCCGCTCCGGGCAGCGCATCTCATCGCCGGTGCCATCGCCGAGGGACAGAGCCGAGGAAATCCGTAAGGCAATCAATTCGAGATGAAACGCCTTTCAAGGGATGACGCAAAATGCAGTCCATCCGTCCAATGCACAGCACAAGACCGATCGGATTAAAACGAAACCGGCATAAGAGAGGGCTGAAAGGGTCTTTTGTTCGATCCCCGAACTCTCAAGCTCGCGATTGGATTCGGAGCCTTAAAATTTCATCGCAGAGGGAATCATAGTCATAGGCGCCCCTGGAGTACGGTGCAAATTGACGGATCGGCTTTGCAGCGAGGTTTGCCTGGTTGAGCGCTTCACTCTTGAAGATTGTCGTTTTGAAGAGCCTTCGGGCGTGCTCCTCCAGGAGTTCATCCAAAAGGGCATTGGTACGACTCGTTCGGATGTCGAACATGGTGACGAGAATGCGGTAGGGCACGGTGTTTTCGTCGCGGAGTTCACGTGCAGCTTCCAGAAGCGCACCCAGTCCTGCGACGGCGCCGACGCCCGGCTGAACCGGGACGACGAGAAGGTCCGCAGCAATGACCGCATTGTAAGTGAGGTTGCCGAGCGCCGGTGGGCAGTCCAGAATGATCTCCCGATATTGACTCCGCAGCGGTTCCAAGGCCCTCCGCAGGCGCTCTTCGCGACGGATGCGACCGGAAAGGAGTTCTGAAGTTTCAGTGAGTCCGGCGGTTGCCGGGACGATATCAAGGTTGGGAGTTTCAGTGGCGGAAACCGAGCGACCGGCCATCGAGGGCCGGTCCATAATCAATTCGCTGACGCTGCGATCGGGCATGTCCCGCAGGAAGCAGCGCGTCGCGTGGGATTGAGGATCCAGATCGATCAGCAGGGTTCGCCGATTTCTTGCAGCAAATCCGGCGGCCAAATTGACGGCGGTGGTCGTCTTGCCGACCCCGCCCTTGGTATTGGTTATGGTGAGCACCATAGCCGGGCCTCTGTGCAACGAATAAAAACCCTCAAAGAAATTTCAAAATCTCTACCTCCCGGCCGATGGAAGCAGTGTAGAGCGGCAGTCCCCAACTCCCGTCATAAACCTATTCTGCGTGTGTTGTAGGCATTTGCCTAAATAATAACCATCATATCAGGCCGTAAGATATCTGTCAACCCCGCTGAAATTCCTCCGCATTTTCCGGCTTGACACCAACGGCCCGGGTATTCCATTATATGTGGCCCGGCAAAAATGACCGCTTTGTACTGATATTTTTTTTAAGTTCCGTTTTTTTGGTTTATTATGACTTTTTTCGGCAAAATTTTGGATATTAATTTGACCGAGGGCAAATTTACCCTGACCCCATACCCTGCGGAACTGATTTGGAAACTGCTGGGAGGGCGAGGCTTTAATGTGTGGTTCCTTTATCACAATATTCCTGAGGGAATCGATCCCCTGGAACCCGATAATATCCTGGCAATGTCCTGCGGCGTGCTCACAGGCACGCAAGCCCCTGCCTCTTCCAGACTTCACGTGAATGCGCTCTCTCCCCTCACCGGTCTTCTTGGAAGCTCAAATGTAGGCGGAAATTTCGGTGCCAAGCTCCGAACATGCGGCATACAGTCTTTGATTATCAGAGGTCGTGCGCCGAAACCCGTGTATCTTTTCATCGACGGTGAAGCGGTTGAAATCCTGGACGCCGGGCCGCTGTGGGGCCTCGACACATGGAAAACGGAAGCACACCTCCGGCATGAGCTCGCAGATCCGAAACTGAACATCATGGCCATCGGTCCCGGAGGCGAAAACGGGGCTCTGTTTGCCTGCATCATCGCCGACCGCGATCACGCCGCCGGACGCACGGGCATGGGTGCCGTCATGGGATCAAAGAACCTGAAGGCCATCGTCATCCGCGGGAAGAAAAGGAGGGGAACCCCCGCTTTTCACCGCAACGGCCTCTCTGCGATTAAACGCTACATACAACAAATTAAGGCTTCGCCTGAATTTAAATTTATTTCGAAATATGGTGGTGCCGGTTACCTAAAATGGGCCGATGATATGGGCATCCTGGCCACACGCAATTACCGTCAGAATCACTTTGAAGCGGTGGATGAAATAAACGGAACACGCCTGGAAAAACACATCATCCGATCACGAGGCTGCTATCGATGTCCGGTCCGTTGCAAGGCGGAACTTGATTTCAACAGCAAACGATTCAGAGAAAACGGCGCCGTACGGCCTGAATTCGAACCCATGTTGTCTTTAGGTTCCAAGTGTGGCTTGAGCGATCTGGAAACCCTGGTTTACCTGGACAATCTGTGTTCCCGGTTGGGCCTCGACAATATATCCGCAGGCAGTGCCATCGCTTTTGCCATGGACCTCTATGATCGGGGAATCCTTACACAAGCGGACACGGGCGGAATTGACCTGACTTGGGGAAACGGCGATGCCATGGAGACCTTGATTCGACAAATGGCATGTCGAGACGGGCTGGGAGGCATTCTCAGTCAGGGAATCCGTCGCGCAGCAGAGGTCTTCGGGCGGGGTTCGGAACGATATGCACCGCATGTAAAGGGCCTCGAACTGTCAGGCTTTCATCCATACGAAATCATGGGGACCGCATTGGGTTACGCCATCTCAAATCGCGGCGGTGACTTCAACGATGTGTATGCGTCGCTGGAATATCGATGGCTTCCTGAGAGGGCGGCCGAGGAGTTTGAAACGCCGTTGGCCGTGGATATTCGCGCCATCGATGGAAAAGCGCCGTTGGTGAAGCGGGCCATGCTGACGAACATCGTTTTGGATTGCCTGGGGCTTTGCAAGGTGCCTGCCCTGTCTCTAATAAACGCGTTTGACCTTGAAGCAGAGGCCGAATTGACCAGTCACCTTTCCGGCTGGTCTATGAACGCAAAAATGCTCTTCTTGATCGGGGAGCGTATTGCAACCATGGAACGGTTATTCAACCATAGGCATGGGGGCGGTCGATCCGACGACCGCATCCCCGGGATGTTTTTTGAAAAGGATTACACACCCGGAGAAGAGCCATCCCAACCCCAGGTATGGATAGAACCGATGAAACAGGCTTTCTATAAAGCCATGGGTTGGGATGAAGAAGGATGGCCGAGAGAGGAAAGATTGAAGGATCTCGGACTCTGGGAGGAGATCGAACAATCAAAAATGTCAAATGGAGATATCGAGAATCTTTAGAACCATCGAAGCGGGAGTCTTTTGATCATTAGACCACATGAAGGAGGAAGTTAGATGCGTAAGGATTATGACGCGATAATCATCGGCGCCGGTATCATCGGCGATTGTATCAGTTTTGAAATGGCCAAGAAGGGCTACAAAACCTTGAATGTCGACAAATTGTCATCGGCAGGCGAAGGCTCCACGGCCAACTCCTGTGGTGTCATTCGAACCCACTACTCGACTTGGGATGGAGCGGCCTTGGCCTACGAGGGTTCATTCTATTGGAACGAGTGGGAGAAGTATCTGGGAGTGGAGGACGAACGCGGCCTTGCCAAGTATATCAATACCGGATGCCTGGTCTTTAAAACGGAACGGAACATGTATCTGGAAAACGTATGTAGAAACCTGACCGACCTGGAGATTGAGTGGGAGGAATTGACGCCCGACCGGATAAAGGAAAAGATGCCGGTTTTTAACCCACGCAAGTTCTGGCCTCCCCGTCGGCCGGAAGACCCAAAATTCTGGGACGAACCGACTGAAATGATCGATGGCGCCATTTTTACGCCGCTGGCAGGCTATGTCACGGATCCCCAGCTATCCTGCCACAACGTCCAGCGGGCTGCCGAAGCCAACGGCGCTGAATTCAGATTCAACGCAGAGGTGGTCGATATCCGCAAGGAAGGAAACCGCGTCAAAGGAATTACCCTCCAAAGTGGCGAGGAAATTGATGCGCCCATCGTTATAAATGTTGCCGGGCCTCACTCATTCATTGTCAACCGGATGGCAGGCGTTGAGGACGACATGAACATCAAGACCAAAGCCATGCGCCAAGAGGTTTGCCATGTGCCCTCGCCGGAGGGATTTGACTATGAAAAAGATGGGTGTATGGCTTCCGACGGAGACATCGGTTGTTACTCAAGGCCGGAGGTAGGCAATCACATCCTTATCGGTAGCGAAGATCCGGACTGCGACACATTGGAATTCGTGGATCCGGACAACTATAACCAAGAGCTGACAGAGGCTCAATGGAAAGCTCAGGTTTACCGCATGGCCAAGAGAGTCCCCAGCCTAGCGATCCCCAACCAGATGCAGGGAATTGTCGATCTTTACGACGCCTCGGACGATTGGATTCCCATATACGACAAAACCAAGCTTGACGGCTACTATATGGCCATTGGCACCAGTGGCAACCAGTATAAGAACGCTCCGGTGATCGGCAAGATGATGACCGAATTGATCGCCCGATGCGAAGCCGGCCACGATCACGATGCCGAACCCATCCAGTACAAAATGGAAATTACCGGGCGCACCATCAATTTGGCTTTTTATTCACGCAAACGTGAGATTAACCCGGATAGCAGTTTCTCTGTGGTCGGTTAGTCAAGCTTGTTGCGGGCGCGGATGCTTCCGGCTTTGCTGTGTTCTCTGTCTGTGGCACGCCCGCTTTCCCTTTTATGGCAGTTTTCGGAGACATTCAGTGCAGTCTATGAACCCTGGTCCTCAAGGCCGGGTCAGAGACAATCGGCCATGCCTACGGAAGTGAAACGGCTGTAAATTCGAAGCACGAAACTCGAAATCCGAAACAATACACAATGACAAAAACTGCAATGATCCAAACAAGAAGCATATCTGATGTCACGAATGCGGTTTTGTTTTTGTCATTCGGACATTTGTTGTTCGAATTTATTTCGTATTTCGATATTCGGATTTCGGATTTGGGCGACGCTACACTCGCAAATCATGCCCTCCGGGCTTAGACCAAGGCCGGCGCTGTCACGTTTTTCGAATGGCCAAAAATGAAATGCTACCCCATCTCAACAAATCCAGAGATGGCCGGTGGTCTCATTACACGCCGGGATTCCCTCGGGCAGTCCCCTGACGCTGATTGCATTCCTCTGAAAAGCTCAATGAATTGAAGAATCACTACTGATGAACTCGTAAGTAAGTTCAAAAGACTCTCCGTCTTCAGCGCAATTGACCAGTCGGGTCTTACACTTTCCAAGCTTTTCGCTTTTCCTTCTCAACTCATCGGCTACCATCGAAATCCTGGATCCTAAACCCTTCGCTTTGGAAATAGTAATCTTCTCTTGTTTGAGGCTTACCATCGCTTCCTCCTGAATTCGCCTTTTTATTGTTCTAACATGACTCACCGCCCCGTATTCAGCCCTATCCCACTCGATGCGAGACTGCAATGACGGAAAAATTGCTGATTTCCGCTTTTTTAAGGTGCATCATATGTGATGTGTTCGTAAAAAAACCGGAAACCGCACTTCTGTGTCATTCCGGCGAAAGCCGGAATCCAGCAAAAACAATGATTTATGGCTCCTGCTTCCGCCGGGGTGACGGCTTTGATGACTTCTTACGAGACCATCACGTTTGACTGATGACATATTTCTTCATGAAGAGTCTCAACTCGGATGACTGGCTTTCCGTGAGATTTCCGAACAAGATGCTACACCGTCTGATTGCCTTGGATATTTTTAAGTCCGTGATCCTCGTGTAAGGAATTCCAGACAATCGGAAATCGTCATTGAGATAAATGATATCGATTGTGGATGAAACAGGGACAAATTTCTCATCAAAATGATAGTTAAATGACAGACCCTTGCTATTGATTTCGTTTACTTCACCCATAATACTGGTGTTTTTATCGATCAGAGCATATACACCTTCCCGAACCCGATGCCTTTTGAGTTTTCTTCTCCCGATCAGCGTTTTGCGTTTTTTTATTTCGCTCTCTCCTTCATATTTGATTGGAGTAGATTCGCACTTCACACCAATGCCTTTCGGATTGATTCTGACAACTTCACCTGAAACCTTTATGGGCCGATTAATTTCCGGCGGGTTAAACGTCAGAGAAAGCTTTTCCCCGATCATGAACGGCCAATAGGTTTCAATGAACATCCCGCCTCGACTCGTATCTCTGATGAAGTCTGTATACGCGCGACCCTGGGCCACGTATTCCACGGCCACAAAGCATGGGATTCTGGGATGTCGCCGTTTCTCCGCGTATTCAAAGTGGGTGTTCATGAAAGACCTCCGAGCTGTCCGTTAAAAGAAAAAGACGCTGAACGCTACTTCTATGAAAAGTAAAAATGGGCCGCAGGTCAAGGAAAAACACCACGCTGTCACATGCCTCCAAGAAGCTGAAAATGCATGCGACCCCGCAGATGGCCCTTTTTCGAAGCCCCACCAAACCAGAGAGGTTTATTCTCAAAGGCCGGTCAGCATGGACACCATCCTTTCGTAAGCGCGCATGCCGTTCTAAAGTTTTTCAAGCGCCTGATCCAGATCGGCTATGATGTCTTGCGGGTCCTCGAGTCCCACCGAGAGACGAATCAAACCATCATCGATGCCCGCAATTGCC
The DNA here is from genome assembly GCA_046496815.1 of Desulfatiglandaceae bacterium. Classification (GTDB taxonomy): domain Bacteria; phylum Desulfobacterota; class DSM-4660; order Desulfatiglandales; family Desulfatiglandaceae; genus JAWOGN01. The sequence continues at coordinate 13,869 of JAWOGN010000010.1, forward strand.
CGTTCCTCCGGCGTCATGTGTTCATGCGTGATTGTCGGCGGATGCATACAGATTGTTCGACTGGTGCCGAAGGTAACCGCATGGACAATGAGAGCGAAACTATTCATCAGTTTTGCCGCTCCTGAAATCCCCCCCTGAACGACGAAAGACATCAAACCGCCGTGCGCCTTCATCTGGCGACAGGAAAGTGCATGTTGTGGGTGACTGAGCAAGCCGGGGTAATTGACACGTTCAACCCTTGGATGGCCGCTCAGGTATGCCGCAACCTTCTGTGCATTGTCGCTATGCCGGATCATTCGGAGCGAAAGCGTTTCGAGATATTGAAGTGTCAGCCATGCATCAAACGGGGGCATAACGGCACCGACAAACTCCGTGGTATTCCACCGGATGTCCTCCACCAGACCTTCAGGACCCACAACAGCGCCACCCAGAACGGTGGCATTGCCGGCGAGGAATTTCGTAATCGATAACAAAATCATGTCTGCACCGAGCGCCAAAGGTTTTTGTAGCGCTGCCGTGGCCGTTGTATTGTCTACCAACAGCGGCACACCATGGTTGTGGGCAATTTCAGCCACGGCCCCGATGTCGGTCACAAACAAACAGGGGTTGCTGGGCGTTTCCACCCAAACGAGTTTGGTATGGGTATCAATCTGCGCTTCCCAGGACTGGGGGTCCACCGGGTCCGAAACAAATCTGAAATCTACATGACATCTTTCGGGAAAAATGGTGGCCGCCTGCTTATATCCTTCCCCGAAAACATTGAGTGAGGTCAAAATGTTGTCACCGGGTCTCGCCATTGTGAAAATCAGATTGAACAACGCCTGCGATCCGGACCCGGCTGTAATACAAGCCTCCCCGCCTTCCAGCGAAGCCAGGCGAGACTCCAAAACGCTATTGGTCGGCGTCTTTGTGCGCCCATATACCGGGCACGGTATCTTACCGAAGGCCTCGTAGGGATAGGTCATGGACTGGACGATGGGCGGCACAAATGACCTGAAATCGTTCGTGCTCTCATGCGGATTGAAGCCTGCGTGCAGCGCGCGGGTGTTAAATCCGAAGCGGGCATCCGAACGCAGCGATGTTTCCGTATCCGGATTATACGTCCAGTGGTCCCGCATAAAAAAAAGCTTTTTTCCCGACATTCTTCAAACCTCCCCCTCACATCCTGTCTTCCGCCCTTTGTAGGATTTCATCTATCTGCGCAATTTTTTCATCCGGCAAGGGCTCGGGCACGTGATTCTCAAGGATATATTTCACTTTGGATTTGGCCCGCTCTCCCATGCTCGTGGCTCCGGCGCTCATCCATTTTTCATAGGTCATTCTGTCGGTAATACCAGGTCGCCAGTTTTCTTGAAAATGGCGAAACGTATGCTCGTCTCCCAGGAAATGCCCGCCGATTCCAACCCGTTTTATGACTTCCACCGCCAGGTGTTCCCTGTCCACTCGAATTCCTTCCATCATTCGTCTTATCTGACCGATGAATTCGTCACACATCACCAGCAAGTCGAAAGAATACGTCAATCCAAACTCCAGGTATCCCACATCATGAACGAGGTTGGTCCCCATCCATGCCGACATCATGAGATAGGTGGCCGCCTCATTCACCGATTGCTCATCCGCAAGCTTGGCGGCACTGCATCCGCCGAATCCCCACGTGGGCAGATTGTAAAGGCAGCGGCCGATTTGACAGAGACCCGCTTGTGTCATCATCGCTTCGGGCGCAGAATATGTCGGCTGCATACTGCGCATGTCCATGGGTGACATCCCTCCCCCAAAAACGAAAGGTGCGCCGGGATGCTTCAGTTGGTGGATGACAAGCCCCGCCAGAATTTCAGCCGTCGCTTGCGTGATGGCGCCTGCCATGGTTACCGGGCTTGTGGCGCCTGCCATAATGCCCGGCGCATAATTCGTGGGCAATCGGTTCTCAGCCATGAAGAGAAGCTTTTCCATCGCTTCATGGGTGTGGACCAGAGGGGAAGTCGGCTCATCGTACAGGACAAAAATCGGCTTTCTTTTCACCGCTTCGCGGCCGCCTAAAACAACGGCGGCCATGTCGACAAAATCATTTAGGACTTCTTTGCTCGCTGCGGTTACGACTTGCGGTTTGCTTGAATATCGAAGCATTTTTGAGTACTTATGCTGATACTGTGTTTTTTTTTCTATTTCGGCAGCAAGCCCCATAGACATGGTAAAATCAATATTCGGCAGGGCATCAACGATTTTTACGGCATCTTGAACATCCTCCAATAGAAACTCCCTTCTTGCCCCTGTAAAGCTGTCGAGAAGATGCGGGCAATCAGAGCCTGTTCCGAAGTAGACATTTCTCCCTTCGAGAAACATAGCGGGGCTGCCGTTCCTGTCATAGATTGTAATGCGGGACGGCGCGCTGCTCACCGCTTGTTCCACCAGTGCGGTCGGGATAAACACACGGTTGCCCTCCCGGATATGGGCCCCTCCGCTCTCTAACAGTTGAACCGCCGCTTCATGATGCACCGTCGTTCCCACATCTTCCAAAACCTCGAGTGCACCCGAATGAATGTCCGACATCTGCTCCCGTGTCAGGTATTCGAGGGGCCCCGCACTGAATCTTTTTACCGTTGAATCCATTTGAATTGTTTCTTTCGTTCCAAGGGAATTAAATAGGAATCCTTATAGACAAGTAGCCTTTTTTCGTTCAGTCCTTCAAAAAAAACAAGACCTGCCAAATGATGCTCTCATAACCTACTTCACGCCGTTTGCCAAATGATTTTAGCGCACCGTTTGGATATTCCCGGGTCTTGGTCCGGACGGCCTCAGGAAAAATCCTCTCCCCTGTGAAAACCGAAGCGCACATACTGAATAACCTACCCGACCCTTCTGGGTGCCGGACCCCGCCGGACCTCCGAACGGGACTCACCGGAGTGACACAAATTAACCTGGGAAATCCTCGCGCTTCTGAAAAAATGGGAGGGATGCGCCGAAAAACGACTTTTCAGGAATGGTCCTCTGTGCTTTAGGCTGCTTCTGAAGTGGGGAGGTGCACCACCGGAGCGAGCTTTTTCAGTTCACCCAACGGAATGTGACACAGTATCCGGTGGCCTTGTTCAGTGACACGCCAGGGGGGAATTTCCCTTTCACAGATCTTACCGCCGTCGGGCAGCATGTCGTGTCGGCGAGGACACCGGGTGTGAAAACGGCAACCGGAAGGTGGATTGAGGGCACTCGGCACGTTGCCGCCCAACCGAATTGATTTCTGTTCCGCATCCGGATCCGGGATGGGGACTGCAGAAAGTAACGCCTCCGTGTATGGGTGATAGGGCGGGGAGTAAATGGCTTCGGCCGGACCGATTTCCACAACCTGTCCCAGGTACATGACGGCAATATCATCAGAAAAATAGCGGACCACGCTCAAATCGTGGGCGATGAAGATCATGGAGGAGCCGTAAATCTCCTGAATCTCCAGAAGCAAATTGATGACTGCGGCCTGTACGGAAACATCCAGGGCGGAGACAGGCTCGTCGCAGATGATGAGATCGGGTCGGCTTGCCAAAGCCCTGGCGATACCGACCCGTTGTTTTTCGCCGCCGCTGAGCTGACGCGGCAGTCGATCATAATAGTGAGCGCCCAGGCGAACCGCTTTGAGGATACGGATGACCTCCCCTTTTACCTGATCCTTGGGTACGGTCTTGAACCGTTTGATGGGTCGGGAAATCTGCTTGCCGATTGAGTAGGAAGGGTTGAGGGTTGAATCCGGATTCTGGAATACCATTTGCATCTCTTTGATCAAATTGGTTTCCCGTTCGGACACGGTGTCGGTCACGTCAACCCCCAGGAACTCAACTTCGCCCCCTGTTATAGGTTCCAGGCCGATGATGCCCTTCACAAGCGTTGACTTGCCGCAGCCTGATTCGCCGACAACGCCAAGGGTTCTGCCCTTTGAAACCCTCACGCTCACATCGTCAACGGCCTTGACGTATTTCTTCTCCCCCAGGCCAAAAAGACTGACCACGGAACTGGATTGCTGGGGATAATACACTTTCAGGTTATCAAAGCTGAGGAGGTCTTCATCCTTTCTTTCGGCATGATCGGCATCAGGTTCCTTCGCAACAATCGGTTTTTTCTTCCGGGTTCGCTTTCGCTCATCGATTTCCAGGGCATAGATGCATCGCGCCACGTGCCCCGGCTCCACTTCCACAAATCCCGGCAGTGCCTCACGGCACGTGTCGGTCGCGTAATCACAACGCGGGGAAAAAATACAGGCATCTTTGGGTCTTTCAGCAGGTGGCGGCACGCGACCGCGGATGGGTTCAAGCACGCACCCGGATTTGGTTTCCCCAAGACGCGGCACGGAAGCCAGAAGTCCCATGGTATAGGGGTGGGATGGATTGCGAAAAATGTCTCCGACCGGCCCCTTCTCGACCATCTGCCCCGCATACATAACACAGAGCTGATCGCTGACACGGGCCACCACGCCGAGATTGTGTGTGATAAAAATATTGGCGGCCTGAAAGTCCTTTTTCAATTCCTCGATCAAATCCAAAACTGCGGCCTCGACCGTAACATCCAAGGCGGTCGTGGGCTCATCCATGATGAGCAGAGCCGGGTTATTGAGCATGGCCATTGCAATGACCACCCGCTGCTGCTGGCCGCCCGAAATCTGGTGGGAATAACGGAACATCACGTCTTCGGGGTCGGGCATGTTCACTCGCTTGAGCATCTCAAGAGATCGCTCCCAAGCCTCATCTTCTCTGATTTTCCGGTGAAACGTAAGCACCTCGCTGAGCTGCTCACCCAGTCGCACGGAGGGATTCAGCGCCTGCATGGGATCCTGAAAAACCATGGCGATACGGTCGCCTCTGAGCTTCTTGAGCGCTGCCTGTGACCGCCCAACCAGTTCTTCTCCCTGGAAACGAACGCTTCCCCCCACGATTTTACCATTCGGCCCGAGGAAGTTCACAATGCCGTAGGCGATTGTGCTTTTTCCGCATCCGGACTCTCCGACCAGTCCGACAGTCTCTCCGGCTTCGACACGAAAGGATACATCCCGCACCGCCTCCACATCCCCTTTGCGCGTCTCGTAGGCAATGCCCAAATGCTCGACTTCAAGAACTGCTCCTGCTTCCATAAACTCCTCTTTGCTCATTTCGGCGCTTGCTGAAACTCTATGGGTCACATGTCCATTCGATGCCTTACTTCCTCAAATCACTGATGAGGGCCCCCGGTGACGGATAAATCGCGTCATTGATATCGCATAGACTCCTCCCGCAAGCCGTCGGCCAGAAGGTTTAACCCCACGACCAGCGAAGCGATGGCAAGAGAGGGCCACAGCGCAGCCCAAGGGCTTCCTTGAAGAATAAATTCTCGGCCCTTCGCCACCATGCTGCCCCAATCCGGTGACGGCGGGGGCAGTCCCAACCCCAAAAACCCCAGCGTACCCATGGCAAAAATGGCATATCCGACGCGCAGCATGGCATCCACAATGATTGGGCCACGCGCGTTCGGAAGAATTTCCACAAACATAATGTACCAGGGATTCTCCCCCCGGGTCTCAGCAGCACGAATGTACTCACGCGTGCGAATATCAAGGGCAAGGCTTCGGACCAACCGCGCGATCCCCGGTGTGCCGACAATCGTGATGGCAATGACGACGTTTACGGCCGAAGCGCCGAGGGCGGTCATGATAATCAGGAATAACAAAATAATCGGTATGGCCATCATTGCGTCCAGCAACCGCATGACGATCTCGTCGATCCACCCGCCATAGTACCCGCTCAGAAGGCCCAACGTGGTGCCCACCAGCAAGGCGACAAAAACGCCCCAGAGAGCGGTGCCTCCCGGTATCCAAAATCTCTCGGACATGGGTAGGATGACCAAAACCACCCGTGCGCCGTAAATCAGACGAGACCACAGATCTCTTCCCAGTTCATCCGTGCCCAGTATGTGCGCCGCGGAGGGTCCCTGGTTGGGGGCCTTCCAATCCTGTTCCAGAGGGGTATAGCGTGTCAAAAAGGGCGCAAACACGGCAACAAAGACCCAGAACAAAACAATGGCCAAACCAATTACGGCAATCCTGGATGACAAAAGGACAGAAAAACCCTCCCAGATTCGTCTGAAAACAGAGGTCCGAACGACGACATCCGTGTCCAACGTTGCTTCTTCAGTAACTGCCATACCTGCTCCCCCGGGAAGTATTTAGAGTCTGGGATTGTGAGTGATCCGCAACATGCGAAAGGATTTTAAATTTGCCTTTTCGTGACCCCTGAACAATCATCTCTGTCCAAGATCCCCGCTCAAGCCAACCGAAAACGGAGCACGCCCCAGAAGAATCCATGATCGCCGATCACTGCACAGGAATTGAGTTGTGCCCGAGGCTTGCATCGGGATTAGGTATATCGGATCCTCGGATTCAGGAACGTATAAAGGATGTCTGCAAACAGCTGGGTGCCCACCGCCACCATCACGAGAATCATGGCGCCGGCTTCCAGCGCATTGATGTCCTTGTAAAGGGCGGAGTCCAGCAAATACTTGCCCAGGCCCGGATACCCGAAAACAACCTCCACGATCACGACGCCGCCCATCAGCCAGTTGACATGCAACATAATCACGGTAATGGGCGCCATCAGGGCATTTCGGACGGCATGCTTACTGACGATACGCCAATAAGGCAAGCCCTTCAGATGGGCCGTTCGGATATAGGGGGAACGCATCACCTCTACCATGCTGGCCCGTGTGATGCGTAGCACATAACCCAACTCAATGAGGGTCAACGTTAACACCGGCAAGATCAGCATGTCCGGCCGACTCCACGGGGCCTCTTCTCCAAATACGGTCGCGCCCGGCACCAAGCCCCACCAAACGGCTACAATCAAAATCAGAAAAATACCGGTGGCAAACTCCGGGATGACGGAAAACATCATGCCACCCACCGACAACACCCTATCCCGAAGGCTCCCCTCTTTGAGCCCGGCCAACAAACCCAAAACCAGCGCCAGCGGCATCACAATCACAAACGCAATACCGGCAAGCACCAGGGTGTTCCGTAAACGCACATAGAGGCTGTTTCCCACCGGTCGACCCGTCCGGAGCGAAATACCCGGATCCCCCCGAATGAACCCCTTTTTCAGTGGGATATACTCGACGGGGCCGCCCGAAGTCTCCTTCCAGCCCGAGCCCATGATAAACGTCCACACCCTACGGTCGGTGCCCTTCTCCCATTTCACCGCGTGGTTGTCATTGTCCAACCCCCAGAAAATGGAAACGCCCTGTTCATCGGTCGTCCAGCGGTCATTGTCTTTTTCCGTCGTCTTTGTGCCGTCTTCCTGCCGAACTTCAGCGATGAGGTCGTCGCCGGACAGCTTCCAGCGCACCAGCCGGCCGTCCTCCCGAACCGCCCACCATTCCACAAAGCCTTGTTCGGTCAAAATTTGTTTGAGGGGCCTGTCGATCTTGCCCGAAGCCTGCCAGTCCGAGCCCACAAGCCAGTACAGGTAACGAACCCAGACCGGTTTGTCCAGGCCGAGCTGAGCCAGAAAAGAGGCTTCCTGCTCCGGTGTCACAAAGGCGCCGAGGATATTGCGAGCCACGTTCCCCGGAGATGCCTCCGTAATCACAAAAACGGCCATCGAGACCAGTATCATGGTCAATAAAAGTAGAAATACACGCCGAACAATAAATTTTCCCATGCGTTTCCCACCTGAGTCAGGAAATCGACGGACCGGAATCCACCGGTCCGCCAAGCGTGTCCCGTAAAGCTTGCGTTAGGCTTCCAGCCAGGCTTCATTGAACAAGAAGATCAAATTCGGATGGGCCTCTATGTTTTTGAGCCGCTTGTTCGCGCACATCCAGGTGTTCATCCAGTATGCAATGCCGATGGGTCCTCGGTTCATTTGGATTTCTTCAATTTTGCAGAAGATTTTGCGTCGCTTCTCAACATCCAGGGTCCCGCTGGCCTCGCCAAGCAGTTGGAGAAATTCCTTGTCCACCCACCGCGTCTCATTCCACGCGACGGGGGCTCCCTGATCGTCGGCCGTGTAACCCAGTTTGAGAATTTGCGTTCCCAAAGGACGATGTGTCCAGGGAGTGACGCCCAGGTCGACTTCCGTCCATCTCTCCCAGTACTGACTGGTGGGCATGGTCTGGATGTTGATCCGAATGCCGGCCGGCGCCGCATCCTGTTTGAGTACCTCGGCATATCGCACCACATCGGTCCACTCGGAGCCAACGGCAATACTCACATCAATGCCGTCGGCATACCCGGCCTCGGCCAGGAGCTTCTTGGCCTTGTCCGGCTGGTACGCCGGGACCGGCTTCTTGCAATACTCGGGGTGCTTCGGATAGACATGCACGTCTTGACCCTGCAAACCTTCACCCTGGTACGCCAGCGCCAGGATCTTTTCCCGGTTCTGGCAGAGTTTCAGGGCCATGCGGACCCGGTTATCGCTCCAAGGTTTCATGTCCACCCGCATGCGGAGCACCCGGGTCGTTCCTGTCGCAACAGGAAGCACGTTGATATGCTTATCATTCTGAACCGCCTTCATAATCTGGGGGCCTGGATTGTCGGAGGCGTCCACCAAATCGATCTCTGCGGATTTAAGGGCCGCAATCTGCGGGGATAGCTCGCCGCCCATATCGATAAAGCGAATCTCATCGATGTAGGGGAGCGGCTTACCGTCAAATCCTTTCTGCCAGTAGTCCTTGCGGCGTTTGACCACACAGATCTCACCTTCCTCATAGGTTTCCAGTGTAAAAGGGCCGGTGCCGTGAGGGGCTTTCTTCATATCGCCCTCGAAGGTGCGGTGGTTTAGAACCTGGGCCGTGTATTGAAAAAAGTCCTCGGGAAGCGAAATCTCAGGCCGTTTGAGATGGAGTTTGAACTGGTGGTCGTTGACCTTCTCGATGCCTGTGGGATCCAGGTAGGCGCCCACAAGACCAAGGAGGGAGGATTTCACATCCTGATTCAACCACTGTTGCATGGTGAAGATACAGTCATCGGCCGTAAAGGGGTCGCCGTTGTTGAACTTGACCCCTTTGCGCACGTTCCATGTCCATGTCTTCAGATCTTCGCTGGCAGACCAACTCTCGCACAGATAGGGATGGGTGACATTGTCCGGGCCGGTCAGCGTCATGTACTCGAACACCATCCGCATAGAATTAGAAGGCATCAGCCATGAGTACCGAGCAGGATGGTCGATTTTTTGGACCTGCTGGGAAACTTTAAGAATGCCGCCACGCTGAATGTTTGCGGCGAAAACTTTTCTTGGCCAGGTGACGCCTATCATTTGGCCGGCTGCCGCCGCCGACATGCCGAGCAATGTGGCGTACCTCAAAAACTCACGCCGGCTCAGTTTACCCTTATCCAAGTCCTCCTTAAGTTCGTGAACAGCCGGGTGCACTTTTTCGTCTTTCTTCATTTCGGGTTCCTCCTTTCAGTTCTCCGGTTATCAAAAAAATGCCTCCGCTACCCTAGCTGGAGGCACGAGCCCAATTCATTATCATTTAAGCAAAATGAAAATGAACACACATCACCGATCAAAATTTCGGTTTGAAAATATTGAGGTTTTGTTTTTCTTTTACAGATAACGTATGCTGCCTTCTTAATGACTTCCGGTTTAAAGGTGATGTTTCCAAGCTTGCCTGTCCTGCTCAGCATTTACTAACTTTTTATTAAAACTGATTGAGAATCATCTGTCAAGGCCCTTCCGCATATTCTATGACGCCTGCACGCAAACCGACAAAATCCCTTTTTAAAATCCCTTTTCGTAAAGGAGGATTTTGCGAGATTCGGTTAAAGTACACTATATGAGTGAAATTCACCTGCCCGAGTTCTTTGGTTGACACGCAAAGATTCGTGTGGCAGCTTTCCCGATAAAACGAGGATGGGGATTGGGTCTCCGAAAAACCCCGGGAAACTGCAGATTGCTCATCGCAAACCCATACCGCATTATGACACTGCCCGATGCCGCTTAAATCCCGCAGAGAGGTGCTGACATGATAAACTCAGGCGCGATGGAGAAAAGATCCGTATATTTGAAGATTCTGAGCGACGACCAGATATGGGAAATCAGGCGGGCAGCGTTCGACGTGATGCAAAACGTCGGGTTCAAGGTCCTTCATCCAGGGGCTCGAAAGATGCTCAAGCAGGCCGGCGCCATCGTAACGGATGCATTGGTCAAGGTTCCCGAATTCATCGTCGAGGAATGCGTCCGCACTGCACCAAAAGGATGGACGATTTTTGACAGAGATGGCAATCGCGCCCTGGAGGTGGAAGGCCGCAAAAGCTATTACGGCACCTCCACGGCGAGCCCGAACACCAAAGACGCGCTGACCGGCGAAATCCATCCCACGCGCGTGGCGGATATCGCTGTGGGCGCAAAGGTGGCGGACGCGCTTGAAAATATCGACTGGGTCATGCCCATGGGCTCATCTCAGGACGTTCCGCCCCTGGCCGCAGATGTCCATGAGTTTGAGGCGCTGGTAACCCATACCGGAAAGCCGATTGTGTTTATCGGGTATTCCCCTCACGGAACCGAGCGGGTCTTCGAGATGGCCGCCGAGGTCGCGGGGGGACTCGATAATCTGCGTGACCGGCCCTTTGTTTTGCTCTACCCGGAACCCATCTCACCGCTGGTCCAACCTGAAGATGTGGTTGAGCGCCTTTTCATTGCCGCTGATCTTTTTATGCCGCAAGTCCCGGGACCGGCCGTATCGTTGGGCGCAACCGGTCCGATTACGCTGGCCGGGACCGTGACCCAAATCACCGCAGAAGCCCTCATGTGCCTCGTGCTGTGCCAGCTGCGAAAACCGGGGTGCCCCTGCTGCCTCAGCGGCAACGTTCAGGTCTTGGACATGGCCACCGGATTGTTCGGAGTCGGGTATCCTGAAATGAGCTTGGGAATTTCCGCTCAAGCGGAGGTGGCCCGGTCTTTTGGACTGCCTACTTGGGGGTATGCGGGCTGCACCGACGCCAAGGTCCTAGACGCCCAGGCCGGCATGGAGAGCGCGCTTTCAATCCTTGCTCAAGGGCTGGCCGGGCTGAATTTGATCCATGACGTCGGTTACATGGATATGGCCATGGTCTGCTCCACAGCTCAACTCGTCCTGGGCAACGAGGCGATCGGTTGGACCAAACGCTTCATCAGCGGCATCGAGGTCAACAGAGAAACCATTGCCCGAGAAATTATTGAAGCCGTGGGACCCGGAGGACACTTCCTTCAACAACCCCACACCGTTAGACACCTCAGAAGAGAACTGTGGCGCTCCGAGCTCTTGACACGTCAGCCCTACGTTACCTGGGAAAAGGAGGGGAGCAAAGATATGGGCCGTCGAATTCAGGAAAAACTCGAAGATATTATTGAAAATCACGAGGTGCCGCCCCTGCCGGATAAAGTCCTTTCCACATTACAGCGAATAAAACGAAGCAGTGAGAAGGAAGCGGCACAGCGGCGGACGTGAATTCCCTGAGTAGCCCGATACGCAAGCGCAAACTTCAAAGTTACGACGCTTAGACAGAAAACAGCGGATATCAGAAAAGGAGACTCACATGGCAGGTAAATTTCTTTCAGGCGGCCAATATCAACCGCTTTCGTCGGAGCAGCTTCAAATCATCCACAAGGCGGCCCTGAACATTTTGGAAAGGACAGGATTTGGGTATGAATCCGGTCTCGATGAAACCCTGGAAATGCTGGAAAAAGCAGGTGTCACATGGGATCGAGAGCGCTCGCGTCTTTTTTTTCCCAGCCGTCTGGTTTCGGAAAAAGCCGCCCAAGCACCCGAGCGGGTGGTTCTCTACAGCCGGGATGGGAAGAATGATCTGGATCTTACCCAACATCACGTTCATCTGGGTACAGGTGGCGCCGCCATCAAAGTCCTTGACCTTGAAACCGGAGAGGCTCGGCCCAGCACCCTGGAAGACCTGTATCAGCTTGGAAGGCTGGTAGATCAATTGGACAACATCCGTTTCTTCTTACGACCCTGCATACCGACGGACATTCCCGGCGCGGCCTATGATGTGAATGTCTTTTATGCCTGCATGAAAGCCACCGGCAAACACGTCATGGCAGGCGTAAATGATGTAAGCAATTTTTACAAGGTCTTGGACTTGACGACGATGGTGGCGGGCGGATCGGAGAGGCTGAGGGAACGCCCCGGTATTTCAGTGATTACCAGTTTTGCCATCAGCCCCCTGAAACTGGACACCCAAACAACGCTCATCATGCAGGAAGCAGTTCGCAACCGGATTCCGGTGGCACTCTCCTGCGCGCCGATGGCGGGGTCAACCTCACCGGTTACGATGGCGGGGACGCTTGCGCAGATTCATGCCGAACAACTTGCCGGAATCACGATCTGTCAGTTGACAAAACCGGGGGCTCCCCTGTTGTATGGCGGCATTCCGGGCATGGCCAATCTTTCCACAATGGGCTACCTGGGAGGAGGCGTAGAGTGCGGGATGATGAATGCGGCGATTCATCAGTTGGCTGAATTTATCAAGGTCCCCAACTACAATTCATCCGGGCTGACGGACGCGAAGGTGCCGGATACGCAAGCGGGTTGGGAAAAAGGCATCACGACATTGCTCGCGGCAATGGGAGGTTCCAATTACATCCACCATGCGGCAGGAATGTTGGAATCGATGCTGAGCGTGGCATATGAACAATTCGTGATGGATGACGAAATCATTGGGATGTGCTCCAGAGTTCTCAAGGGTATCGATGTTGATCCGGAGCACCTGGCTTTGGATGTCATCGACTCAGTCGGGCCGGGAGGGAATTTTATGACTTCCACCCACACCCTGGAGCACATGCGAACGGAGTTCTTTAATGGGAATGGTTTGACGGACCGTAAAGGCCGAGACAAATGGACTGCGGAAGGCTCCAAAGATGCGCGGACACGCGCTCGGGAGATGGCAAAAAAAATGCTGAAAAATGAAGAGAAGTCATATATCCCGGCTGATCTGGACAGACTCATTCGTGAGAAATATGAGATCTTACTTTAGGAAAGGATAAAGCAATGAGAGTTTCTGTCGTTCAAACAGACCCCGCCCTGTTTGACGTTGCTGCCAATGTGGACGTCGTAATCACCAAGATTCGGGAAGTTCAAGAAAAAGGCGCCGATCTGATCGTCTTTCCGGAATTGGCACTGACAGGATATTTTGTCAGGCATCGGTACCACGAAGTGGCCCTCAGAATGGATTCGCCGGAAATACTGCGATTGGCCGCCGCGACCGAAGGAACCGCGGCCGTCGTCGGTTTTATTGAAGAGTCCCGTTCCATGAACTTTTACAACGCCGCGCTGGTAGCGGTCGATGGAAAAGCGCTTTTTGCCTACCGCAAACTGAATCTCCCCAATTACGGTGTTTTTGAGGAGCGAAAATTCTTTTCTCATGGAAAGCGAATCCCTGTTTTCAGGCTCCACGGCTTTGTGATGGCCGTGATGATCTGCAACGACTTGTGGCACCCGTCTTTACCGTACCTCGGGGTATGCCAGAAGGCGGACGCCTTTATCACGATTTACAACTCCTCCCAGGGTTCCATGGGCACTGAATTCTCCAACATTGAAAGTTGGGGAATTATCAACAAGTTCTATTCCCGTGTCTTTGGTATCTACAACATCTGTGCCAACCGTGTCGGCCATGAATCCTGGGAAGATCGGAGGTGTGCCGCAGCCGATGAAGCCGCTGGGTCGGAATCGGATCAAACGAGCTTCCGCTTCTGGGGCGGCAGCGAAATCATCAATCCTTACGGCCAACAGATCGCAAAGGCCGCCCTCTACAAGCCGGATGAAATTTCCGGAGAAATCTCCAAGGAGCTGCTCAGGAAGAAAAGAATTCTGCTCCCGTATCTGAGAAATGATGATCCTTTTTTTACCTATCGAGAGCTCGAGCGCATTTTGTATCACAAGGAGCAAAACATTCCTCAGGAATGAATGCCTCAATAGTCCCTATTAATTTCAGTAACATATAGAAAATCCGAGGCGTTAAATCATGAACGTTTCCTTGGGGATTGACACCGGCGGGACGTACACCGATGCGGCTCTGGTCAACCAAACCACGGGTGAGGTCCTGGCATCAGCCAAAGCGCTAACCACGCATGATGATCTTTCTGTCGGTATCAGAAATGCCATCGCAGCGGTACTCAGCGCAGACGGAAAACCTTTTCCTCAGCATGAATTGAATATGGTCTCATTGTCGACGACCCTCGCAACAAACGCGATCGCCGAGGGATACGGTGGATATGTTTGCCTGTTGCTGATCGGTTACGATGAGAATCTGATGCGGCAGTACAACTTCCATCAGCACCTGGTTACCGATGACGTTGTTTATCTTCGCGGTGGACACGACATTCAAGGCAATGAGGTAGCGCCTCTGGATGAGGACGCAGCCCGGCAGGCTATTCTGGCGCGACACAGTAAAGTGGAAGCGTTTGCGGTATCCGGCTACTTCGGGGTACGCAACCCGGATCACGAGCTGAGGACGCGGGTTTTGGTGGAAAATCTGACCGGCCTGCCGGTAACCTGCGGTCACGAACTGACCGGTCGTCTCAACGCCGTACGCAGGGCCACAACGGTGGCACTCAATGCCCAACTCATCTCGCTGTTGCAAGAGCTTATCGCCAGGGTGGGCCAAACACTCGAGGAACTTCGCATTACCGCCCCATTGATGGTGGTCAAGGGAGATGGTTCACTTGTACGAGCAGACTGGGCCATACAGCGCCCTATCGAGACCATTTTGTCCGGACCTGCGGCAAGCGCTGTGGGGGCACTGAATCTGACGGGACGGCGCGATGTTTGGGTCGTGGACATGGGGGGGACGACCACTGATATTATGGCACTTCGCAATGGCCGACCCATTCTCAACCCGGACGGGGCCCGGGTCGGTGGTACGCGAACCATGGTCGAGGCGGTGGATGTCCACACGGCGGGACTCGGCGGTGACAGCCATGTGCGATTGGGCCGTGAAGGACAACTGCGGGTCGGGCCTCGGCGCGTCGTGCCGCTGTGCGTATTGGCAGACAGGCATCCCGATGTGTTGAAAAAACTACGCCGCCCTGTTTTGCAGCCGTTTGGGGAAAACCCGGTCACCCAATTTCTCATTCCATGGAGACACCCCTCCCGGCAACTCTCAGACAGAGACATGGCATTGCTGTCTCGCGCAATGCGGAAGCCGTTGGCCCTATCGTCCAGTGAGATACGCGACGATTGGATGTTTTGGCAGCGTATCGAGAGTCTGGAGAAAAGGCGCCTGGTGCAACGTGCCGCTTTCACACCGACGGACGCTCTGCACGCATTGGGCTCGATCCGGCAATGGAATGGAGAAGCGTCCCGACTGGGTGCAGAGTTGTTGGCCTCCCAATGCAACCTGTCGACAAACGCATTCTGTGAAAAAGTCATTCGGTGCGTATCCAACCAGGTGGTAAAAGAGTTGGTCAGCAAGATACTGGAAGCGGGAAGTGGTCTTCCCGAATGGGAAAAGGAGCCTACGGCGGCTTCGCTGATGGAGCGGGCCCTCGCTGATGAGAATCATGGGGATCTGGGATGTAACCTGGAACTGAAACGACCCTTGGTGGCCGTCGGCGCGCCTGTAAATGCCTATATGCCGCGCGCCGCTGCGAGACTTCATACGGAGTTACTCATCCCTGCCAAGGCCGAAGTCGCAAATGCGGTGGGAGCGGTGGCCGGCGGTGTCATACAACACGTGCGGGCTCTCATCAGCCCCCTGAACAGCGCCGGCCGGTTTCGTCTGTATCTGCCGGATGGCGTGCGCGATTTCGAAGATCTGGAGGAAGCTGTGCGTTACGCAAATCAAGCGATACCCCCTTACGCCGAAGCGCTCGCGCGACGGGCAGGCGCAGAACAGGTTGAGGTGAGGATGGCCCGAGAGGACCGACGTGTGAGGTTAGACAAGGGTGGTGCAGATGAAATCTACTTGCAGACGGCGCTCCGCTTTACAGCAGTGGGTCGACCCGGCGTGGCGGCGCAATAGCAACCTTCAACACAGTGCAGCAGTCCGCGTTACACCATCGCATCTTTTCTCTAAAAAATTGACGACCTCGGGCGACCGCACAACCAACGAGCGGTTTAAACCGTACTGACCTTGCCGTGCTTGCCCTGCCCTGCCGCAACGCTATGGCACACCCATAAAAAAAAGTGTGCGCGCGCTGATATCCCTTTCTTTCCAGGTTTAAAAAGCGATACACGTTTTCGGTTCCCCCGTTTTTTTCCTTTTATGGTGGACAAAAAAACTTGCGGGGTGGTAAGAGAATATTATGATCTGTGGGTACGACGGATAAAGTCATTGGGACCAAGGACGCCAACAGGGGTTAACAGAGGAGGATGGATATGATTATTGTGGGAGAACTGATTAATGCAAGCCGCAAAAAAGTCGCCGCATTCATCGAGAGAAAAGACAGGGAGGCCATACAGAAAATCGCCATAGATCAGCAAGAAAGCGGGGCGAACCTCATCGATGTGAACGCGGGTGTTTTTGTAGGAAAAGAAACCGAATATCTGAAATGGCTTGTTACCACGGTTCAGGAAGCATCGGATGTATCCTGCTGTATCGACAGTCCCGATCCGAAAGCCATCGAAGGCGCGCTTTCGGTTCACAAGGGAACGGCCATGATCAACTCCATATCTTTGGAAAAAGAACGCTACGACACCTTGCTTCCGATTGTCTCCGGTACGGATTGCAAAGTCGTGGCCTTGTGTATGAGTGACACGGGTATGCCGAGGACTGCCGAGGAAAGAATTGTCATCGCAGAGGAACTGATCAACGCTCTGGTTAAAAACAATGTGGACCTGGATAATATCTATGTGGACCCGCTCGTACAACCCATTTCCACCGACGGCACCTTTGGGGTTGAGTTTTTAAACGCCATCGACGTCATCATGACCCAATTCAAAGGCGTACATACGATCTGCGGACTTTCAAATGTATCTTACGGCCTTCCGGAGCGGAAGTTTTTAAACCGGACGTTTATGGTGATGGCCATCACAAAAGGTCTCGACGGCGCCATCGTGGATCCTCTCGACAAGCGGATGATGGCGGCCATCGTTGCCGCGGAAGCCCTGGCCGGGAAGGACGATTACTGTGGTAGTTATTTGCAGGCATACCGGGCGAAGAGATTCGAGTTCTGAGTCCATTTTCAATTTTTGCTATGGTCTACCAAGCCGACACAGATCACTCATATGATCAAAAGACCACACATCCCTAGACCGCTGGGTGACCGACAGGCAACGCCATTGACAAAAATGAGTACTTCAACTATACGATTGGAAATAAAAAAAGAGGTATCAATTTAGATTTTTGAAAGAACTCGTGAGCAAAACAACAGGGTATTTACCGAGACCTGTAACGCCCTTCCAGACGAATCTTTTAAAAAGGAGGAATGATGATGTCGGAGATATTCGGGAATCTCGCTGAGAATTTGATCGAAGGCAAAATTGAAGCGGTCGTGAACCTTACAAAAGATGCCTTGGATCGTGGCATCGAGGCCGAGGAGGTCCTGGAAAAGGGACTCCTTGCCGGAATGGATGTTGTGGGGCAGCGATTCAAGGCCTCTGAAATGTTCATACCTGAGGTGTTACGATGTGCAAAGGCCATGAACAATGCCATGGAAGTGTTGCGGCCGCTCTTGGCCGAGAGCGGCACAGCGAATACCGGCACGATCGTCATCGGCACCGTAAAGGGTGACCTGCATGACATTGGAAAAAATCTGGTGGGGATGATGTTCGAGGGCGCCGGCTTTAAGGTGATTGATTTGGGAATTGATGTGGAAGCGCAGACGTTTATTGAGGCCGTGAAAGCGCACAATCCCGGCATTGTCGGGTTGTCGGCACTCTTGACAACAACCATGCCGAAGATGGCCGAGACGATTGATGCGATGAAAGAGGCAGGGCTCCGCGACAAGGTGAAGATAATGATCGGCGGGGCACCCGTTACCGAGGCCTTCGGCAAGGAAATCGGAGCCGATCAGTATGCTTCCAACGCGGCGATCGCGGTTGACAAGGGCAAGGAGCTACTTTCCCGAGTATAAGATCATCTTCCGGTTAATGGGAACAGACGCATTCACACCCAGTTGATTTAGCCAATAGGAGGCGCCAATGAAAATAAAATCGAATCAATCGGCAAACGAGACCCCGATGTTTCAGGTCCTCACTGAGGATCAGATAGCGCGGATCTATTTCGGGGCGTTAGATGTCCTTGAGATCTCCGGGGGAAGAGTTTTTCATGCAGAAGTCCTTGACTTGTTTCGAAAAAGCGACGCTGTGGTGACCGAAGAAAACCGTGTGAGAATTCCGACCTCTCTGGTAGAGCAGGCGCTTCGGAGTTGTCCGACCAAGACCACCTTGACGGGTCGAAACGGGAAACGTTCGGTCAAAGTCCAAAAAAACCATGTCTCCTTTGGAACCGGCCCAGACGCTCCATTTGTGTACGACAGGAAGACAGGAAAGCGTCGCAAGTCGACCTTTAATGACGTGGCGGCCGCGAGCCGAGTCGTGGATTATTTGACAAGGCTCGATTTTTGTATGTCTCACGGTTTGGTCTCGGATTCACCGGAGCCCAAAACATCAGACCGGCACCAGTTTTTTGCCATGATTAAGAACACCGGAAAGCCACTGGTGGTTTCCAATCAAGGCGCTGAGGGCCTAAAGGATCAATGGGAGATGAGTTGCCTGATCAGGGGCGGCGAAAACGAGTTCCGTTTGAGCCCCCTTTTCGCAACCTATGTCCAATCGGATAGGCCGCTGATGCTGAGCAAGGAGACGGTGGACAAACTGATTTTCGCGGCGGAAAAAGGCATCCCGACCCTATACGCGCCATGTGCGGGTCTCGGTTTGACCGCACCTGCCAGCCTTGCAGGAGTGCTTGTGCAGACGCTGGCGGATGCGCTTTTGACCGTGGTCTTGTGCTACCTGAAAAAGCCCGGGTTGCCACTGATACTCGGGGGTCTCCAGACCGTCATGGACCCTGAGAAGGCAACCCTTTATTACGGGGCGCCGGAACTTCACCTGACCTCGGTTGCAAGCACCGAAGTTTATAAATGGTTGGGACTCTTGAGTTCGGCTCCGGGGGGATGTTCCGACTCCAAAGCGGTGGATGAACAGGCGGCCTCGGAAGCTGTCATGAGCATCTACAACACGTTCATGGCGGGTTGTAACCTGGTCCACCATGCCGGCTGTATCAACGGCGGTCTGGTCGGATCACTGTCCGGCATTGTCATGTGCGACGAAATTATCGGGATGATTCAGCAGATCGGTAAAGGGATAAAAGTGGACGAAGAAAATTTGGCATTGGACATACTCCAGGAAGTGGGTCCAGGCGGAGAGTTCATCAGCCACGACCATACATATGACCACTGGAAGGAGTGGTTTCGACCGACAATCATAGACCGTTCGAACTGGGAAACATGGACGAACGCCGGCAGCAAAAATTATAATGCTCGCCTGGAGCCGGCAGTAGATCGGATACTGGAAACGCATGAGCCCGAGCCGCTGGATGAGGCCATACATAAGGAAATGAAAAAAATCATCGATCTGGCAGACAAGAAGGAGGCTTCCTGATGAGCGCACAAACCAACCAAAGGGTCAATCAAACTGCTCGGTTTTCCATCCTTTCAGAGGACCAGAAAAAAAGAATCTTTGAAGGAATGGTCGAAACCCTGCGAAATACGGGGGTCCACCTTCATCACGAGGAAGCCCGTGCGCTGCTCAGAGAGCACGGTGCCTTGGTTGACGGTGTGTCCGTCAAAATACCTCAAAACCTTGTCATGGATGCACTCTCCACCGTTCCACCCGTCACCGTTGTTCAAAGCTGGGACGGCTCCAGAAAAACGCGTATCGAGAAAAACCAGGTCCTGTTCGGTCCCGGGCCCACCCCTCCCAACTTCACCGATCCCGATACGCTCGAAAGGCGCAAGTACCTCAAGAGGGATGCTTCACTGGTCGCGCGTGTGTGTGAGGCCCTTCCAAACATCGAATTTGTTCAGTCCCTCGGCACCATTAGTGATGTGACGATATCCCTGGCGGATGCGTACGAATTTGCAGAAATGATCCAGAACACGACCAAACCCATTCTGTCCTGGTCCTACTCAACTGAAACATGCCGAGACATTCATCACATCGCCATCGCTATGGCAGGTGGGGAAGACAAATTCAAAGCGTGTCCGAATTATGTGTTTTATGGAGAACCCATCTCGCCGCTTCAAAGCGACTTCCATGCGATGGACAAAGCGATGTACTGCGCAAAACATCGTATCCCTCAAGTGTACACCCCTTGCTGCATCGGCGGCGGCACAGTCCCGGCGACCCATGCCGGCCAGCTCGTATGCGCGTTTTCGGAGTCCATGCTGGGTGTCATCGTCTCTCAACTCATCAATCCCGGAACCTGTGTAATTATCGGTGGCGTCCAGTCCATTCTCGACATGCAATATTCCGTATATTCATACGGTGCACCTGAATTGAGTCTGTTGAGTGCCGCCCTTACTGAAATGGCCCAATACGTAGGCTTGCCCATGTTCTCCACCGCGGGATGCACCGACACGAAGATTTTGGACCCACAGGGCGCGATTGAATCCGCCACCTCAATCCACTCCGCTATGCTCAGCGGTGCAAATTTCATCCACGATGTGGGGTACTTTGAATCTGGAATGACGGGATCGGTCCTACAGCTCGTCATGGCGGATGAGCAAATCGGGATGAGCCATGCGGTGGCAAAAGGTATCGAAGTCAATGAGGACACCCTGGCCGTAGAGGAAATTTGCAGTGTCGGCCCGGGCGGCAATTATCTCGACTTGGATCATACCAAAAAGCACCTCCCATCTCATTGGAAACCAACGCTCATGGATCGTCAAAGTTACGAGGAGTGGGAACAGCAGGGCACAAAAACCATGCGGGACAGGGTGATTGACAAGACACGAGAGATCATCGCGAATTTCGAAGGACCCATATCAAAGGTCCCGGAGGCGCCAAAACAAAGAATCGCCGAGATTCTGAAGGCCGCCGAAGAACGAGAGGCAAAAAAGGCAGCCGCCGAAAACAAGTAGGTCTGCTTACGTTCGGAAAAGCCGCCCCCGAGAAATCTTGTGAAGGGGAAGGGGGCTGATCCCTGGATGCTGGACCCACACCGGCAGGGATGCGGTCTCTATGTGGATTTCCCCGCTAGCCAATGAGTCACGACGTTTTCACCGGCCGGACGGAGTCCCCATTCAGCGCCTGCGCTAAGGATCCCTTCGGTCATACTCTCCCCGTACCCCCTGGAACAGGTGAAAAGAACGGCAGCGCCTTCATCCTCTTTCGCCGCGCATACGACCTGGCAGGGGACATGCAGAATTGGACCTTGAAGCAAGAATGGCGCCTTTCGCTTGGGAGAAAAAAAATCCAGAGCGCTTACCTTTTCCATAACGGAAAATACGTGCTTCCCCAAAATCGCTAAAAGCAACGTGGCGTCGGTTGTCTCCGTATATGCGGACTCCCCCGGGACTTGCGGACTCGTCTCGCAAAGATGCCAACAGGCTGCCTGGGTTCGATTCATCCGGTTGATGAGAATACCGTTTTGAAACGCACACTGCCCCGGGGTTTCCGGTATGCTCAGGCCCCAGGGTCGAAATTGCGAAAGATCGATATCTTGCACATCCCATTTCGCACTGTGGCTCAAATCGATCAAATGCGGGCCTTTACCCTCGCTCTCATATTCGAGGGTGACGTCCCATCCATCCCGCAGTTCCGTGGGAGCGGGTGCGGCGTCAGGGGGGATCTGCCGGCCCACAGGATACGACGAAATAAGCATAGACATCGGCTCCGGCGCCAACAGGCCGTTTGAGAATTATGGGGACGGCTACCGAATAATATTCAGCATGAACAGGACGTCCACAGGCTCGGACGCCATAAGGCAGGCGCAATTCCTGGCAGATCGCGTGTGGGGGCGCCCCGGCCAGCGGCCCGGGGTCCTGCCCCGCCGCCAGGGCGCTATCGACCGCATCCGCCGCCGCCCGGGCCTCGCCGTCACAGCGCGCCACGATGGCGTTGCA